>CANQSK010000006.1 GCA_947626475.1 uncultured Lachnospiraceae bacterium
AACCTACTTCGGGGACAGTGTCCCCGAAGTAAAACTACAGTGTTTCCGGGGCTTTCAGCCCCGGGTACACGAGTTATGTTGAGGAGGTATTTTTTATGAAAAGAACGTATGCTTTGTTGCTTGCAGGCGCTCTTGCGGCGTCTGCCGCGCTGACCGCCTGCGGAGGAGGTTCTTCTTCCGCTTCCGACGGTGGAAGTTCTTCCGAAACCACTGCAGCAGCCGCTGATTCCGCATCTTCCGACACCACCGCGGCAGCATCTGATTCCGGTTCCTCAGAAGGCGGCAAGAATCTCGTCTGCTACTGGTGGGGCAATCAGGTCCGCAATGAGAGGACCGCTGCTGCCCTGGAACTGTATGAGCAGAACAACCCCGGCGTATCCATTGACCCGCAGTTTGCCGACTGGAGTGGCTACTGGGACAAGCTGGCCACTCTGGCTGCCGGAAACTCTATGCCGGACGTCCTGCAGATGGACTACATGTACGTGGACCAGTACGCAAGGAGCGGCCTTTTGGTTGACCTGACGCCTTACATCGAGAACGGCACCCTGGACTGCTCGCAGATCTCTGAGAACACCATGGCTTCCGGCACCATCGACGGCGGCGTGTACGCCATCTGCGCGGGAATCAACTCTCCGGCCCTGATCTACGACAAGACCCTGACGGACAGCATCGGCCTGACCATCAAGGACAACATGACCATGGACGAGTTCTTTGATTATTCCCGTGAGATTTACGAGAAGACCGGCGTCAAGACCGATATCAGCTACGGCGTCGTCAATTCCTACAGCGAGTACTTCATGCGCTCCTTCGACATCGTCCCCTTCGGCGACAAGAAGATGAACGGAACCGCTGAGGACTGGATTCCTTTCTTCGACCAGTACGTAAAAGGCCTGGATGAGGGCTGGCTCATCGACCCCAGCATCTTTGCTGAGATCTCTCTTGGCTCCATCGAACAGCAGCCCCTGGTGTACGGCTCCTCTCCCGAGACCCGCTCCTGGTGCTCCTTCGCCAACTCCAACCAGCTGGAAGCTCCCATCAACGTCGCTCCCGAGGGTATGGAGCTTGCCATCACCACATGGCCTGCTTATGACCCGGTTAAGTCGGATTACCTGAAATCCGCCATGCTGTTCTCCATCGGCGCAGGGTCCGACAACGAGGAAGAGGCCGTTAAGATCCTGAACTTCCTGATCAACGACATCGACGCCAACAAGATCATGCTTGGCGAGAGAGGCGTTCCGGCTCCCACCAACGTGGCCGAGGCGATCGCTCCTCTTCTGAGCGAGACCGATCAGAAGGTTACAACCTTCATCAATGACGTAGTTACGCCCAACTGTTCACCCATTAACCCGCCCCAGCCTGACGGCGCCAGCGAGGTTTATGATCTGCTGAACCGTGTGGTCGAGGAAGTCTGCTACCGTCAGAGAACCGCTGAGGACGCGGCTAACTACTTCTTCGAGGAAGCCAACAAGATTATGGCTACTAAATAATCGATTGTGGCAAAATGAATTAAAAAGCGCGATTTTTCTTTCATAGAAACCTTAAAAATGCAGCAAGTGAATCAACCCGCCGGTTCCGGCAGGTTGATTCGCTTGGCAAAATGACCAACTTCGTCCTTTTTTGTCTCCAGTTTTGTTGGTATATTTTCCTCAAAAGTCAAAATAAGTTAGGTTTGGGACGATAAACAGCAATTTTTGTCTAGTGCAACCTGCAAAATATATCTATAATAAATTGTAAGTTATTTTGGATGGAGGTACTGTCATGGCAAGTATGACCTGTCACTATTACAGCTCTACTCTGAAGCGCAACATCGCTCTCAACGTCATTGTTCCCACGCCTACCAGCAATGAGCAGATCGTCGACGAGAACACCCAAAAGCAGTATGGATACGAGTCCGGACTCCCCGTGGTCTATCTTCTTCACGGCGCTTACGGAGATTTCAGCTCCTGGATCCGCTTCAGCAACATCGAGCGGTACGCTCAGGACCGCCATATTGTGGCCGTCATGGCTTCCTGCGGGAACAATTTCTACCAGGACATGGCAAAGGGTGATCAGTACCGCACGTTCTTCACCAAAGAGCTGCCGTCCTTCATCACTTCCATCTTTCCCGTATCCAAAAAGAGGGAAGACACTTACGTAGCAGGCTTTTCCATGGGCGGCTACGGCGCCTGGTATCTGGCTCTCTCCGCTCCGGAGGTTTATGCCAAATCCGCCAGTCTGTCCGGCGCTCTGGATATCGCAAAGCTGTATGAGCAGGCCCTGGCGGGCACTGTGGACAGTCCCTTCTCCTGGGAGGCCATCTTCGGCAGTCCCGAGACGCTGGCTGGAAGCGACAAAGATCTGTTTGAGCTTTACGCCAGATGCCGGAAGAACGGTCTGGCTCCGGAACTGTATCAGGCCTGCGGCACAGAGGATTTCCTGTACCAGATGAATCTGGACGCCAGAAAGCGTATGGCAGAACTGGGAGCCGATGTGGTTTATGAAGAAGGTCCCGGCGGACATAACTGGGATTTCTGGGATGTTTACATCCGGAAAGTCCTGGATTGGATGCTGACCGAATAAAGAAGTAACTAATTATTTTTAAGGAGGTTTCTTTATGAAAAGAAAAATCGCACTGTTACTTGCCGGCGTTCTCGCGGTATCCGCGCTGACCGCCTGCGGCGGAGGTTCTTCCTCCTCTAATTCCGGAGGCTCTGCTGAAACCACTGCTGCCGCCGCTGATGCCGGCTCTGCCGACACCACTGCTGCTGCCGCTGACTCCGGTTCTTCCGAAGGCGGCAAGAATCTTGTCTGCTACTGGTGGGGCAATCAGGTTCGTAACGAGAGAACCGCTGCTGCCCTGGAGCTGTACGAGCAGAACAACCCCGGCGTATCCATCGACCCGCAGTTCGCTGACTGGGGCGGATACTGGGATAAGCTGGCTACCCTGGCAGCCGGCAACTCCATGCCCGACATTCTGCAGATGGACTACATGTATGTAGACCAGTACGCAAGAAGCGGCCTTCTGGTTGACCTGACACCTTACATCGAGAACGGCACCCTGGACTGCTCTCAGATCTCTGAGAACACCATGGCTTCCGGTACCATCGACGGCGGCGTATACGCCATCTGCGCAGGCATCAACTCCCCGGCCCTGATCTATGACAAGACCCTGACCGACAGCATTGGCCTGACCATCAAGGACAACATGACCATGGATGATTTCTTCGCATATGCTCGCGAGATCAACGAGAAAACAGGCGTGAAGACCGATATCAGCTATGGTACGGTTAACTCCTACAGTGAGTACTTCATGCGTTCCTTCGACATCGTTCCCTTCGGCGACAAGAAGATGAACGGTACTGCTGAGGACTGGATCCCCTTCTTCCAGCAGTATGTAACCGGCCTGGATGAGGGCTGGCTCATCGATCCCAGCATCTTTGCTGAGATCTCCATCGGCGCTGTTGAGCAGATGCCCATGGTTTACGGTTCCTCTCCCGAGACCCGTTCCTGGTGTGAACTGGCCAACTCCAACCAGCTGGCAGCATCCATCAACGCTGCTCCCGAAGGCATGGAGCTTGGAATCACCACATGGCCCGCTTATGATCCGGTTAAGTCTGACTACTTAAAGTCCAGCCAGTTCTTCTCCATCGGCGCAGGTTCCGCCAACGAGGAAGAGGCTGTTAAGGTCCTGAACTTCCTGATCAACGACATCGACGCCAACAAGATCCTCCTTGGTGAGAGAGGCGTTCCGGCTCCCGCTAACGTAGCAGAAGCTATTGCTCCCCTTCTGAGCGAGACCGATCAGACCGTCACTGCTTTCATCAACGATGTAGTTACCCCCAACTGCTCCCCGATCAACCCGCCGCAGCCCGATGGCGCCAGCGAGGTTTATGATCTGCTGAACCGTGTAGTTGAGGAAGTCTGCTACCGTCAGAGAACCGCTGAGGACGCGGCTGCTTACTTCTTCGAGGAAGCCAACAAGATCATGGCAACCAAGTAATTGATCTGAAACCTGTTACATAATGATTCCAAGAGGGGCAGGGCAGCCTGAACTGCCCCTCTTCTCTTTTGCGAAACCGCGGCTCTGGCGGATAAATCCCTATCCGGGCCGGCAGCGGCTCAGGCAAAATAAAATAAGGGGGACGCACATGAATAAAAAAAAGAAACAAATGACGTTTAGACAGTTCATGGGCCAGGAAAGCACGGCCGGCGTGGTATTCAGCCTTCCGTTCATCATCGGCTTTCTTATGTTCATGATTGTACCCATGTTTATCTCGCTTTACTACTCTTTCTGCGACTACAATATTCTGAACCCCGCAGTGTTTGCAGGGCCGAAGAATTATATTAAAATGTTTACGGATGATCCCACCTTCTGGAAGACCATCCAGGTAACCTTCTACTTCGCTCTGGTTTCCGTGCCGCTGCGTCTGATCTTCGCTCTGATCGTAGCCATGATCCTGCAGAAGACCACCCTGGCGACCGGTTTCTACCGGGCTGCTTACTACCTTCCCTCCATCATCGGCGGTTCCGTAGCCGTGGCTATCCTGTGGAGAAGAATGTTCGCGGCCGACGGCGTGTTCAACAGCCTGCTGGGCCTGATCGGAATCAAGACCAGCTTCGCGTGGCTGGGCAACGTCAACACGGCTATCTGGATGCTGATCATCCTGGCCGTATGGCAGTTCGGTTCCTCCATGCTGATTTTCCTGTCCTCCTTAAAGCAGATTCCGGTCTCCCTGTATGAAGCTGCCAGAGTGGATGGAGCCAGCAAATGGAAACAGTTCTGGAGCATCACTCTTCCTCTGCTGACCCCCACCATTTTCTTCAACCTGGTCATGCAGATGATCAACGGCTTCCTGGCATTCACACAGTGCTTCATCATCACCCAGGGACGTCCGCTGAATTCCACCCTGTTCTACACCGTTTACATGTACCAGCAGTCCTTCGAGTTCTACAACACCGGTTACGGCGCCGCCCTGGCATGGGTCATGCTCGCCATCATCGGCCTGATCACGATCGTTCTGTTCGCTACCAAACGGTTCTGGGTTTATTCGGAAGGAGTGTGATAAATCATGTTAATGAAGAGACGAATCGGAACAGTTATTTATCACGTACTGGTATGCGGCTTCGGTCTGGTTATGATCTATCCTCTGGTCTGGATGGTCATGAGCTCCTTCAAGCCTACTAATACGATCTTCACTACGGCCAGCCAGCTGATCCCGTCAAATCCGACGCTGGAGAACTACTCCAACGGTTGGGCAGGATTCGCGAAGATCACCTTCGCGCAGTTCTTCAGCAACTCCCTGTTCATCTCCATCGTCGCAACCATCGGTACGGTCATCTCCTCCGCCTTGGTTGGATACGGCCTGTCCCGCTGCCAGTTCTTCGGAAGAAGGATCCTGTTCGTGGCCATGCTTCTGTCCATGATGCTTCCCGCGCAGGTTCTGATGATCCCCCAGTATCTGTGGTATCAGAAGCTGGGCTGGGTCGGCAGCTACAAGCCCCTGATCATTCCGTACTTCTTCGCTATCCAGGGCTTCTTCGTATACCTGAACATGAACTTCATCGACGGTATCCCGAGAGAACTGGATGAGGCTGCCAAGATTGACGGCTGCTCCTACTACGGCATCTTTGCCAGGGTTATCTTCCCCCTGATCACACCGGCTCTGATCACCGGCTGTATCTTCTCCTTCATGTGGAGATGGGATGATTTCCTTTCCGCTCTGCTTTATGTCAATGAGTCCGCCAAATATCCGGTCAGCCTGGCTCTGAAGCTGTTCAGTGACCCGGGTTCCTCCTCCGACTACGGCGCCATGTTCGCCATGGCTACCCTGTCCATTATGCCGGCAGTGCTTATGTTCATCTTCCTGCAGAAATACCTGGTAGAAGGAATCAGCACCTCCGGTCTGAAGGGCTGACAAAAAAGAAAACAATCATTTCAAAAGGGAGCGTCCACGGGCGCTCCCCTCTTTGTTTCCCTATATCACATCGCTTCGTAAAGCTTTTGTATTTCACTGATCTGCTTCGGGATATCGTATCCGCTCTCCCTCACCTTTTCCTCCGCCGCCACGCGCAGGGAAACTCTCGAGCTGCTCCAATCGCTTATGATCCGCTCCGCCCACTCACCGGCAGGAAGCTCCAGCGGAAGAAAGACGGAGGACTCAAGCACCTTCGCCTGTCTCGTAATCCGGTCCGAAAAGTAACAGGGAAGGCCGCTGGCCTGCGCTTCTATCCCAACGGTGGGATTCCCCTCAAACAGGGAAGGCAGAATAAAGGCGTCCGCCATACTCATATATTTATATACTTCCTCAGTCTGGGGAATAAATAATATATGCTCCCTAAGTCCCTCTGTTTCCGCGCGGCTTCGTATCTCCTCTTCCAACTCTCCCGTGCCTATGACTACGAAGCGGCTGTTTCCGTTGATCTTTAATATTTCTCCGCATATATCCATCAGAAAAATCTGGTTTTTCTGATAGGACATCCTTCCGATATGCAAGCCCACAAATGTGTCCGGAGAAATGCCGTATTCGGCCCGCAGCCGGTTTCTGTCCGCTTCCGAGAACCTGAATCTCTCCGTCTGCACAAAAATCCGGATGATCCGGACATCTCCCTTTTTTATGTCCGAATCAAAATACAGCCATCTCGCGGCTACGTCGGAGCATGCCGTCATGTGATCGATATACCTGTGGTACGCCAGCTTCCCCAACCGGTGCCCAAGCATTTTCAGGAAACGGTGTTTCCCTACAATGTCTGAATTGTGGCTGTAGGCGATCACATTCCTGACTCCGGCTTTTTTGGCTAATTTGGCATATCGCAGGGCGACTCCCTGGCCAATATGCAGATGTACGACGTCGCATGGATGCTCCTGAAAGTACCGGCCCCATCTCTTCTGATTCTGAACCGTACGCTCTATCGGGTTGGAATAAATCTCGGGAAGGATGCTTTCTACACGGCATCCGTACTGAAGCAGCTCCCTGTCATAAATATCCGTTTCCTTCTGGGCCGCTACGATGCGTATCTCAAATTTGTCCTTATCCAGCCATCTCGCCAGCTTCAGGATATATACTTCTATACCGCCCACCGACCAGCGTTCCGTATATTCCACAACGGTTATTTTTTTCATAAATGCCCCTATCTCCCGAAGAACATAAACAGAAGATATCCCAGGGTTATGCACAGGCCGATGCAGAACAGCATCAGGCCGAAGGAGAAACTGGTCTCCACCAGCCGCAGGATATGCCGCGTCTGCTCTTCCTTCCGCACCAGGGCCGCCGTCGCCGAGCCGTCCCGGTTCTTCTGAACCCGGTCAAGGAACCCTCCCAGCATATGGGCTGCCAGATTGGTATCGTGAGCCTCTCTGGCGGGCCGCAGCTGCCTGTGGGTGGTAAGGCGAAGGATTCTCACAAAACCGTCCGTAACGCTGTCCAGAGCCCGGCAGAACAACGTAGACAGGACAAGGGACGCCTGCAGCGCCGGGCGGTACACCAGATTCTCCAGATCCAGCCACTGGGGCCACCGGTTCACATAGTGCCTTCCGGCTCCCTCTCCCTCCATCAGGAGTCCGCGTATCACAACCACATACAGAAATACTCCGATAGCAATGCTGATCAGGCCGCCTTTCAGGTTGGCAAAGGCGAAATACTCTACGGCGTGGGCGTGGCCTTCCATCCGGAAAAAGCCTTCTCCCAGAGCGGCAATCCGGTCCATGGTCATATGGGGCGTCAGGCCCAGCACAGGAAGGATGGCTGCCGTTATGCCCAGGGCGGCACCGCTGGCTGTATTCATGTACCGCTTCTCTCCGCTTCCGCCCCGTTTCACGCTGCCCAGGGCATCAAATTCCGCCTGCCTGTGGGGATGCTTTTCCACAAACAGGGCGACAAACAGCTTCAGCATGTAGGACACCGTCATTCCGCCTGTAAAGAGGAACACCCACTCAGCAGCGTGCCAGAACAGGTCCCCTCCCGCGGCTTCCATATATTCCACAATGCTTTCATGTATCAGGGTCTTGCTGACGTATCCGTTCCAGAGAGGGATTCCCCCGATTCCCAGAGCCCCCATGAGGAAAGCAAACATAAGAACCGGCTTGTTCCGGCCGAATCCCCGGATATCGTCCAGCTCCAGCTGGTGCAGGTTCATGTAGACCGCTCCCGCGCAGAGGAACAGCACCAGCTTAAACAGGGAATGGTTCATCATGTGGAGAAACGCTCCGTGCACCGCCAGGCTGTTGCCCTCTCCCACGCTTCTCAACAGGCAGGCCATTCCGATTCCTGTCAGAATAAAGCCGATCTGAGATACGGAGGAACAGGCCAGAGTCCGCTTCAGGTTGGTGGAAAATACCGCGAGAAGCGCTCCCAGAAACATGGTTATAAGGCCCAGAACCGCTACAAGAAATCCCCAGCTGTAATCCGCGCCGAAAATATTGCAGGACACCACAATGATGCCGAACACTCCGGTCTTGGTCAGAATGCCGGACAGCAGGGCGCTGGCAGGCGCTGGCGCCTCCGGATGGGCCTTGGGAAGCCAGATATGCAGGGGGAAACACCCGGCCTTGGCGCCGAAGCCGAACAGCATCAGCCCCGCCGCCGCGTAGAGCCGGCCTCTCTGAGACGGGGGAAGATTTCCCGCAAGGATCCCGATCTCATCCATCTCAAGAGTTCCCAGCAAATCATACAGAAGGAACAGTCCCATAAGCATCACCATGCCGCCGATAACCGCCACAGCCAGATAAGTCTCCGCCGCCCGCATGCTGGCCTTTCTCTCGTCAAAAGCCACCCACACGTAGGAGGTAAAGGACATGATCTCAAAGAAGATAAAGGTGGTAAACAGATCCGCCGACCAGAACACTCCCACCGTAGCGGCGAAGGTGGCCCAGAAGAACAGATAGTACCGCGTTTTATTCTTATAGTGGGACATGTATTCCCTGGAAAAGATCCCGCTGACCGTCCACATGAGAACGGCGATGCAGGTATAGACCAGACGGAATCCGTCCAGCTTAAGATGCATTCCCATACCGCAGAAGCCCGGTATCACCAGATCAAAGATTTCCGGTCCGTTCATCCTGCCTCACCTCCAATCAGTGTCAGAATCCTCATAAGAGGCTCTGAATGAAGACCTATCCCAATGATCACGATCACAAATGTCACAAGCGGAACCAGCATCATCCAGTTGGGGTCTGTGGCCTCCGGCTCTTTCCCGCCGGTTTCCTTCCCGGCCGCCTCCTCCGCTCCGCCCGGAACAAGGGACGGGAAGAAGGCCCGCACCGACACCGTCATCATATAGATGCCGGTCATCAGCGCCGAGTAAAGGATCACTCCTACCCCAAGATAGGGCATGAAGGCTCCCGGGTTGCCGGCCGCCGCCGCGTCCGCGCCGCAGGACAGAGCCGCCTCAGCCAGGTTCCATTTGCTGATAAAGCCTGCAAAGAGAGGGATTCCCATAAGGGACAGGCCCGATACCGTAAAGCAGGCAAAGGTGACCGGCATCTTCCTTCCCAGTCCGTTCAGCTCATGAATGTACGTCTTCTCCGTCTGGTGCATGACGGCGCCGGCGCAGAAGAAGGCGCAGATTTTCATAAACGCGTGAGCTACCATATGGATTAGCGCCGCCGTCAGTCCCCAGGGTGTCATCACCGTGGCTCCGAACAGAATATAGGACAGATTGCTGACGGTGGAGTAAGCCAGCCGCCGTTTCAGATGAATCTCCTTGGCCGCCATGGTGGAGCCGAAGGTAATGGTGACAAGAGCCGCTCCCATCACGACCCACTGAGCCCAGGTCCCCCGCAGAAAGCTGGTCCCGTAGATAAAGTAGGTAAACCGAAGTACCGCGAAGGCGCCGGACTTTACCACCGCCACCGCGTGGAGAAGGGCCGTTACCGGCGTAGGCGCCACCGACGCCTTGGGCAGCCAGTCATGGAACGGGAAGATGGCCGCCTTCACGCCGAAGCCGAAGAAGGCCAGCACATATACCAGGAGGAGCAGATTCTTCCTCTGCCCCGCCAGATCCGGATTCAGCATCCCTCCCGCCGTAAACTCGGTAGTTCCAATGGCGGAGAAGGACAGCACGCACACCAGACCGATGAAGGCGAAGGCCGCGCCGCCTATGGAGTAATACAGATACTGCCGGCTCGCCCTGGCCGCCTCCTTGGTCATGGGATACAGCACCAGCGGAAGAGTGACAAAGGTCAGCATCTCATAGAACAGATACATGGTCACCAGATTGCCGGCCAGGGCCACTCCCATGGTAACTCCGTAGGTCATGGTGTAGAAAGCAAAAAACATAGGTTTTCTGCTCTCATGCTTCATATATTCAAAGGCGTACAGTGTAGCCAGAGGCCACAGAAAGGATACCAGCCCGGCAAACACGCTGCCCATCCGGTCCAGCCGGAACATGACGGTCAGTTCCCCGTACAGCCGAAACAGCACCAGATTGCCGCTGTGCCCGCCGGTACCGGCGATCAGGACCGCTGCCAGAAAGCTGTTGACCAGCACCAGCGCCTCCACACCGATCTCCATTTCACGCTCATGCTTTCCTCTTTTAATGGGTCCGTTCAGTATCAAAAGCAGAAAACCGGACAGAATGGGGAGAAGCACTGATACCGCCATCAATAAGTCATACATGATTCTTCCTCCGTCAATCCAAAAGGATTCTATCGATTATCAGAATACAGTCTCCGCAATAGCCTGAGCCAGGCGGAGTATTGGCCCCGGGAAGCATCCCAGAAGCAGCGACGCCAGAGCCAGGATTCCGATGGGAATCAGCATGGCAGGCTCCGGCTCCTTCCCGGCCAGATTTCTCTCCTCAATCTCCCGGCCGTCAAAATCCTGTCCGGGGAAATATCCCTGTATGGTGATAGGCAGCAGATACCCGGCTGTCAGAAGGGCGCTGATGAGAAGAACCACCGGACCGGCAACGCTGAAGACTCCCGTCCCGGAGGCAAGGGCTCCCGCAGCCAGATACCACTTGCTGACAAAGCCGCTGGCAGGCGGGATTCCGATCAGGGCCAGGGCCGCCAGAGTATAAAAGGCAAGTGTCAGAGGCATAATCCTTCCCAGACCTCTCAGCTGCTCCACCCTCGTCCATCCGGTCCCTACAATGACGGCTCCCGCGAAAAGAAACAGCGCGTCCTTAATCACCGAGTGGAAGATCACATGGGAGATAGCTCCCACAAAGGCCGCAGGCTGCAGCAGGCTGAGGCCGAACAGAACATAGGATACCTGGCTGACCGTTGAGTAGGCGAACCTTTTCTTCATGACCTTCTCCCGGTAAGCCAGCACAGAACCCATGAACACAGTTAAGAGCGTCAGCACCATCCAGACGGTCTGCACCCAGGTACCGCGGATCACCGCCGGTCCCACCACATAATAAACCACACGGATGACAGCGATCACGCCTGCCTTGGTGATAACGCCGGACAGGACCGCGCTGGCAGGGGCCGGGGCCACGGGATGGGCCGCAGGAAGCCAGCCGTGAAGGGGAAACATGCCCGCCTTGGTTCCGAAGCCCACGATCATGGCAAACACGGCAAACAGCAGAATCCCTTCTTTCCCCGCGGCCATCTCAGGCGTCAGTATCCCTCCCGCCGCAAACTGCAGATCTCCGCAGATATTTGCCAGGAAAAAGATGCCGAACAGCGCCAGAAACGCGCCGGCCACAGAGTAGAACAGATACTTAAGCCCGGCAAAGACAGCCTCCTTCGTCAGTTCATGGAGAACCAGCGGCAGGGACGTAAGGGTCATCATCTCATAAAATACGTACATAGTGATCAAATCCGCCGAAAAATCAAGTCCGGACAGCACGCCCACAACGATCAGATAAAAACCGTAAAACCGCCTCTCGTCATGCTCATGCTTCATATACGCGGTAGAATGGATCCCGGCAAGGAGCCATATCACCGACGTGAGCACCGCAAACAGTCCGCCCATCCTGTCAATCCGAAAGCCCAGGGTTATGGTATCGGTCAGTCTCCAGAGGGTAACGCTTCCTCCCCTCATCACCGCCAGAATCACCAGCGCCGCCTCCGCCGTCAGAACCGCGGTAAATGCGGCTGTCAGAACCCTTCGGTTTCCCTCCATATCTTTCAGGGCAAGAACCAGAACGCCTGCCAGAACAGGCAGGAACACTGCCCAAAGCATTATCATACAACCTTCCCTCCTAATCAAACATTTCCAGTCCCTGACCGATCGCGCGGACGATCGGCTGAGAGAACAGGCCCAAAACCAGGTTCAGCAGGATAAAGCAGACTACCGCCAGGCGGAGATTCCAGGAGTCCCTTCGGACTCCGCCCACTTTTTTCCGCTCCGGCCGGTACAGGCTGATGACCAGGCGCAGGAAGTACACGGCGTTCAGGGTGGTGCTGACTGCCAGGGCGATCAGCGTGGGAAGCAGCTTCCCTGTATTTTCAAAAGCCGATGTGGCAAACAAAAGCTTTGAGATAAAGCCGGACAGCATGGGGAAGCCTACCATGGACATGGCTCCCACCGTAAATCCGATCGCCGCCAGAGGATTCCGATAGCCGGCCCCCCTAAGGCTCAGATAGTCCCGCTCTCCGCCTGAGGCCTCATAAAGCCCTACCGCGCTGATGAACAGAAGCGCCTTGGTGGCTCCGTGGGAGAAGATATGGAAAATGGCCGCTGTGGTCCCGCCCAGGGTCCCCAGGCCGATTCCCATGTAAATGTATCCGATCTGCGCCACCGACGAGTAGGCGATCATTCGTCCCGTATCCTTCTCCTGAATGGCGTGAATGGAACCCATCATCATTCCCGCGATCCCGAACCAGTAAAGCACATCCAGGGTATAGCCTTCCATCAGATGCTCCGGGGACATAACGCGGTAAAGAATCTTGATCAGCAGGAAAATGTATCCCTTGGACACCAGGCCGGACAATATAGCGCTGGCTGTGGGCGTGGCGTAGGCGTAAGTGTCGGGAATCCAGTAATGGAAGGGATACAGGCCGCTTTTGATGGCAAGTCCTACGCTGATGACCGCCAGAATCACCAGCATGGGAATCACATAAGTATCCGACGCGGCGATCTGGGCCACCGCCTCCTTGGCCGGGATCATCAGAAGCTGTCCCGTCACGTCATAGAGCAGACTTAAGCCGATGAGGAACAGGCCGGAGCCCAGAGAGCTCATTACCATATAGCGGATCGCCGCAGACAGGCTTCTGCCCCACTGGCGGATCATGATCAGGCCGCATCCGGCAATGGTGTTGATCTCCACAAACACATAGGCCGTGAACAGGTCGTTGGTGTAGACCAGCGCCAGCAGCGAGCTGAGCATCAGATCGATCATGATGTAGAACAGGTTCAGCTTCCCCGGCTCCACATCCTTCTCCGTGTGGTCCAGCCCTCCCATGACGGAGATAAACATAACCACGCCGAACATAAGGGCCACCAGGCCTTCCAGAACGCCGGCCCGGATCTCATTTCCCCACGGGGCAGGAAAATGCCCCATCATGTACGTATAGCTCTCCCCGGTCCTCCAGGTAAAGGCCAGCACCGCCGCCGACATGCAGGTGGTCACCGCAATGGCCGCCAGGCTTAAATTCCTGGCCTTTTTTCCGGAGATAACCGAAGAGACAATACCGGAAAACATGGCGATGATGATGGAGAAGAAAGGAAAATTCTGCACAAAGCTCATGTCTTGCCTTCCTCCTTCACCAGAATCAGAATCCGGTCAAGATTCAGAGAGCCGTATCTCTCATACAGACGTATGGTCAAAGACAGCATAAGAGCCGTGGTGCTTACGCTGACCACGATACCGGTCAGCACCAGGCCGCTGGGCACCGGGTTGATGTAGGCGGAAGCGTCCTGGATACCGTCGCTCATAATGGGCACCATCCGGCCGGCTATATACCCCTTCGCCGCCAGAAACAGGTAGACCGCCGTATCCATAATGTTCATTCCGATGATCTTCTTGATCAGATTGGGGTGAAGAAGAAGTGTCGTAAACCCGATTCCGAACAGGATCATGGAAACGGTTTCCTCAATATTCAGCATCAGATGGGTAAACATGCTACATGCCTCCTTTGCGGAACAAAGTAAAGAACGCGTACATGGTGCAGGCCACTACCAGTCCCACGCAGATATTCAGCGGCAGGATCAGTCCGCTGCTTAAGATCGCCCCCGGCGTTCCCAGAGGGATCCCGCTCTCCAGATGGTTGGCCCCCGTGAAAAAGGAGTAGCTCTTGGCCAGACAGTAAAAGGTCAGGGCGCAGAGAGTCATCCGCCGGTATACCTTCTCCGTGAAGAACCGGTGGGTCTTCTCAAATCCGAAGGCGTTCAGATACAGGATCAGCCCGGAGCCAAGAACCGCGCCTCCGGAAAATCCGCCGCACAATGTAAATTCCGAACACAAGGATCATGGGCACCAGGATCTTGGCCGCCGTCTGAAGGACTACGTCGTTTCTTGGCTCAAACACCTTGTCGTCCTCTCCCAGCCGCTGTCCGTCCCGGCCTCTGACCTGAATATCCACTCTCAGAAGGACCAGCACGCAGCAGGAAGCGATAAACAGCACGCAGGATTCTCCGAAGGTATCAAAGGCCCTGTAATCCAAGATCATGCCCGTAACAAAATTGACAGCTCCCGTCTCCTGGACGCCGCTCTCGATGTAGCGCTCCGGCACCTCGTTGTTGGCAGGATTTCCCGCCTCACCGAACATGGGGAGAGCCGTCACTGTCCACAGAAGCACCGCAATGATGGCTCCGCACAGGATCACCGCCATCACCCGGTAAAACTTCTCAAAGGACCAGAGGCCGCCGGCCTCCAGATTCTGGAATATCTGCTCCTCCGTAGGCTTCTCCCGGCCTTCCCACACGGCTTCGTCGGGAAGCCCCTGGGGCCACATCAGATTCTGGTCCGACTGGGCCTCGCTCTGCTGTACCCGCCAGGCTTCGGGATTTTCTTCCGTCTGAGGCGCTTTCGCCTCCGCGACCCCGTCCAGAAGGTCCGTGTCGCCGTCATACCATTTTTTCAGCTTATAGGCAAGGCTGTTTTCATAATTATCCCTGACTCTGCTCATCCTGATCCTCCTTCTGAATCGCCCGGATCTTTCTCAGGGTCACAAAGAACAGAATGCTGGTGACTCCCGCTCCTACCGCCGCCTCCGTGATTGCCAGATCCGGCGACTGCAGAAATACCCAGATGACGCACATAATCAGACTGTAGGACATAAAAATAACGATCGATGCCAGCAAATCCCGAACTACCGCCACCGACACGGCGCAGACGATCAGCGACACCAAAAGTATGACCTCAAACAGTTTCATCTTCCGCCTCCTCTTTTTCCTTGCGGATAATCAAAAGTTCTCCAAGATGCTGGTCCGTCATCACTTCAAGCCGCCCGATCATGTGGCCGGATACGGGCGAGGCCAGCCAGAAGAACAGAATTACCAGAAACAGCTTAAGGGAATCCATGGAGAATCCCCGCATAACGATGAGCCCCAGAAATATAAACAGGATTCCCAGGGTATCTCCCATAGCCGCCGCGTGGATCCGGTTCAGGGCTTTTTTGAAACGGTTGACCCCAAACACGGCCAGGACCTCAAATACCAGTCCGGTTATCAGAAATGCCGCCGCTATGATAAAACGAATCCATTCCCAGACCATCACTGCGCCTCCTTCTCATCCGCTTCACTTTCCCTCACCTGGGGCTGCTGCTCCAGATTGTCCTGAATCGCCACCAGGTTGGCCTTCCGGTTGCGCTTCTGCAGATAGACTCCGGTGTACACCTTGCACAGTACCACCACGCCCAGGAAGCTTACCATGGCGTAGATCAGGCAGACGTCCACCAGATAATTCTCATCCAGATACAGAGAGAGTATGGCGATCAGCATAATGATAATGGTGCCGATCATGTTGACGGCGATGATCCGGTCGGAAATCCCCGGTCCCAGCACGGAACGGACGATCCCCGCAATGATCAGCACGCCCAGGATCAGCATGGCTCCGAGAAGAAGTACATTGTAAGCCTGCTCAATCATAAAACCGTTCCTCCTTCTCTTCCATCTCTTCCAACAGCTTCACAAACACCGACTGGTCCAGGCCTTCCGCCAGCTTCCGGTCCAGACAGTGAACGCAGAAACGGTCCCCCTCCACCGACACGGTGATGGTACCCGGCGTCAGAGTGATGGAATCCGCCAGCATGGCCCGGGATAAATCCCTTCGGAAATTCGTATCAAAGTAGACCAGCGCCGGCTCCGGCTCCATTATAGGCGACAGGATAATCTTCAGCACCTCCACATTGGCCTTGACAATCTCCTGCACCAGCACCCAGAAATAGCGGATAAACAGGGGCATCAGACTGAACAGCAGTATTTCCCTTTTCACGCTGTAGCCCATAAATCTGCACATAAAGAAAAGCAGCGCCGCCGATATGATGAGTCCGAAGCAGCAGATTTCCGCTGTCACCCTGCCATTCAATATCAGCCACACTGCAAATATCAGAATAAACATGCCTCTCACTTCCTTCTGAAATGTTCGGCACCAATTATACGCCTGTTTCCTGAGAAAAACAAGCATTCTTACCACAATTTTTCCATAAAAATTTATGAAAGATCAAAAACGGGCGCTCCGCGGAAAATCTCAGGAAACCGTATCCTGTGGGACCTCCTGCCCTTCGCCGCCGTCCTCTTTTCTGTCCGCGAGAAGCTCCATGGGGCTCTCGGAAAATACATCCTTCAGCTGAAGGGGCATCCGGTTCACAAGGGAACCCAGCTCATTGTAAACCCCGATCAGCCTGCTCTGAGCGTCGTTCACGCTGTCAATATACTCCATCAGCTTGTATTTGGCCACCATGTAATTCTTGCTCTGCTCTTCCTTCTGCGCCGCGATCTCCGCCTCAGCGTTCTGCTGGTATGCCTGAGCATCCTTCTGAGCCGTCTCAACGATATTAGAAGCCTCCTGTCTTGCGTCCTCCATAAAATCGGCAAAGTACACGTAGGAACGCTCATATTTTTCCACTTTCTTTTCCAGCTCCGCCACATAAGCCGGATCGACTCCTGCCGGGGCGGCTTTATCCTCTTCTTCTCCAGTCTCCGGCTGTTTCTCCTGCTCCGGCCGCTGCTCCTTCAGCTCAGCCAGCTCCCTCATCAGCTCGGCTGTCTTCTGATGCTCCTCTTCCAGTTCCTTTTTCTCAGCTTCCAGCTGCGCTTTTTCAGCTCCAAACTGCTCTCTCGCAGCCTCCAGCTGTTCCTTTTCAGCCCCGAACTGCGCCTTCGCGGCTTCCAGCTGCTGTCTCTCCTCTTCCAGATTCGCCTTCGCGGCCTCCAGCTCCTGCCTTTCCTGCTCCGGCTGCTGTTCCTGCGCCTGCAGTTCCTCTATTCTTCTGAGAAGATCCTGCTTTTCCGCCTTTTCAGCCTCCAGATCCTTTCTGAGTTTGTCTTCTACCTCGGTATCTTTTTCCTGATTCCCTGCGACGACTTTTTTCAGTCTCCCAAGCTCCTCCGTCATAGCCGAAAAACAATCATCTACCTCCTCCCGGTTGTATCCGCCAATCACCGCCGTCCGAAACAGTTTCATCCCTCAAATCCTCCTCCGTATTAATGTATCACAATCGTGTAAACCCCTGTCTGAAAAGCTTCTCTGCCAATCATTATTATACCATCCTAATTCCGGGGATTCAACAGGAAACACTATAATTTTTCGCCCGTTTTCTTCTGGCGTCGCATTCGATCCACTCGTCCAGGGTCAGGGGTTCATAGTCTGAATACATGCAGAAACAGTTGATCATATTGCAGGGAATCCGCACCCGCTGCCCAAGAACATTTACCGTCTCCGTATTTCTGGTTATCTCCTGAAACTGTTCCAGAAGCCTCTGGTCCTTGGTATCATGGACATGCCCGTAAAGCATATACGTCCTGGGATTGCCCTTCTCGTCCAGACGGTACTGGCCGTTATAGCACATGATCGGATAGTGGCACACTACCACCTTCCGGCGGTTGTCCGAAAGCTCTTCGTAGGGCCGGACCCACACAAAGCGGCTGAGATGGGACTCCGCCTTCTTCACAAAACGGTCATGGTTTCCGGTGACAAGGTACAGGCGCCCGTTCAGCTGGTTCAGCAGCCCGTTGGTCTGTTCCGCGGTGCCCCAGGAGAAATCTCCGATAATAACCACCTCGTCGTTTCTGCGGACCTTGCGGTTCCATTTATTGATCATATACCGGTTCATCTCCTCCACACTGCCGAAACCGCGGCAGTCCATATGACTGTTCACGGCCTCATGGAAAAAATGCAGGTCTGCAATATAATATCTCAAGCTTTGCCCTCCTGTTATTTACTATATTCAGTATACCGCGGTGCCGGACATATGTCCAATGTTTGATTATCCGATTGAAAAAATCGCCTGAAAAAGATATAATATAAATCAGATACCATACAGAAAAAGGAACGCCCGTCTATGGAAATACGTATTATTACCGAACCGGAGTATCGCAATTCTTTCTGGTGCACAGAGACTCTTAAGGGAATTTATAACCAGGCCTATCTCAAAAAAATCCGTCTGATCGAGGTTCAGGAATCCGATCTGAATCAGCGGAAAGAGCATCCGGCCAAAAGGGTTGTCACTATCATAGGCACTTCCATCAACTGGATCAATCGGATTTCCGCTTTTGTTCAGGAAAGGGGATATCTGTGTCTTCTGGTAACGGGAGATCAGGATACCGGCTCAGTCAACCGAACCAACAGCCTTCTGCTGGACTATCAGGGAAGCATGCATGCTCTTCTCTCTCATCTGAAAAACCGTGGCGATCAGAAGGTGGCTCTGTTCGGAGTGAATCCCAGTTCCTATGCGGACACGATCAAAAAGAACTGTTTTCCGCAGAAAAAAGATATCTACTATAATTACGGATCCATTGTCACTTCAACCAATCAGATCTGGAGCCGGATTGATAATTATACCGCCGTCATCTGTGTCAATGACACGGTCGCCATCCATCTGCTCCGTTTTTTGCTGGAAAAGGGCGTTCGCATCCCGGAAAATCTGCGGCTGATCAGTTTTGGCGACTCCTTTCTGTCCAGACTCATGTCCCCCTCCATCACCAGTGTCGAACAGGATTTCCGTATGCTTGGCGCGCAGGCAGTTCAGGTCTGCTCATTTCTGGAAAAAAATCCGCAGCTGGTTATCAACGCGTTTATTAAATGCCCGCTGCGGATTCGTGAATCTACTTATGTAGAGAATATTATTCCTCCAAAAAACATATGGGAACCGGAATCTCCGGATATTAATTTCTATCATGACGAATCCATCGCTACGATTCAGGCGCTGGACCGGCTTTTAGTAGAAAGCGACGACCTGGATATCCAGATTCTGAAGTGCCTTCTGAACGGAAGTACCCAGGAAAAGACCGCTGAGACTCTGAATCTGTCCCTGTCCTCACTCCGCTACCGCATCCGCAAGCTGCGCTCACATTTTCCTGATTCCCCGAAAGATGCCATGCTTGCTACCATCAGGAAATACCTCTCTTATGACGCCCTGGAACAGGCGCTGCTGATCAAGCGGCAGGAGCATCAAAACGCCGGCATTTCCTGACCGGAATTTTTTTGTGGCGTTACTCTATGGGGCCGATACTCATATTAGTCTCATAGACCCTTATTTCTCCCGGAGCCAGATAGTCAAATCCCTGCTGATTCCGGTCAAAAGGCGCGTTAGGACAGTTGGAAAGCCAGCTCTGTGGCTCCACACAGAGAAAATCATTGTGTCCGCCATTATACACCATCCAATAACGGTAAGTGCTGCCTGCGGTATATCGGACCGTAACACCGGCCGCCGGATCTGTCAGCTGCATCTCCTGCCGCTTTCCCATACGAAACAGGCGGCTGACCGTATGCTCAGAGGGAAAATATCTTCCGTCTGCCATCTCCTGTTTGTCCGGATATATCTGCCACACCCGGCCATCCGGAAGAAATGTCTTTTCATTCCTCCCATATTCCAGTTCCGTATCCAGTCTGAGGCGTACCTTTTCTGCCTTTCCTGACTTCGTAAAGGGCAGGCGGAACGTGGTATGAAACGCCAGCGCCACCGGCATATTCTGCCCGGAATCATTCACAAACTCTGCCCGCTGATAAAGTCCAGCAGCCGAAAGCCTACATTGAACCGTCAGAGTAAAAGCATGGGGAAATGTGAGGTAAGGATTCTCCTCCGTCGCCCTGTAACGGAGAACTGCCTCTTCTCTGCTTTGTGTTTCTGTCTCAAAAGGCGTTTCATGAAGCGTTCCGTGGAGGAAGCATCCGGTAGCCCCTTCATTGATCGGAAACCGATATTCTCTCCCTTCAAACTCAAAACATCCGCCTGATATTCGATTGGGAAAAAACAGAATCGGAGTTCCCCACAAAAACCTGCCTGCCTTATAATCATCCGCTCCGGACGGCGTTCTCAGAGCTTCCGCCCCAAAACGTGACAGCCGGATGCAGCTTCCTCCTCTTTCCGGAAGAATCCAGGCCGTATATCCGCCTGATTTCAGCTCAATTATTTTATTTTCCATTTTTACAGCTCCTTTTCCTGGTCGGCCATCCTGCACAGCTGACAGATCAGCTCTGCCTCGCGTATATCCCGGGGTTTTAAATCCGATCCGTAAAAACCGGGGATCAGCCTGCCGTTAAAGCACCCTATTTTCTCCAGAAAAAACAATGGAAATAATTCCAGGAACAGACCCTTCTCGCCCATCCTGCCGGATTCTGTCCCTGTCAGCCACCGGGTGTTCACAACCGGCCTGCCCCAAACCTTCAGATTCCAGATTGCCATTACATTCTCAAGATAGGTACCGGCACTTTGACAGCCTGTCATATCTGAATTTTTCCATGCGTATTCCGCCGCTTCTGCAAATCTCTTCTCCGGTTTTCCCGTTACAGTCATCACAGCGGAGGTATTCGGCTGAATGGGATTAACCTCCCACGCCGTCTCATAGAGATGTCTCAGATACGGCACAGGGTTTGTTTCTATTCCATTTCCGCCGGATGTTTCCCACAAATTCCAGGCAAGCACCCGGTCATCCTGCCGGTATTTCTGCATGATTTCCCCAGCCCACCGGCTGACAGCCCCCGCATCCGGGAAATTCTCTTTCAGGAGCAGTTCGTCCCTGCCAAGAATCAGCAGCGCACCCATTCCATATCCATGAATCAGTCCCAGATGCTTCTCCAGCCGTTCCATAAAGCTTCGCCGGTTTTCTTTCCATTCCGCATATTCCAGATTCAGGCGGACTGCGTTAAAACCTGCATCCTCCGCCAGCTTCAGTTCTTCTTCGCTTTCAGAAAAATCGCATCCGCGAATCCAGGGTTTCCTGTCATACCAGTCCCAGATCCGCTCCCTTGACCATTGTCCGGACATACTTTTTCCGCCCCTTTCCGCACATTTCCGTTTCCGAAGCCGTCAGGAAGCTGACGGCGGCAGAGTCCCTGCCTCCTGGGCCGCAAAGAATTTGTCCGGATAGATATTTTCAGCTGCGCTCTCATCTCTCTCCGACACCATAAGTCTGTAATCTTCCTCATCATAAATGTCAAAGCGCATCTCATCCGGCGCAAGCGCCTCACCGCAGGCCGCAGTCTGAGAATCGGAAGCGTTATACAGAATGCGAAGAATATGTTTTCCTGAACGGTCCCGATACTCCCCTCTCTTCACATAATAAGGCAGCGGACTTACGTCTATCACTGTGTAAGTCCCCAGCAGCATAAAGTCCCTGTATTTCTCCAAAACGGACGTATAGTATTTCACTATTTCCGCATACTTCGGGCTCCGGTCCAGATCTGCCCGGCATACATAGAGCTCCGCGTCGATCCGGACACCCGCCGTCAGGGCGCATTTCAGCCTGCGGGCAAAATCTCCCTCCTCATGCCGGATTCCCCGGTCTGTGGTGACAACCTCCGGAAACGTATATCGGAAAAGCTGAGGAAACGCGTTTCCGTCTACCCGGAAATCCACGTTGATTAATCCGTGGATAAACTGCATGTAAGACGCCGCGATATCAGTCACTATCTCTGTGGCCAGAACCTTATTTTCCCTCCTGCAGTACTCCTCCGCCTCCTCAAAGAATTTCCGGTGGCCAATCCATTCCTCATCTACCCGAGGTCCATGTTCATGCCTCTCATTAAAGCACGGCTGGTATGGGCAGGCTCCGTAACAGTCCACAAACAGACAATCCGGGTCAAGTTCCCGCATCTGACGGAGCACGGACATCAACTCCTCTCTCCACCTTTTCGCTCCGGAACAGCTTAAAGGAAACTGCTTCTTTCCGTAAGCGAAACGGTATTCTCCATGTCCGGGATAACCGAAGCCGGGCCGCACCTCATTGCCGTTGATATCCAGAATCCGCACTTCTTCCCCGTATTTTTCATAGAACGGATTTTTCGGATCCATAAAATGGGCATTGCATTCCAATATGACGCGTCCGCCCATCTTCTGCACCTTTCGGATGTTCTCCCTCAGAACATCGAATCCTCCGGGATAAGGTTCCTCATAGGTGGGATAATTCCGGTCCATTCCGTCTTTCCACCATCCAAACAGAAACAGCGTATGAAGTCCGTATTTTGCCCCGATCTCATACAGCCTGGGCAGATCTTCTGCCTTATAGTAATCTTCTCCATATTGAGAACGCATGATAATCCGCTGCCATCCGGTCATTTCCGCGACCCATCCGGCCTTCGGCGGTACCCGATAGAAGCTTTTATCCGCCCATGCGCGGTAGCAGTCCGCCCCGGCGCGCCAGTCTCCGTCCAGAATCCCTACGACGCCTGCCGGCAGCTTCAGCTTTTCCCCCGGACGGGCCATAGGAAAATGGTCGATTCCCAGCATAAGATTCAGAGGCTCCCTGTGAATCCTCTGCCGCACTGTGAGGAAGCAATGGCGCATCTCTTCATCATATCTGGCCATATAGAGGAAATGCCTCCCTGACTCAATTCCAAACCAGCTCATCGCCGCCCTCGGGTAATGCAGATGCCAGTATATCTCATATTCATTGTGAGCGTAATAATCTCCGGTCATATTCTCAAGCACTTTCCAGGGATTGGGAACCCTGCTGCCCAGACCATTTGGCATATAAAGAATATCATTCTCCTTTGGCCCGCAAAGCTGCTGAAAATCCGCAAGAGGACAGAAGCACTCATTGACCCTGACCCCGGACTCATGGTTTTCCAGATACGGTTCAAACCGCAGAAGTCCCAATTCCTCCGTGATCCTGATCTCCAAAAGGATACGGTACTCGTCTCCGTATTCCGATATTACCTGTGTGTACCGGATCAAAAGACCTTCCTCTGTCTCCGAGACGATCCCTTTCTGTTTCCCGGAAAACACCGGTATCTCCGTGCGTAATTCATCGTCCAGAATCAGCCGCCAGAAGTCAGTATTTTCTGCATGCGTCTCCGGGTTTCCCCCAACAATAAACCTTGCCTGTCCGGCATCCTCACAAATTGAGAAGCTTAAATTTTTTGTATTTAATCTGAACTCCATCTTGTTCATCCTCCTTTTATCCCTTCACCGCGCTGTCCAGCTGGCTCCCGATAATCTGTTTCTGAAGAAGAAAATAAAGGAGCAGCATTGGCGCGATCATAATCATACAGCTTGCAAATGCCAGAGGAATATCGGCAACAGCGTTAGAAGAAGCAAATATCTTCCTGACAAAGAGAAGCACTGTATACTTGTCTGCTTTCGTCAGCAGATATAAGGGCATCAGATAGCTGTTAAAACTGACGATCAAAAGGGAAATGATCCTGGTCACCGTGATCGCTTTCATCTGGGGCAGTATGATCTGAAAATAGGTACGGATAACTCCCGCACCGTCAATAGCCGCGGCATCATCCAAATCCACCGGAATCATGGTGGAAAATGTGGTATAGAAAAACATGGCCCCCGTCATGGAGGTTCCTGCCTCCAGAAGAGCAAGACCTACAAGACTGTTGGTAAGATGAAGTTTGGTCATCAATGAATATGTTCCCACCAAAAGGGCTGTTCCGGGCAGCATCATCACCAAAATGTTGAAAGACCGGATCATATTCACAATCCGTCCCTGCGACCTCGCCAGTCCGTATCCTGCAATGCTGGCAATGGGAATCTGAAAAAGCACATCCAGCAAAAATACAGCGCATGTATTGCGGAGCGCCTTCCAAAACAGCGGATTTTCAAGTATTTCCCTGTAATTATCCGGAATAGGATTCTTCGTGGGTATCAGCCGCGAGCTTAAATCTGTAAACTCCCGCAGCGACACATTAACCAGCACATACAACGGAAAAAAGAACACCAGTATAATTGCGGCGCACAACAGCGCCAGCGCTGCTTTTTCATATATCCTACGTTTCTTTTTCATAAATTGATCTCCCTGCTTTTCAGCCATTTATTAATTGGCATGGCGATCAGCATAATAAAGAAAAACATAAATACGCCGACCGCTCCGGCATAACCTGCTTTCTCATCATTAAAATACAGCAGCTGAATGTACTGAGCCAGCGACATCGTCTGGCGGTCCGGTCCGCCTCCGGTCAGTCCTGTAACCATCTCATAAATTTTCAGACCATTTATCAGGTTCGTAACGATTCCTGTTGTGATGGACGGAATCAGCAGCGGCAGCTTCACATGGAAAAACAGCTGAATCGGACCGGCACCGTCTATAACGCCCGCCTCGATATAAGATGACGATATGCCTTGCAGGCCGGCCAGGTAGATCAGCATGCACAAACCCAGATACTGCCAGCTGTTAATCAGCGTGATCAACAGAATCCCTATCCAGGAATTACCAAGCCAGTTTACCGGCCCTCTTCCAAAAATAGCTAAAATATCGTTTGCCACCCCGTTGTCAAAGGAAAAGAGATAGGACATGACTTTTCCCATGATAAACGCGGAAATCATAACCGGCATATAGATAACGGCCCTCATCACACCCCGTCCGCGGAACCGGCGGTTCACCAGAAGCGCTGCCGCCAGACCCAGAATATTCTGCAGGACGCAGCTTCCGATTCCATAAATCAAAGTATTGACCGTAGTTCTCCCCAGCCGTTTGTCAGACAACAGGGAAATGAAATTCTTCATACCTACAAATTTCATATTCTGGCTGTATCCGTTCCAGGTGAAAAACGCCAGACGGACACTGTTCATCAGCGGAATCAGCACGAAAAAACCAATCATCAGAAGCCCCGGAACGGTCAGATACAGAAGATGTCTTTTTCTTCTTTTCAGCAAAATAATACCTCCCATCGTTATTGAGTCCTGTGATACATTATCTAATTGGAAGGAAGCGGCAGACCGCATCTGCCGCTTTCCCAGTTATATCAGCATACAGAAAATCCGACTGCCGCAGGCTTTTTTCTCAGACAGCGCTGAAGAAAAACATTTACTCACCGTATGCCGCTTCGTACCGTTCATCGTAAGCTTCCTTCAGAAAATCTTTGATCGCGGTTATATTTTCCGGAGAATGGTCGGTAAACAGCTTTCCCGCAGCTTCCCCAAAGGTGCCCCACATACCTAACGCTCCAAGATATTCTCTGCTCCACATATTATTATAGACCAGATCCGGATACCGCTCCATCATATCTTCCACTGCCTGCACCGGCATAGTCTTTTCAAAAGCACAATCCGTCAGAGTAGGAATTCCGCCTTTTACTGATACAATGCGGCCGCTGTTTTCCGGCCTTGCGAGGAATTCCAGCCATGCCCGGCATGTTTCCGGCTGCTCCGTATCCTTCCATATTCCAACAGCGTAATCCTCGCCTCCCACACAATACTGCTTCGCGTCCTCACTTACCGCAGGACAGGGAATCATTACATACTCATTGTCAGGATTTAACTCAACCAATGACATAAAACGCGGAGTTGTTCTCGCAAACAGGAACACTGACTTGCCGGAGGCAACACGCTCCAGAGAATCCGCGATCGTAATGGTTGACGCATCCTCCCAGAAAGCTCCCATATCCAGCAGATCCGCATAGAACTGCAGAAGCGGGACAAATGATTCCCAATCCCAGGTTCCGTTCAGGATGCTCTCTCCATCCTGAGCCGGAGCATCCGGATAACAGGTATAGATACCCGCAAACTGTCCAAACAGGTCCGCCGCGGCATCATCTGCCATCGGAACGAGCCCTGCGTCAATAATAGTCTGACAGGCCTCCTTGAAATCATCCACCGTCCTGATCGCATACACATCCACTCCTGCCGCATCCGCCGCAGTCTTATTGCAGATAGTCGCAGCTACCGCTGAATTGATCATAAGCGCATAGGCTTCATCGCCTCCTCCGGTCAAAATACCTTTGGCAAGATCGGTCTCTTTGTCATACCATTCCTCATTATTAACCGGCATCAGATATTCCCCATAGGTCACTTTGGATTCTCCGTGTGTCTCCCACACATCAGGGAAGTCATTGGCGGCTATACGGGTCTTCATCATACTGTTATAATCATTGATCGGGTACTCCGTCAGTGTAATAGTAGCCCCTGTCTCAGCCTCGAATTCCGCGATCAGTTCCTTCAGCACATCAATACCTGTGTCTGCCGCCATTCTCGTTGTCATCTCAATGTTGGTTCCCGCGATGGACGGCTCTTCCTTCTCCGCCTGTTCCGCTTCCGTACCGGCTGCGGAATCCGCCTTTGTATCAGCCTGCGTCTGCTCTGCCTGACTGGCAGGCGCATCCGAAGCCGCGTCATTCCCGGAAGAACTTCCTCCGCATCCGTACAGTGACAGGATCATACCTGCAGAAAGCCCCAATGCTAACCATCTTTTACTTCTGTTTTTCATCGTTTCTCCTCCTTTATATGAAAAATATTAAATAACTTCCAGTTTCTTAAGGATCAGCAGCAGCGGATTGTCCGGTTCCAGTTCTTCCAGGCCGATCCGCTCGCCGTCGCAGGCTGCCTCCTCCTTCAGGCCTTTATAAGCCAGCATACGAAACAGATGCGCTTTTATCATGTTATTCTTCCGGATATCCGTTTCAAACGGCAGCGGAGATTCCATTCCTACCCCAAAGTATCCGTAACGGTCCGGATTAGCGGCATAATCTTGCCCAAGTTCCAGAAGTCTTCGGTACTGACGCTCCGCATCCTCCTTGTGCCCCAGCTTCTCCTGACACAAGCCGGTGAAGAACAGTATTTCATTGACAAGCTCCGGCTCTTCCTCCGCCTTATGATAGCAGGTCCGGGCTTCCTCCCATTTTCCCTGTCTCTCCTTCAGCAGGCCATGGAAGTAATGAACATTTGCGTCCTGCTCCAGAAATCCTTTTCCTTCTCCGTAGGTAAGGGGGTAAACCAGCGCCTCCTGAAGGCTTTTCTCCGCCTCATCATAGTCTTCTCTCTTCATCTGCTCAAACGCCGTAAGTGTATGGAGCCAGCGATGATACTTGGTCAGTTTGCCTTCTCCGCCTTCATAAATATGAAAACTCTTTCCGAGAAGCATCCTGCGGGCCTTTTGGTAATTTCCGTCAAGTATCTGGAGAACTGCCGCGTCCAGCCAGGCATCATCACGCTCAAAGATCTGCTTTTCATAGGTCTCAGCCGTCCGGATCCGCTCCGCAAGAGGAAGATTATCCGCTTTCTCAATCTGCATCAGCTCGTAAA
Source organism: uncultured Lachnospiraceae bacterium (assembly GCA_947626475.1). Classification (GTDB taxonomy): domain Bacteria; phylum Bacillota; class Clostridia; order Lachnospirales; family Lachnospiraceae; genus UBA3402. The sequence goes on from CANQSK010000006.1 coordinate 27,497, forward strand.
TCATCCGCTGATTCTGAGGCTCAAGCTCTACAGCCCGCAGCATGAAGGAACGGGCAAGTTCTTTTTTGTTCAGATGATCGTAATATGCAATCGCCAGGTTTCTCCAGGTATAACCAAAACGGCTGTTCTTCTCCAGCGATTTCTCCCATGCCGCCGCTGCGCCCTCATAGTTCTCCCTGTCGTAGTACAGGCACCCCAACAGATACAGAGCCCTCCAGTCTCCTTCTTTCAGAACGGCTATATCCTCCAGACGGTTCGGCAGAAGCCAGGACAGGGAGCCGTCACCTGCCGGTTCTCCGGTCAGGGCACTGCCGTGGAACATCAGGTTCAGTGAGGGATTGACACAGTCTTTTATGATTTCGGCCGCTTCTTTCTTTAATCCGGCTTTTTCAAAAAGCAGGGCTGCATCCAGCACATATTCCGGATTTTGTCTGACATAATCCTCAACGGCCCTCCCGTTCAGCAGATGCAGGGCATACCTGGCAGAACCATCCAGCGGAAATTCCTCAAGAATTTCTTCCAGCATTCCGCAATCACCGGTCAGGTAGCCTAAGATCGTCTTTGCCCCGTAGAATCTGGTATTTGTCACCAGCGCCTCCCTGAGCTCGCCGACTGCCCGCTCCCGGTACCCCAGCGAACTGCTGATACACGCGCTTTCAAAATATCCGCTGCTCCGGTAAGGATACTGCCATGCCGCCGCCCGGAAATATCCGTACGCTTCCTCCGGCCTGTCCGTCAATCGCAGGAGACGTCCCATCTGATAATAAATTTCCGTGTCCTGCGGACTGGTATTCTCAAACGTGATCCGTTTCATGGCCGTCCTCAGATAGTTTTCAGCCTGAGCAAACATTCCCTTTTCCAGCATCAGCTTTCCCATCTCAAGATTGCAGCGGCTGTCCTCCGGTTCTCTTTTCAGCGCCTCCAGATAATAGTCCTCCGGCTGATAGGTACCGTGTTTATACTGAGCCAGATGGCGTCCGTACAGATAAAGAAGCTCTGTCGTCTCTACATCCCTCGGATACGGAGCGCGCTGCCGGGGTTTGGGCGGCCGCTTTTTTCCCTTCACTGTAGGACGATAGGATACCAACTCTCTGCCCACTTCATCATACAGCGTCAGATGCAGCTTCTCCGGCGGGATATCTGCCGGGATACGAATCTGTTCAAGCCAGCAGCCATCCGGTTCAAGGGCGCCTTCCTTTTCATACAGAACCTGCCCGCCGCCCAGAAGAAGCAGTTTCAGACTGCTGTGATTTTTTGTTACCGACGCTCCCACATTCCAGATTTCCGGCGTGTCACTTTCATCCAGTCTGACGGCCCCTTCTATCGACGCGTTGGAAATGTTTCCGATCCCGACGACCGGGTACCAGCAGCTGACAAATTCTTTTGTTTCCCCTGCTTCGATATAAGCAAAATCCGGCTGGTTATCCGTATAGCTTCCGGTCATCAGTTCCAGATACCGGTCATCGTTGTCTGTCAGATTCGCGCACCACTTTTTTCCAAATTCTCCGTCGCCCCAGGTAAACATTTTACATCCGGGAGACACGTGATGGTCGTGCAGGATCACAGTCCCGGCATCGCTCCTGTAATCATAGCCTCCCAGGAAATCCATCCTTGTCTCGCCCCTGGGAATCATCAAAGAGGTAGGCACTTTCACATTGCCAAACCATGTCGCGTCAGTCCCGCTTCCGTAATCATAAGGCCGGGCCGTCTGGAAAACGCCCTTCATTACCGGAAATGGAATGATTGCCCTCCTGTCATGATCAGAACCATACTCAATATCCGGAGGAAAAATCGCCTTATAGTCCTTGTGAACCCGAACCGCTGTGTTGTTCCACCACATAAACGGAAGCGCTCTGTCCGTACAGTTTGTAACAACGGCCCTGGCCTCCACCACACTGCTGTCCGGATAAATTGTTACCGCCACCATTCCCCGCATATGCCGCAGGGGCTCCAGCTCACCCATAAAGCAGGTAACGGAACCGTCCGGATTCTGCCGTGTCTTATACTCCAGCGGCGCGTAAGTGGTCGGCCGGTGATGCTGAGGCCAGTTGAACTCCACACCGCCTGAGACCCATGGACCGCAAAGCCCAATCAGAGCCGGTTTTACCACCGGATTCTCGTAGATAAATTCATATCCGTTTTTCCTGACCCTGGCCCCATAAATCTTTCCTCCGATTTCCGGAAGAAGATCTACGGAAATATAATCATTTTCCATGAGAATCATTTCATAGGTCTTTTCTTCCGTCTCATCAGAAATCTGATCTACAACCTGCAGAGGATATACCTTTCCGCAAGCGCCCTGGTACTGCTTTTTCTCAATAAAATGAGGCGCTTCATTTCCCTCCCCTACTTTATAGGTTGTGAGTTTCACCTTTTCTTTCCTTATACTGGCTTTCATATGCATCTCCCCTTATTCTTTACGGATTCAAACGGCTCCTCCGTTTTGTTTAATTTTTTTGAATTTCTGATTATATTTTAAAGATAAAATTGTTGAAAGAACAGACTAAAAATTTAAGATTATTTCCTAATTTTTTAAACACTTTTAACCTTCCTTTTCTGGCTGTTTCCCCCTGTAAACGCAAAAAACCGCCGGTTTCCCGACGGTTTCAGACTATCTCTCATGTTTACTTTTCGTATCCCAGCTCCCTCAGATACCTTCCCAGGGCGTCCTGCCACGGCGGCAGCCGCTTAAAGCCTTCCGCGTCCAGTTTGGACTTGTCCATGCGGCTGTTGGCGGGCCGCTTGGCCCGGGCCGGATACTGGTCGCTGGTGACCGGGATCACGTTCACCTTCATACCTGCCTGGCGGAAGATCTCCACGGCAAATTCGTGCCAGCTGCACAGGCCCTCGTTGGTGGCGTGGTAGCGGCCGTAGCGGTCCGTTTCGATCATATCCACCAGGAGCCGCGCCAGATCATAGGTATAGGTAGGCGATCCGATCTGGTCGCAGACCACGGTCAGAGTATCCCGGGTCTTTCCCAGATTCAGCATGGTTTTGATAAAATTCTTTCCGTTGACGCCGAAGACCCAGGCGATGCGGACGATAAAATATTTCTCCAGCTGCTCCACCGCCAGCTCGCCCTCGTACTTGGTCTGGCCGTAGACATTCAGCGGCTGCCGCTCGTCATCCGGCTCCCAGGGACGGGTGCCCTGACCGTTGAAGACGTAATCGGTGCTGATGTACATCATCTTGCAGTTCAGCTCCCGGCAGACCCGGGCGATATTCTCCGTGCCCCGGGCGTTGACCCGGCGGCACAGTTCCACATTGTCCTCGGCCGCGTCCACGGCTGTGTAAGCCGCGCAGTGGATCACCCCGTCAGGGGCGGCCTCCTTTATCACCTGATCCACAGACACCACGTCCGTGATATCCATCTCATCAATGTCCACTCCGACGGCGGTATGGCCGCGTTTTTCCAGTTCATTTACTACGTCGTGGCCCAGCTGGCCCCTGACGCCTGTCACCAAGACTTTCATGTTCAATCCTTCTCCTTTATCTACGGCTGACCGATTCTAATTTTACAACGTCTACCGGCTCACAGATTCTTTGATCCAGAACATATCCTCTCCACAATCTCGCAGATATCCTGCCCACCCCGTCATAGCCCAAAGTCATCATGCTTCCAGCCGCTTCCCGTACATCTTGTCAAAATAATTGGCGTACTCGCCGGAAATAATATGCTCCCACCACTCCCGGTTATTCAGGTACCAGTCGATGGTCTGGCGGATGCCGGTGTCGAAAGTGTACTTCGGCTTCCAGCCCAGCTCCGTCTCCAGCTTTGTCGGATCGATGGCGTATCGCCGGTCGTGGCCCGGACGGTCAGTGACGAAGCGGATCAGGCTCTCCGGCTTGTTCAGCTCCCTCAGGATCGTCTTTACCACATCCAGGTTGGTCCTCTCGTTGTGGCCGCCTACGTTGTAGATCTCACCGACTCTGCCCTTGCGGATGATCAGGTCGATGGCCTCGCAGTGGTCGGACACATAGAGCCAGTCGCGGACATTCTCGCCCTTGCCGTAGACCGGCAGTTCCTCGTCCGCCAGGGCGCGGCTGATGATCAGCGGGATCAACTTCTCCGGGAAATGATAGGGCCCGTAATTGTTGGAGCACCGGGAAATGGTCACCGGCAGCCCATAGGTCCGGTAGTACGCCAGTACGAACAGATCCGCGCTGGCCTTGGATGAGCTGTAGGGGCTGGATGTGTGAATCGGCGTTTCCTCTGTGAAGAACAGATCCGGCCGGTCCAGGGGAAGATCCCCATAGACCTCGTCGGTGGACACCTGATGGTAGCGCTTCACGCCGTATTTGCGGGAGGCATCCAGAAGGACACGGGTTCCCATCACATTGGTCTGGACAAAGATCCCGGGGTCGGTGATGGAGCGGTCCACGTGGCTCTCCGCCGCGAAATTCACCACCACGTCAAACTTTTCCTTCTCAAACAGGTCCATGATGAAAGGCTCGTCAGCGATATCGCCCTTCACGAACTTGTAGTTGGGCTTATTCTCCACCGGCTTTAAGGTCTCCAGATTTCCCGCGTAAGTCAAAAGATCCAGATTCACGATCTGATCCTCCGGATATGTATTTACCATATAATGCACGAAATTTCCGCCGATAAATCCGGCGCCGCCTGTCACTAAGATTTTCATAATCGATGATCCTCTCTTTCTGTTGTCAGTCTGCTTTGCTTGTCCGCTGCCGGTTTCTTCCACCGACTTTTGCGCCAAACCAGTTTCAGCCACTGGCTTCCTCGCCTTCCGAGCCGCGCAGTCTCCCCGGCTCACTTGAATTCCTTGTCGATAAATTTGCCTGCCAGCACGTCCAGCAGATACTGCCCGTACTGGTTCTTCCTGAGGGGCTCTATATCCTCCAGCAGCTGGTCCTTCGTGATCCAGTGATTCAGATAAGCGATCTCTTCCAGGCAGGCGATCTTCCTGTGCTGGTGGGTCTCCATAGTACGGACAAAATTGGTGGCGTCCACCAGGGACTCGTGGGTTCCCGTATCCAGCCAGGTAAAGCCCTGTCCCAGAAGCTCCACCTCCAGGCTGCCGTCTTCCAGATAGATCCGGTTCAGGTCGGTAATCTCCAGCTCTCCCCGGGCCGAGGGCTTCAGGTTCTTCGCATACTCCACTACCCGGTTGTCATAGAAATAAAGTCCCGTCACGCAGTAGTTGGACTTGGGCTGCTTCGGCTTCTCCTCGATGGATATGGCGCGGCCGCAGGAATCGAACTCCACGATCCCGAACCGCTCCGGGTCGTCCACATAGTAACCGAACACCGTAGCGCCCTGCTGCTTTCCGGCCGCCTTCCGCAGCCGCTTCTTCAGGCCGTGGCCCGCGAAAATATTGTCGCCCAGAATCATGGCCACGCAGTCGCTGCCAATGAAATCCGCGCCGATGATAAACGCCTGGGCCAGCCCGTCGGGGGACGGCTGCACTGCATAGGACAGATGGATGCCAAACTGATGGCCGTCGCCTAAGAGATGCTCAAACCTGGGCGTATCGTCCGGCGTAGAGATGATCAGGATATCCCGGATACCGGCGCTCATGAGCACCGACAGGGGATAATAGATCATCGGTTTATCGTAAATAGGAAGCAGCTGCTTGGATGTGACCATGGTCAGCGGATAAAGCCTGGTGCCGGACCCTCCGGCCAGTATGATTCCTTTCATAACTGTGCTCTCCTTTTCTTTCACAGATCCTGCCGCCGATAAAACAAAAACCCTTTATCATGCGTCCGTCTGCAGAATGTACCGTCTGGAACACATTATAAAGGGTTACGTTACGTCACTGTCAAGCGCTTTTACAAATTTTCTCAGAATTTTCTGCAAGGTCACTGCCCGCTTCTCTTCTCGTTCACTCCCGGCAAACGAAGATCCCGGCCATTTTCGTAATCCGGATCCCGCCTTTCTCCCGGATCTTCCCCTCCAAAAAACTCCGAAACTCGTCCTTTCGCTGGTTCAGATACTCTCCCTGGTTCCCATGACAGGACAGGATGTAATCAAAAAGCGGTTCCGCCTCGTCCACCAGCAGGTAATCGTCATACAGGATCTGCTCCACCCGGCCGAAGACCTGCCCCAGCATGACCTGTCCGTTCTCCAGGCCGAACAGCTCATAAAGCGCCACCTCCGACAAATTGATCCGGGGATCGAACTCCCGGACCAGATCCGTGATCTCCTTCATATGGGCCCGCCCATAAGTGCTGCAGTAGAACACGCCCCCGCTTCGGAGCACCCGCCGGATCTCCTTCAGGGCCTGAGGAATGTCCTTCACGTAGAACAGCACATGGTTGGCAATGACTGCGTCAAAGGAGGCGTCCCCGTAAGACAGCCGCTGGCAGTCCTCCACCCGAAACTTAAGTCCCGGCATTCCGTCGCTTGCCGGTGCACACGCTCCCGCAGGAGACCGCGCCGGACTGGCCGCTTTCCCGCTCTTCGGCCCCGCAGCAGCAGCGGAAACCGGCGACCCGGCCGCCGGATCATCCGCAAAACCGGATGCCTGAGCAATCGAATGAAGCCGCGACGCGGCGTCCTCCACCATCCCCTCCGATACATCCGTCACATGGATGCGCCGCGAAGCGATGATCTTTGGGGACACATTCTGCCACAGCTCCCCGTTGCCGCAGCCCACCTCCAGGATATCCCGGGCGGCGGCAAAATCGATCTGCGACGCCAGCCAGGCAAACCATCCCATCGGATTGCGGGAGAACCGCCGGTGAAGATCGATGCGGACGTCAATGTTGACGGCGGATTTGTACTGCTCCACCACTGCGTGCTCCATATTCGTAATATGGATCAGATGAAGGATGCGGCTCCAGTCCACCTGCCGGGTCTCGCCCACCATCCGCTCCGTGTCGGTCAGCGCCTGATCCATGCTTTCGAGATGACGGATCCGCTTCTGGATCAGCTTTCTCTGCATGGCCAGGGAGCGGGCCACGTCTTCCGCATCGTCCCCCATGGGCATAGCCGCGATCTCGTCAAGCGAAAACCCGAGGTATCTGAGGGACAGGATCCGCTGCAGCCGCCCGAAGTCTTCGTCGGTATACAGCCGGTATCCGTTCTCTCCCGTTTTGCTGGGCTTTAAGATGCCCTGCTTATCATAGAAGCGGACGGTCCGGACCGTCACATTCGCCTTCCTCGCGAATTCGCCGGATGTGTAATATCCCTCCTGCACGCCGCTTCCTCCTTTCTGCCTTGCCCCTGCCGGACACGGCCGCTTCCTTCCGCCCGTCAGGACCGCTCCGCCTCTCCGATCATAAGCCGCTTCCACAGAAGCATCCCGATACAGAGCAGAATCGGGAACAGGACCGCCATCATCAGCCCGCCCTTCAGATCCCCCGATTCCACCGACGCCATCCCCACCACGGTCGGGCCCAGGGAACATCCCATATCGCCGGCCAGGGACAGCAGGGCAAACATGGCCGTTCCGCCGCCCTTCAGCGTCTCCGTCGCAAGGCTGAAGGTTCCCGGCCACATGACGCCCACGGAGAAGCCGCAGATTCCGCAGCCCGCCAGCCCCAGCAGGGGAACCGGCGCACAGACCGCCAGAAGATAGCTTCCGATGCACAGAAGCCCGCAGCTGATCATAAACCGCATCAGCGGGATCCTCTCCGCCAGCCTGGCATGCAGCACGCGGGCCGTTCCCATCAGCGCCGCGAACATGCAGGGACCGGCCAGATCGCCCACCGCCTTGTTCACATGAAGACCCGCTTCCGCGAAGGCGGAGGCCCACTGGCTCATGGCCAGCTCCGACGCGCCCGCGCACAGCATCAGCGCGCAGAACACCCAGAACAGCTTCCGGCGAAGCAGCTGTGAAACCGGCATGGTCTCATGCTCCTCCTCCAGCGTCCGGATCGGGACCCTGCCGAAATAGAATGCGTTGCAGGCCGGAAGTATCGCCCACAGAACGCACAGGATCCGCCAGCTTCCCACCCCCGCCGCCGCGAAGAACACGGTAGACAGAAGCACCACGGCCATCTGGCCCCAGCAGTAGAAGGAATGCAGAAGGCTCATGGCCGCCGCCTTGCCCTCCGTGGGACATGCCTCCACAATAGGGCTGATCAGCACCTCGATCAATCCCCCTCCCAGCGCGTAAAGCACCACGCACACCAGAAGTCCCGCATAGGCGCTTCCGAACAGCCGCCCGGTCATGCCGGGCAGAACCGCCATGCCGGCCAGTCCCAGCGCGGCGCAGACATGTGCGGCGACCGCGCCCATCCGGTAGCCGACGCGGTCGATCAGTACCGCCGACGCCAGATCCACCAGCAGCTGAATCCCGAAATTAACGGTGATCAGCAGTGTGATCTTATCCAGGGAAATCCCGTACTGGGACTGAAAGGTCAGAAACAGAAGCGGCGACAGATTATTGACGATCGCCTGGGTCACATAGCCCAGGTAGCTGGCCCATATGGTATGCTGATATCCTAATGTCCGGTTCATGACAATAACCTCGCTGAATCATTTCAGTATCCATATTATCATATTCCGGATTTCTGTTCAATGACTTATTCAAAACGGACCATTTCCCTGCGCAGCCGCTTCATGATCTTCTTCTCAAGCCGGGAGATATAGGACTGGGAAATTCCCAAAAGGTCCGCCACCTCCTTCTGCGTCATCTCCTCCCCGTCCTCGGCGGACAGACCGTAGCGCAGCTCCACGATCTTCTTCTCCCGGGGACTCAGGCGGCTTATGGCCATGTTCAGAAGGTCCTTTTCCGTCTCATGCTCCAGGTTCTTGTAGATGGCATCCTCATCGGTCCCCAGGATATCCGACAGAAGCAGCTCGTTTCCGTCCCAGTCCACGTTCAGGGGCTCGTCTATGGACACCTCCATCCGCGTTTTGTTGTTCCTCCTCAGATACATGAGGATCTCATTTTCGATGCAGCGGGACGCATAGGTCGCCAGCTTAATATTCTTCGTGGGATTGAAGGTGTTGATGGCCTTGATAAGCCCTATGGTGCCAATGGAAATCAGGTCCTCCACTCCTACGCTGGTATTGTCGAACTTCTTCGCTATGTACACGACCAGGCGGAGATTGTGCTCGATCAGAGACGCGCGGGCCTCTTTTTCCTGAGCCGTGCCCAGAAGCTTAAGCAGCCGGTTCTCCTCCTCGCCGCTCAAAGGCGACGGCAGGATATCGGCCCCTCCGATATAGTGGACCTCTCCCTCCCTGTGAAGCAGCATGGCCTTGAAGCTGGGAATGGATTTAAACTGAAAACGATTCGGTACAGAAACTTTGATAACCAATGGTAACTCCTCCTTTTTGTCCCGTATTTTATGATTCCTCATGGAGCAGAATCTCATAGCTCCCGTCTTTGGAGAGAGGAAACGGCGCCCGGCCTATCCAGGCGGGAACCCACCGGATTTTCGCGTCCTCCGCCGCCGTCAGGCTCTGGATCTCCATAATCTCCATAAGCCCCCAGGGATTTCCGATGGTTCGGTAAGGAATCCGCCGGATCCGGCTGTCCGGCCGCAGAAGTTTTTTCCACAGCTTTTCCGAAACAATGTGGACCGGACCTCCTTTTTCCGGTTCGCAGAGCCGGTTGCCCGTATCGACAAAGCCGAAGGCCTGTACCCGGATATCCCCGGACTGAAGCACCACCTTCCGCAGGCAGGATTTCTCCCGCCGCACATCCGCCAGCGTCAGCCGGATATACCGGAACAGGAAAAATGCCCCTCCTGCCGCAAACAGCCATGCCGCATACCGGTACAAAGCTTCCATAAGGCCGCCCAGAGCCGCTGCCGCCGCCCACAAAACCATAGTATCCCTGGCCATCGCCCGAAGGCCTGAGGGCCGAAAGGCAATCCAGACCATCAGCGCAGGCAAAAGCAGCAGAACCAGAACCGTAAGCGCCGCCGGCACCCAGCCCAAAAAGGCGGGAAGCCCTGCCTCCGCGAAGGGAAGCAGCGCCGCAGCGCAGGCAAGGCCCGCTCCCGCAAGGCCCGCAAGGATCATCCTTCCGGCGGAGCTTTCCGCCTTCAGAAGCTTTCCCGTCACTGCCAGCAGGCCCAGATCCATGCAAAGATTCTCCAGAAACAGCACGTCTATGTACACTTCGTATCTCAAGGCCGCCTCCTCCTGTCTCCAAGGAACATTATAGGCATTTTCCGGTTCGGATTTTGTCAAATGGTGGGACCTGATTCTGTTTTTTTATCGTGGAAAAATATGAATTATCGACACGTGCCGGGGCACGCCGCTGAGCGCAAAAAAGAGACGCCGGATCCGGCGTCTCATGAATCTGAAGAAATTATACTATTTATACTATCTCTTGTTTCTCAGAAAATCCGGGATGGAGATATCCTTCATGTTGGTGTTGGGACGATAAGTCACACCGCCAGAGGGGGCCTGTCCGCCCATAGGAGAAAGAGGACGGCTGTTAAAGGACGGAGCCGCGGAGGATGACGTGGCCGCTGCCTCGGAAGCTCCTGTCTTGGGCTTAAAGTTTCCGAAAGAGCCTACCTTGGATACGGGAGCAGCTCCCATTCCCCTCTCATCCAGTCCCGTAGCGATCACGGTGATCGTAGCCTCATCCTGGGCATTCTCATCGTACACGGCGCCGAAGATGATATTGGCGTCATCGCCGGCCAGCTCCTGAACATAGCTGGCGGCCTCATTGGCCTCGATCAGGCTGATATCGCCGGAAATATTGATGATAACATGGGAAGCGCCCTCGATGTTGGTCTCCAGAAGCGGGCTGGAAACGGCCTGCTTCACGGCCTCCAGAGCCTTCTCGTCGCCCTTGGCTCTGCCGATGCCGATATGGGCGATGCCCTTGTCGATCATGACCGTCTGAACATCGGCAAAGTCCAGATTGATCAATCCGGGAACGTTGATCAGATCGGTGATGCCCTGAACGGCCTGCTGAAGAACCTCGTCCGCCTTCTTGAGGGCGTCGGGCATAGTCGTCCTGCGGTCCACGATCTCAAGAAGCTTATCGTTGGGGATCACGATCAGCGTGTCCACATTGTCCTTCAGCTTCTCGATTCCCTGCACCGCGTTGGTCATGCGGGTCCTGGCCTCAAAACGGAAGGGCTTGGTCACCACGCCTACAGTCAGAATGCCCATGTCCTTGGCGATCCTCGCCACCACAGGAGCGGCTCCGGTTCCGGTTCCGCCGCCCATACCGCAGGTGACAAACACCATATCGGCACCGCGCAGAGCCTGAGCCAATTCCTCAGCGCTCTCCTCGGCAGCCTTCTCGCCTACGTCCGGACGCGCGCCGGCGCCCAGTCCTTTGGTCAGCTTCTCGCCGATCTGCATGGCAGTCGGCGCCTTACAGAACTGAAGGGCCTGTTTATCCGTGTTCACACCGATAAACTCCACTCCCGCTATATTCTCATCTATCATACGGTTCACCGCGTTATTACCGGCACCGCCGACACCTACCACGATGATCCGGGCTGAACTTTCCGATTCATTGATCTTAATCTCTAACAAGTAAACTCCTCCTTCTCTGTACAGGCTAACCCCCATGCCTTTATTATATTATGATAAGATATCTCGTTTCTCTTCACACTAGCCCTACCTATTATCATATTTGATTTCAAATAAAATATCAACCACTTTTTTCACAAATTTCACAGGATTTTTCAGTTCCGTTTAAACGTGGAGACCATGTCCTCATTCGCCTCGTCATAGTCGTCCAGGTAGAGGGTTCCGCTCAGATCCCGGATCTGAGGCATCATATCAGCCAGCAGGGAAATTTTCCCGTCCATCTGGGAGCTGTCACCCAGAACCACCTCCACATTATTGAAATAAAGGGTGGCGTCTCCCTTGGAGCTGTACTGGATCCTGTCGATCCCCACATTCCGGACCGCCAGCATCTGGGTCAAGTTCAGGATCTTCTCAAAGATCCCCGGGTCCTCTACGGGAAGAGGCTGATAAAGCACGATCTGTCCGAACTGCAGCCCCTTGATCTCCGGGATTCCCTCCAGCTTCTCGCCGGTGCTCTCCACCACGATGCCGTCCTTGTCAAAATACATGTGGCTGTTCATGTAGGTCACAAATCCTACCACACTCTTTTCATGGACGATGATCTCCACCTTGGAGGGACTCTGGAAATGCACCTGATAGTCTTCCACAAAGGGAATCTTCACATGCTCCTGGGTCCGCTCCTTCCAGAAAAAGCGGACGCTGTTGTAGTCCATGCTTTTCGGAAAGACAATGTCCACGATCTCCTGCTCCGTGTACCGGCTGTTGCCGGTGATGGTGATCTCCCGGATACTGACGGACAGCACGGCGGCCACCGCGGCCGCGGCAATCAGCGCCAGAATAACAGGTCCCTTATGAAGTTTTATCTTCCTGGTCTCTTCCATAGTTTCCTTCCTGCGAACCTGCCTGCTTCCGGTCCGTATCTCTCCGGTCAGGCCGTCTGGCGGATGTCCGCCCCAAGCCCGGACAGGTCACGGCAGATATCCTCATAGCCTCTGAAAATATGGCCGCAGTCCGCGACCCGGGTCCTGCCCTCCGCCGCCAGTCCCGCCGCCACCAAAGCCGCGCCGCCTCTTAAGTCCGTCGCTCTCACGCCGGCGCCTGTCAGGGGATACCGCCCGTCCACTACGGCCCTGCTGCCCAGAACCGTGATGCGGGCACCCATTTTCTTCAGCTCCTCCGCCGCGGCGAAACGGTCCTCAAACACCGTCTCGCAGATTTCTCCCTCTCCGCGGCTGACGGAAAGCAGAGACAAAAGAGGTGACTGAAGGTCCGTGGGAAATCCCGGATAGGGGCCGGTCCTGAGAGATACCGGAAGGGGCCTATCCTTCATGGAGATAAAAACGCCCTCCTTGCGGACTGTCAGCTCCGCTCCCATGGCGGCAAATCCTCTGAGAACCTCCTCCAGGGTACGGCCGTCCGCTCCTCTCAGAAGAGCCTCGCCTCCCGCCGCCATCACGCAGCTTAAGTAGGTTCCGGCCACGATCCGGTCGCCCGCCACCGTATACTCCGCGTCGTGAAGACGGGAAACTCCCTGGATCCGCAGCGTATCCGTGCCGATGCCGCTTATCCTGGCTCCCATGGCGTTCAGGAAACCGCACAGCTGGGCGATCTCAGGTTCCCTGGCCGCACCGGACAGGACTGTGGTCCCCTCCGCCAGAACCGCCGCCATAAGCACATTCTCCGTGGCTCCCACACTGGGAAACGGCAGGATGACCTTCGCGCCTCTCAGGCGGTCCGCACGCGCCGCCAGCTTCTCATCTCCCAGCTCCCGAATCCTGGCCCCCAGGCTTCGCAGGCCGTGGAGATGCAGGTTGATGGGACGGCTTCCGATGGAACAGCCGCCGGGATAGTAGGTGGCCGCCTCTCCGCACCGCCCCAGAAGGGGGCCCAGAAGCACGATGGAGGAACGCATGGCCGTCACATAGCTGCGGGGAACGGCGACCCTCGTCAGATTCTCCGCCTGAATGGTCAGGCAGTTCTTTTCAAAACGGCACCGGCAGCCGATGGCCTCCAGTATCCGTATCATACAGAATATATCGTGAATCTCCGGAACATTTCTGAGAACCGCAGTCCCTCTGTTCAGAATGGCTGCCGCCGCCATAGGCAGAGCCGCGTTCTTGGAGCCCTGAATCCAAACCTCACCCTTCAGCGGATGTAATCCCTCGATCTCTATGGTAGACAACCTGATCCCTCCCAAGGAATTCCATATTCTATCCTATGTAACAGCAGGGGATTCTGTTGCCCGGCCATCTTCTATTTCTCCAATTTTATGTGATTGGCCACGCTGAGCACTATGCCCATCTCAATCATCAGAAACAGTATGGAGGTGCCTCCGTAGCTGATAAACGGCAGCGTGATGCCGGTGTTGGGAATGGTGTTGGTCACCACGGCGATATTTAAAATAACCTGGATGGCAATATGTCCCATAACTCCCACCACCAGCATAGCGCCGAACAGATCCGGCGCAGAAGCTGCGATGATCATAAACCGGTAGATCAGAAACATAAAGATCAGGATCAGGGAAATCGCCCCGAACAGTCCCAGCTCCTCGCAGATAATGGAGAAGATCATATCGTTCTGAGCCTCCGGCACAAATCCCATCTTCTGGATGCTCTGTCCCAGACCCTTTCCGAACATGCCGCCGGAACCGATGGCGTACAGGCCCTGAAGAACCTGATATCCGCCCTCCAGCGGATAGGACTCCGGCGACAGCCACACATTGATACGTGTCAGCTGATAGGGCTGCAGAAGGCCGATGCCGGTCAGGAAGCTGCCTATGGGCCCCGCGAACCCGATGACCAGGCCTGCTGCCGCCATGCACAGGACAAAGGGCCACTTCTTCTTGCAGGCCACAAACATCATGACAAATCCGATTCCCACAATGATGATTCCTGAGCTTAGGTTGTTGGCGGCCACAATGCCGGCCAGGGGTATGACGATCATGATCGCCCGGAACTTTCCGGCGAACCGGTTGATATCCTTTCCCACATGAACGATCAGGGCTGCCATTGCTATGATGACCGCGATCTTCACCAGCTCCGTGGGCTGGAAGCTGACAGGGCCTACGCCCAGCCAGCGCCGCTTTCCGTTGACCTTACGTCCCACCAGGCTTACGGCAATCATCAGAATCCAGGACACCGCGAGAGCCAGCTTCCACAGTTTGGCGTACCAGTGGTAATCGATCTTGGAGACGATGATCATGAGAACAAACCCGATGGCCGCGATGGCGCCCTGCCGCACCATAAAGTAGCCGGCGTTGCCGTAATCGATCTGCGCCCGGTAGGAGCTGGCGCTGTAGATCATGATCAGTCCGAATATGGTTAAAAATACAATGGTAAACAGAAGGCTGTAATCATAGAATCTCTGGGAACGCTTTCTTTTCTCCTGGGCCACGACAGCCTTCCTCCTCTCAGCTACAGTTCCATGACGCATTCCTTAAAAATGCGTCCTCTCTCCTCATAATTCTTAAACATGCCCCAGCTGGCGCAGGCAGGCGACAGAAGGACACAGTCCCCGTCCTCCGCATAGTAGGCGCAGACGCGGACCGCCTCCGCCATGTCCTCCGCGAACATGATGTTCTGGAAGCCGTGCTGCTTGGCGCAGGCCGCTATGGCGTCTCTGGTCTGTCCCAGCAGCACCAGGTACTTGACATTGCCGTCAAAGGATTCGATCCATTCGTCGTAGGAAGAGCCCTTGTCGTAGCCTCCGCCGATGAGAATGATCGGCCCCGGCATGGCCTTCACCGCCTGAATCGCGGCGTCCGGATTGGTTCCCTTGGAATCGTTATAATACCGGACTCCCATATGCTCCCGCACAAACTCGATCCGATGCTCTACCGCCTTGAACCGGCGGACCACTTTCCGGATAGTCTCCAGGGGAACGCCCATGGCGACGCACATGGCCACCGCCGCCATCACATTCTCATGATTGTGGCGGCCCAGAAGGTTCATATCGTAGATATCGATAACCGGCTCCGCCTTGCCGTCATGATGGTATGTAATCACGCTCTCCTCTATGCAGTAGCCCTCAGACAGCTTCTGGCGGCTGCTGAAAAATACCGCCTTCGCGCGGAGACGATCGCTCTGGCCGAACTCCCGCAGCACCTCGTCGTCGTAATTGAGGACACAGGTATCCTCCTCCGTCTGACTGGCCGTGATGCTCTCCTTCACGGCAATATAGCACTCCATGGTATGGTGCCGGTTCAGGTGATCCGGCGTAATGTTCAGAATGGCGCTGACATTGGGATGAAAATCCGTGACAGTCTCCAGCTGGAAGCTGCTGATCTCCGCCACGGTCACGCT
Organism: uncultured Lachnospiraceae bacterium; assembly: GCA_947626475.1. Classification (GTDB taxonomy): domain Bacteria; phylum Bacillota; class Clostridia; order Lachnospirales; family Lachnospiraceae; genus UBA3402. The sequence goes on from CANQSK010000006.1 coordinate 43,220, forward strand.
CCCCTCTGTCATCCGGAGCGCCGCATCGGTCACGCTGCCGTCAGACGTTTTCAGGGCTTCCTCCGTGTAGGGAATCCCGATGTTGCCCACCACATGGACATCCTCAAAATGGGCCTTCAGGATCTCTCCCACAAGAGCCGTCGTAGTGGTCTTGCCGTTGGTCCCGGTGATGGCCGCCAGCCGCCCCCTGGAGCAGTGATAGGCCAGCTGAACCTCTCCCCAGATGGGGATACCCGCTTCGCGGATCATAACTACAAAGGGCTCCTCCAGGGAAATCCCGGGGCTGATGACACACAGCTCCACTCCCCGCAGATCTTCCGGCAGAAGCTGTCCCAATATCATGGAAACCGGTTCACCCGGCTGAAAATTCCCCATTACGGCCTTGGCGTCCAGAATCGAGTTGCTGTCGTAGAGCACGACCTCACCGCCCATCTGAAGCAGCAGCCTGGCAGAGGATATTCCGCTTTTTCCTGCCCCTGCCACCAATACTTTCTGACTCTTGCTTTGCATTTGCCTTCCTCCTAAAGTCCTAAATATGCGATTAAGCACAAGATGGCGGTCGCGATGGAAAACACTGCCACGACCCTGGTCTCGGACCATCCGCACAGCTCAAAGTGATGGTGGATGGGCGCCATCTTGAAAATCCTCTTCCCGCCGGTCTTCTTAAAATAAGTAACCTGAATGATAACCGACAAAACCTCCAGCAGATAGATAAACCCGATGATCGGTATGAACAGCGGCATCTGCATGATCAAAGCGCTGGCCGCCACAAAGCCCCCCAGGGCCAGGGATCCTGTGTCTCCCATAAATACTTTCGCGGGATACACGTTAAACAGCAGAAATCCCAGAAGGCTTCCCACGACCGCTCCGGTCATGGGACTGATGCCGTTCCCCTCTCCCAGGGCGATGATGGTCAAAAACGTCGCTACCAGGATCGTCACGCTGGTGCACAGTCCGTCCAGGCCGTCCGTGAAGTTGACGCCGTTGTCGGTTCCCAGCATGACCAGAAACACAAAGGGAATGTAAAGGATCCCCAGGTCCAGCTTCAGCCCTTCCCGGAATCCCCCGGTAAAAGGTATCAGGACCGAGGTTCCCACGCCGCCGGAATTCATCAGGTAATAAGTGAAGATGCCGGTGATCACAAACTGGCCGATCAGCTTCTGGAGAGGATTCAGTCCCTCCGACCGCTTCATCACAATCTTGATATAGTCATCCAGAAATCCGATGATGCCGAAACCCACCGTCACAAACAGCACCGGAATGATCCTGGGATATTCCGGAATGTAAAACAGAGAAGTGATAATAATACTTCCCAGTATGATCAGTCCGCCCATAGTAGGCGTTCCCTGCTTTTTCAGATGGGATTCCGGGCCGCACCCTCTTACCTGCTGCCCAAACTTCAGCTTGTGGAGAAAGGGAATCACGATGGGGCACAGCACCGCGCTGATGGCAAAGGCAATGATGATTGCCAGTATGGTTTCATTGATCATATCGCACCTCGGATTCTTATGTAATCACAATAATTTTTGCATCAGGGATTAGTATACGTCTTTTTCCCGGAATAATCAACTACAGATTCTACTGGAAGAAACTGTTCCTCCGCCGCCTGGGGCTCGATCCCCAGATATGGAAGAATATTCCTGAAAATATCTCCGATCACCGGCGCCGCTATGGTCCCGCCGTAGTACACTCCCGACGGCTCGTCAATGGTGATGAGGGCGATGACCTGCGGATCGTCTGCCGGGGCGAAACCAATGAAGCTGGAAATATATTTCTTAAGGCTTCTGGGAAGCTTCTCGGAGGTCGCTGTCTTGCCGCCGATCCGGTAACCCTCCACAGCCGCGTTTCTGCCGCTTCCGCCGGCCACCACCTGCTCCAGGATATACCGCATGGTTTCGCTGGTCTCATCTGATACGATTCCCTTC
>CANQSK010000007.1 GCA_947626475.1 uncultured Lachnospiraceae bacterium
ATGATTGTCCCCCAACTGCTTTATGCGCCAGTTCGGGTACTTCGGGGACGGTCTTTTTCATACACGAGTTATCTGTAAATCTTGATGTGCTCATTATATCCGCTCAGGAGCGGCTGCGCATTGTGAAAATGGAAGATTTTTTCTTTTGACTATTGTAAATTATTTTGTTTATCCTGACAGACAAAAAGGTCGAAAAAGCTGTTTTTATTGACTTTTCCTGCATATTGGATTATAAATAATTTAGAATTGATTTTCGGAATAATAGAAAATAATTTGGATTTTAAGGAGGATTTTATGGCTTCCAACCGTCAGAACAGCTTTCAGAAACCGGAGGATAACCCGGAGATTTACAGAACCCTGTATGATGAAGACGACGATGTCATAGCGGAGGCGCACGCCTACCGGGCGGGAAATTTTCGATTTAACTGGAACGCCTACCTGGATATTACTTTAGTTCTGAAAGGAGCGATCCGCCTCCACACAGAGGAAGGCGTATTTCAGGTATCGGAGGATATGTTTGCGATCATTAATCCCAACGTAGGACATGCGGCTCTGACTCAGGAGGATGACACCATCGTCCTGGTGCTTACCATATCGGAGAAATATGTGAAAAAGGTCTGCGGTTTTCTGCCTGTTTTTGCCAATGAGTGCAGTCCGGAACGCGCGGACGGGCCAATTCAGTGTCTGGTCCGGGCGCTGACTGCCTCTTTTTTCCAATCTTTATCAGAGGATCGGACAGGTCCGGACGGAGATTTTTTTGCCAGAACACAGATCGATTTCCTTCTGGCTGTTCTTCAGAAGCATTTTTCAGGGAAAAGACCGGCGGAAAAGCTGCAGGAGAAATCTCAGCAGCAGCGAAAGAGGACCAGAGAGCTGATCCGCTATATTGACCGTCATTTCAGAGAGGAGCTGACGCTGTCTGATCTGGCGGAACAGGCCGGGATGAACACATCCTATCTTTCTACTTATTTCAGAAGCAATACAGGACTGGGCTTTCATGAGTATCTGATCCGCAAGCGTCTTGCCTATGCGGTCTATCAGCTGAATCACAGCGACGATTCCATACTGGATATCGCTCTGGATTCCGGGTTTGCGGATATCAAGCCGTTCTATTCCGCTTTCCGCCGGTACCTGGATCTGAGCCCGGGAAAATACAGGGAGGCTTTGAAAGCCCAGGGCGGCGTGGGACAGATCGGAGGCTCTACAGTGCTGCCGGCGGATCATGAGACAGTTCAGAAGAAACTGAACCAGTACGCGGGCCGGCCTGTTATCCTGTCAGCCTGCCTGTGAGCCCGGGTGGGTGATTTTTTGAGAAAAAACAGGCTGAAACATGCAAAAAAATAACTAACGGGCCTGCCGGGACGGATTTATAATAATCTGTGTAATCAAAGGGCAGCCCTCAAAGGAGATTATTATTATGAAGCGCACGCAACTAAACGAACTGATCGACCGGGTCAATGACCGGCTTATGCACCTGGGTATGCCGGAAGACGCCGGAAAAGTAGATCTGACAGATCTTAAGGAAGTGTTCAAAGGCCTGAATCCCAGGGACTTTGGCATCGAGGAGTGGGACTGGCCCCAGGGCGTGGGGCTGTACGGCTTTATCCAGCTGCAGAAAGCCCGGGGAAACACGGATTACGACGATTTCCTGGTCGACTGGATAAAGAAAAACCTGGAGAGAGGGCTTCCGTCCCGAAACATCAATACCACAGCGCCGTATCTTGCGGTTCTGGACGTGACGGAACGCCGCGATTTTCCTCAGTGGGAAGAGCTGTGCAGGATTCACGCGGACTGGCTGGTCCATGACCTTCCCAAAACACGGGACGGAGGGTTTCAGCATGTGACTACGGGAATCCCGGACCGGAATTCCGTTATCCTGAATGAGGAACAGCTGTGGGACGATACATTATTTATGGCAGTTCTCTTTTTGGGGAAAATGGGGGCGCGCTACGGTAATCAGGAATGGATCGACGAGTCCGTCCATCAGTTCCTGGTTCACATTGAGTATCTGTATGAGCGCTCCAGGGGGCTTTTCTATCACGGCTGGACCTTTAACGGAAATCATAACTTCGGCAGGGTCTTCTGGAACCGGGGCAACTCCTGGTTTACTTACGGCTGTGTCGCTTATCTGGAAGCCATGGGGGATAAGATACCTGCTCCGGTGAGGACCTACATTCTGGATGTGTGGCGGCACCAGGCGGAGGCTCTTGCGAAGCTTCAGAATGACAGCGGTCTGTGGCCTACGGTTCTGGATGATCCGGACAGTTACGAGGAGGCGTCGGGATCGGCGGCTATCGCCGCGGGAATCCTTCTGGGAGTCCGGAGCGGATACCTGGATTCTTCCTATAAAGAGGTAGGAATGAAGGCGGTGGAAGGGCTGATCCGGTGCATCAGGGAAGACGGGACGGTGGATAAGGTATCTTCCGGAACCGCTATGGGAATGGATAAACAGCATTATCTGGATATTGTGATCCGTCCTATGGCTTACGGGCAGTCGCTGACATCCCTGGCCCTGACGGAAGCCCTGTATCTGGCGGACGAGTGAAGACAGTTCTGAAAAATAATCGAGGAGGTATCAATATATTATGAAACCAGAAAAAATGAAAGCGGTGTCGTCGTATGGTCCTTATGACAGCAGATATGAGGAGGTCTCTGTGCCTGAGATCGGCGAGGGCGAGATCCTGCTGAAGGTGAAGGGCTGCAGTATCTGCGCAGGCGATCTGAAATCCTACCACGGAGGAATCCGGTTCTGGGGGACTTCCGAGGCCGACCGCTATGTGGAGCCCGGCAGCATTCCCGGACATGAATTCGTGGGAGTGGTGGAGGAAACAGGCGCCGGAGTGACAGGCTGTAAGGCGGGAGATCTGGTCTGCGCGGAGCAGATCCTTCCCTGCGGGGAATGTTATTTCTGTAAAAACGGAATATACTGGATGTGTCAGAGATCTGCGGTGTTTGGGTTTAAGAATTATGCAAACGGCGGATTCGCCGAGTATGTGAAGCTGCCGAAGGGAACGAAGGCTCACGTTCTGCCTCAGGGCTTTACTACGGAACAGGGAGTGCTGGTGGAGCCTATCGCCTGCGGTATGCACGCTCTGGAGCAGGCGAATATCCGCCATGACGATGTGGTGGTGATCTCCGGCCTGGGAGCTATCGGCCTTTCCATGTGCAATATCGCGGATCTGGCTATGCCCAAACTGGTGATCGGACTGGAACTTCGGGATGAGCGGGCAGAGAAGGCCAGGGAGTATGGGGCTGACGTGGTGCTGAATCCTTCCAAAGTGAATGTGGCGGAGGAGATTCTGAAGCTGACGGACGGTTTGGGCTGCGATGTGTACGTTGAGGCCTCCGGAAGTCCCAGGAGCGCCGTGCAGGGTCTGAACGTGCTGAAAAATCACGGGCGTTACGTTCAGATGGGAGTGTTGTCCGATCTGGTAACGGCCGACTGGAATGTGATCGGCGACGGGAAGGAGCTGACGATCATAGGGTCTCATTTGTCCGCTAAGGTGTATCCCGCCGTGATCCGCGGAATTGAGAAAGGCCTGATCAGGACGGACGGTCTGATTTCCCATACCTACAAGCTTGCCGACTGGGAAAAGGCTTATGATACGGCGGCCAACGACCCGACAGCAGTGAAGGTTATGCTTACGCCGTGATCCGCGGCACAGCCGCGGCAGCGGCAGGATGCAAAAACAGCGGCGGAGCGATGGAGTCCGGGCGGCCGGGATGAAAGTTTGTCTTGCGTTTTTGAAGGCTGTCACGTATGATAAGAGTAACCGAGACGGAAATTTCATGAAAACTGCGGAGGTATTTCTTATGAAGGTCACAAAAGACGTTACCATCGGCCAGCTGTGCGAGAGCGGAGAGTGGAAGCCTTTTTCCGATTATTTTTTCACCAAGATGACCGATGATGTGTGGAACAATACCCTGGAGCATTACGGCTTTGAAAAATGCGGGTTTGAGGAGACTCTGAACCGGCTGAAGGAGAAGGGAGATAAGGCCTGCCGGCTCTGGGATGTCTATACGGAGCAGGAAATCAGCGCGGAGCCGGACAAGGAAGCGGTAAAGCTGATCTCCATGCCGGCCAAAACCGGAGAGAAGCTGCCGGAAGGGGCGGACTCAGAACAGGCAAAACAATACGTATTGGTATGTCCCGGCGGCGCCTACGCCCGGCAGTGGGGGATCATTGAGGGGCTGGCTGTGGGAGCCAGGCTGAACCGGCTGGGCTATCCGGCCTTTGTTCTTTACTACCGCACGATTCAGAAGCCGCCCTTTACGGTTCCCCTGAAGACCAAGCCGGAGGAGGATATGGCGGCGGCGGTCCGCTGGATCACGGACAGGGCCGGGCAGTTCCATGTAAAGACAGAAGGGTACGCGGCGGCAGGATTTTCAGCGGGAGCCCATCTGGCGGCAGAGTGGGGGACAGCAAATCTGGGGTCCGGAAATTACGGCCTGCCACGGCCGGCGGCTCTGATGCTGGGCTACCCGGCAGTGTCCATGGACGTATTCTATGACGGGATGGAGCAGCTTTCCGGTTCGGCCCGGGAGACGGCCTCCTATTTCCTGGCCAGGATGGAGGGCAAGGATTTCACCAGGGAGGGACTTCACAGGTACAGCGTCAATCTCCATATGGATGAGAATTATCCGCCGGTCTATCTGGTGGCGTGCAAGGACGATCCCATTGTACCTGTCGTTTCCTCTTATATAATGAAGGAAAAGCTGGAGGAGCTGAAGATTCCCCACCAGATTGAGATTGCCGCCCACGGCGGCCACAGCTTCGGCGTGGGAGACGGGACGGAGCTGGACGGCTGGGTAGAGCGGGCCGTAAGATTCTGGGAATCCGTCAGATAATCAGATAATAGGAAAAAACCAGAGGGCGCTGCAGAACAGTGTAATCATCTGTTCCGCAGCGCCCCTGTTCATGCCGGTGACTGATCCTGCTTTTTTGCAAACGCGGTTTTTCGGTCCGCGTCGCTCTTTTTCCGTGTTCGGGTGGGGGACATGCCGGTGAGAGATTTGTAGATCCGGTTGAAGTGAGTTACGTTGGAGAAGCCGACAATCTTGCTGATCTCCGTAACGCTCCGGTTTGTCTCCTGCAGAAGCCGCTGGGCGTGAAGGATCCTCAGGCTGTTCACATACTGAATGACGGTGCTGCCGATATGTTTTTTGAATTCCCGGCACAGGTAGGAGGGATTGATGTAAAACCGGGCGGCAAGCTGATTCAGTGTGATGGGCTCCGTATAGTTCTCGTTCAGATAACGGATGATGGAAGAGATACGGTCCTGGGATTCCGGAGCGGCGGTTTTCAGAGAATCACGTATGATATGAATCATCAGCTGGTTCAGAAGCAGAACCATCTGTTCCTGGAAGTGGGGTTTTTCCATCTCCTGTTCCCGCAGAATGTTCCGAAGGTAGGTGAGGGTATCCCGGTCTTCGTTGGATTCAAATACCTGGGCGCCCTTCTCCAGAGCGCTTCCGATCTGAGGGAAGAGGATCGCCTCCCTGGAAAAGTACATATCGAGCCGTTTGAATGGCATGTCCTTCTCCCCGTAGGAATAGTGCATGACAAATGGCGGGAACAGAACGAAATTTCCGGCTTTCAGGTGATAGAGGGTGTCGTTCACCATGTGGTACCGTTCGCCGGATTCCAGGTAATACAGTTCATAATATTCATGGTAGTGAGGTTTTATCATGTTGTCGTTGACGCCCTGCGCCCGGTCTATGGCGACAGAGCGGCCGAAAGCCATACGCTGGCTGGCCAGATCGATCATATATTTATTATCCCCCTGCGCAAATCGCGCGAAAAAACTTGTTCAATGTAAAAAAGCCGGAATTCCTTTTCGGAATTCCCGCAATTCTACGTCTGACGCCTATCGTGGAGACAACAGGGCTCGAACCTGCGACCCCATGCGTGTGATGCATGTGCTCTCCCAGCTGAGCTATGCCTCCGTCAACTATTGTATCACGTAAACAGAAAAATGCAAGCAGATTTTGAAAAAATATTTCTGAACGCTGCCCTTTATAAAATCTTAAGAATTAAAACATAAATTTATCACAATTCTACGATATACTTTAGGGCGTTGAAAGGCCTTGGGCCTAAAACAAGCTTTTTCATACTCTAGCCGGCAGAATATCCCCATTCTGCCGGCCCTCCCTTTTTCAGGATGTTTTCCAGAATACTTCCGGCAGCGCGAAATCCTACCGGCCTCTTCGGATCCGTTCGCTGCCGCTTTTTGAGCCGGTCAGCCGGATGACGCCGTTGCCAACCGGTTCTTCCTTTTGGCCGGAAGGCTGTCCGGACGGATTGTCTGCGCGGCGGCTGACGGCAACGGTTCCGCCGAGGATGTCCGGGATGGTGAGGCGCTTGCCGTAGAAGGACATCCAGGCGTAGCCCTGGGAGGAGAGAAGCGCCGGGATGCTTTCATTTCCCCGGATATCCGTGTCGATATTCATATTGTAAAGCTCTGAGGAACCGGCGCCCGCTGTATCCGGGAGACCGAACAGCTCCGCCTCGACCAGTACGCCGCCGTAGGGCGTTTCATAGAATTTGACCAGTCCGCTCAGGTAGGGGGCGCCGGAGCCGCCTTTTACCCAGGCCATGGCCTGAGGTTCGTTGTCTTCCAGTAAATCCGAGAAAATCCTTCCGGGAGTGACAGGTTCTTTCTCCATACTGTAAAACCTCCTTCTTCTGTAACTGTATGAGGGAAAGCCCGGACTTGTGACGGAGACGGAAAAAGATTGACACGGAAGCGCTTTTCACTTTATACTACATTCTGTAAGAGATTTGACAGAAAATAGTAGTAGGAATTTGAAAAAACTGGTGGTATAATTTACACTACGATACGCGTATCAGGAGGAAACCATGACAGAATCGAAGAAGATTATTTTAACGGGGGACAGGCCTACCGGGAAGCTGCATGTGGGGCACTACGTAGGGTCTCTGAGACAGAGGGTAGAGCTTCAGAACTCCGGTCAGTTTGATGAGATCTACATTATGATCGCCGACGCCCAGGCCCTGACGGACAACGCGGACAATCCGGAGAAGGTCCGTCAGAACATTATCGAGGTGGCCCTGGATTATCTTTCCTGCGGCCTGGAGCCGGACAAGTCCACGCTGTTCATCCAGTCCCAGGTGCCGGAGCTTACGGAGATGTCCTTTTATTATATGAATCTGGTGACCGTGTCCCGCCTGCAGCGGAATCCTACGGTGAAGAATGAGATCAAGCTGCGGAACTTTGAGACCAGCATTCCTGTCGGTTTCTTCACTTATCCCATCAGCCAGGCGGCGGATATCACCGCCTTTAAGGCGACCACGGTTCCGGTGGGGGAGGACCAGCTGCCCATGATCGAGCAGACCAGGGAGATTGTCCGCAGCTTCAACCACATCTATGATGAGGTGCTGACGGAGCCGGAGGCCCTGATTCCTTCCAACGAGGCCTGCCGCAGGCTTCCCGGCATTGACGGCAACGCCAAGATGAGCAAGTCTCTGGGCAACTGCATCTATCTTTCGGATTCGCCGGAAGAGGTGAAGAAGAAGATCATGAGCATGTTTACCGATCCCAATCACATCCGGGTTCAGGACCCGGGCAATGTGGAAGGGAATCCGGTGTTTATCTATCTGGACGCTTTCTGCCGGGACGAGCATTTCGCCCGGTTCTGGCCGGAATACAGCAATCTTGAGGAACTGAAGGCCCATTACACCAGAGGCGGTCTGGGGGATGTGAAGGTGAAGAGGTTCCTCAACGAGGTCATGCAGGCGGAGCTGGAGCCTATCCGCGCCCGCAGGAAAGCCTATGAGAAGAATATTCCGGAGGTGTACCGCATCCTTCAGGAGGGCAGCATCCGGGCTGAGAAGAAAGCGGCTGTGACTCTGGCGGAGATGAAGGCTGCCATGAAGATCAATTATTTTGACGACATGGAGCTGATACGGAGCCAGGCCGAAAAGTACGGAGAATAAGGAGTGAGAAACAGTGGAGATGAGTGTGCGTAAGATACGTTGGAGGCGCATGGCGGCTGTGGCGCTGGTCCTGTGCCTGATGTGCCAGACGGCGGTGTACGCGGATTCTGTGAATCCGCCGGCGGAGCCGGCAATTCAGGCCCAGGGAGCAGTAGTCATGGACGCGGCCAGCGGCCAGATCCTTTACGGAAAGAACGCCAATACCCAGTATTATCCGGCCAGCATCACCAAGCTGATGACGGCGCTTCTGGTGATCGAGCGGTGCAATCTGGACGATATGGTGACATTTTCAAAGACGGCCACCACCAACCTGGAGGCGGGAGCGGTGTCTTTGGGCATGACGGAGGGAGATACGCTTACGGTGCGCCAGTGCCTGTACGCCCTGCTCCTGAAATCAGCCAATGAGGTGGGCAACGCCCTGGCGGAACATGTGGCCGGGAGTGTGGCGGCCTTTGCGGATCTGATGAACCAGAAAGCGGCTGCCCTCGGCTGTACGGGAACGCACTTTGCCAATCCCCACGGACTGAACGACCCCAATCATTATACAACGCCGAGAGATATGGCGCTGATCGCCCGCGCGGCGTTCCAGAGCGATGTGCTGAGGCAGATCGATACGACTCTGTCCTATCAGCTTCCGGCCACCAAGAATTCCAAGGCCAGAACGATCACCATGGGCCATAAGATGATGTATCCCACGGATTCCCGCTATTATGAGGGAATCATCGGAGGAAAGACAGGATATACCTCCAAGGCAGGCAATACCCTGGTGACAGGGGCGGAGCGGAACGGTGTCCGTTTGATCGCCGTGGTGATGAAGGCTAACGGCACTCACTATACGGATACCAAGGCCCTTCTGGATTACGGCTTTGCCAAGATGAGCTCAGGCGCTGTGCAGCAGGTACAGCAGGTGCAGCAGGAAGGACCCGGAGCGGACAGCGCCGCAGGACAGGCCCAGGTCCCGGCAGCACAGAACACCGGATGGCAGCTGGATAATAACGGCTGGTATTATATTAAAAGCGACGGAAACTTCGCCGCAGGCGAATGGCTGAATCTGGAGAGCGGGTATTACTGGATGGAGCCCAGCGGCTATATGGCCACGGGATGGAGATTCTTCGACGACGGCAACTGGTATTATTTCAGCAGCAGCGGGGCTATGGAGGTCAACCGCTGGGAGCAGGACAACGGCAAATGGTTCTATCTCGGCGGAAACGGCGCTATGCTGAAGGATACGGTGACTCCCGACGGGTACATCCTGGGGAGCGACGGAGCCTGGATCCAATAAAAAGAAGGGAGCACTCGGAACGCGCTCCCATAGAAAAAGGGAGCGCCTAGAGCAGCACTCCCACAGTAAGAAGAAGAATCAAACCGGCAGCATTGACCAGGGTGAAAAATCCCAGATAGGCTTTGCTGTCGGCTTTTTCTGTTTTCATGTACAGGCGGAATGAGATCAGGCTTGCCAGGGAGGCGATGGGAGTGCCCAGCCCGCCGATGTTGGTGCCCAGAAGCAGAGACTTCCAGTCCTCCGTGAAGCCGGAGAGGAGGACGGCGGCGGGAACGTTGCTGATGATCTGGCTGGCCAGGGCGGAGGTAAGCAGGGGCTGCCGGGTCAGAAGGTTCTGAAGGAATCTGTGGACGGTGTCCATGGCTCCCATGTTTCCCGCAAACAGGAAGAAGAATACGAAGGTCAGAAGCAGCCCGTAGTCCAAAGTCTTAAAGAGCGCCCTGTCTTCCAGAAACAGGGCCGCGCATATGATGACAAGGAGAACCCCGTAGGGGAGGATACGGAAAACGGACAGCAGGCACAGAAGAAAAAGTCCTGTGTAGAGAGCAATGGGCCTGATCTCGTATGAGCCGGATTCCGGAAGAGAGACAGACAGCTGGCCGCCGGGGCAGAAAAGGACACTGGCGGACAGAAGGGGCATGGCCAGTAACGTGCAGGGCAGGACTGTCCCGAAAAATTCTCCGGCGGACAGTCCGAAGGAGGAGTACAGGTACAGGTTCTGCGGATTGCCTACGGGAGTTGCCATACTTCCCAGGTTGGCAGCCACCGTCTGCATGACGATGACGAAGATCAGGTACTTCTCCTGACCGGTCAGGCCGAGGATCAGAATGGCGAAGGGCACAAAGGTGATCAGGGACACATCGTTAGTCACCAGCATGGAGGAGAAGAAGGGAAGCAGGATCAGCAGAAGGAACAGCTTCCTCCGCTGCATATTCCCGCCCAGAAGCCGGTGAGCCAGCCAGGTAAAGAGGCCGTGGCGCTGCAGTCCCGCCACTACCGACATCAGGCAGAAGAGGAGGGACAGCACCCGAAAATCTATGTATCCCAGATAAGCCGGGGACGGCGGCACAAACAGCATGGAAAGAAGCGCGCAGACGGCCGCGGCCGTCAGGACCGGTTCTTTTTTGATCCTGTTCAGAATGATTTCAGATTTCATAGCAGATTCTCCTTCGTTTCAGTCACCCTATTGTAAATCATATTTTCAAAATATTCCAGTGGCGGAAGGGAGAAATTTTCACAGAATTTCCACAATCTGTCCACAAATTCTCCATAGACAATTAAGGTTCGTTAAAGGTTTCGGGCTTATGATAGGCTTCGATAAAACAAAAGGGGCCGCGTCTGTGACGCGGCAGAAGGAGGAGTCATGATTCGAGTTATAGAGTTGCCTGTCACTAAACGGTATATCCGTGCGGCCGCGGCGGTTGCCGCAGCGGCCTGTGTCACAATGGCCTGGGCGTTTCCCGCCAGGGCGGACGGAGGGCTGGAGCTGCACACCAGCTATCCGGGGATGTCGGTGAAGCCGGGGGATTCCCTCAGCATTCCGATCTCGATCGACAACCAGACCGGCGCCGGACTGGACGCGGACGTATCCATTTCCGGAGTTCCGGAAAACTGGGAAGGGTATCTTCAGGGCGGAAACTATCAGGTCAGCCGGGTGTACGTTCCCCAGGGAACGGACGGGGCCGACGTAACTCTTCATCTGACGGTTTCCGATGAGCTTGAAGAGGGAACCTACGAGGTTTCTGTTCAGGCGGCGTCTGTTCAGGGCGAGGCGGCGGACCAGCTTCAGCTGGCGTTTCAGGTGACTACGGATGAGGCCGGAAACGGCAGTTTCACCTCAGAGTATCCTCAGCAGGAGGGAACCTCCGGAACCAGCTTCAGCTTCAGCACTACGCTGATCAACAACCGTCTGGAGCCCCAGAACTACAGCCTGTCCTCCAACGCTCCGGCAGGATGGACCGTCACCTTCACACCCTCCGGTGAGACCACCAATGTGGCGGGAATCGATGTGGAGTCCGGCGCCAGCCAGGGGATTACCGTGTCTGTGGTTCCGCCCCAGCAGATAGAGGCAGGCGATTATCAGATTTCCTGCAGCGCCGTGTCCGCCTCGGAGACTCTGACCACGGACCTGACCGTGACGATCACCGGGACTTACGGTCTGGAAATGTCTACTCCCGACGGCCGTCTCAGCTTTGACGCCCGGGCAGGAAAGGAATCTGACGTGACGCTGCAAATTACCAACACCGGCAACGTGGATCTGGAGAATGTGTCTTTGAATTCCACAGCTCCCAGCGGCTGGACCGTCACCTACAATCAGGAGGACAATATCATCAAGTCCCTGCCGGCAGGAAGCACTTCTGAGGTGATCGCCCACGTAAAGCCTGGCAATGACGCGATTACCGGCGATTATGTGACTTCTTTCAACGTGAGCACGGAGCAGATCTCGGACAGCGCGGAATTCCGGGTATCGGTGAAGACCAGCACCATGTGGGGGATCGTGGCAGTGGTGATCATCGCGGGCGTAGCCCTCGGGCTGGAGTACGTGTTCCGTAAATATGGCAGACGGTGAGAAAGGAGGACGGCGCTATGGAAGAGACGCTGAACCCCATCATCCACACAGAAGGACTGACCAAATGCTATGGCGCCAAGACGGCGGTGTCGAATCTGAATCTGGATATCTACCCGGGCGAGATCTTCGGCCTGCTGGGCCCCAACGGAGCCGGAAAGACCACTACGACGCTGATGCTTCTTGGGCTGTCTGAGCCTACGTCAGGTGAGGCGTGGATCGACGGAAAGAACTGTACCAGAGAGCCGATTGAGATCAAGAAGATAGTAGGCTATCTGCCTGATAATGTGGGATTTTATTCCGACATGACAGGCAGGGAGAATCTGCATTTTACCGGACGATTGAACGGCCTGCCGGAGAAGGTGATCGCGGAGAGAGCGGAGCAGCTTCTGGAGAAGGTGGGCATGAGCCAGGCGGCTGACCAGAAGACAGGCACCTACTCCCGCGGTATGAAGCAGAGGCTGGGAGTGGCCGATGTGCTGATGAAGGACCCCAGGGTAGTGATCATGGATGAGCCGACTCTGGGCATCGACCCGGAAGGAATGAGAGAATTGATGCAGCTGATCCGCCGGCTGGCGGCGGAAGACGGGAGGACCATCCTGATCTCTTCCCACCAGCTGTATCAGATCCAGCAGATCTGCGACCGGGTAGGCTTATTTGTGGAAGGGAACCTGGTGGCCTGCGGCAAGATTGACGAGCTGGCCCGCAGTATGCAGCGGGAAGGCCGGTATGTTCTGGAGACGGCGGCGTTTCCGGACGACGGGGGATTTAAGGATCTGCTGGAAAAGCTGGGCAATGTGGACAGCGTGGAGCGGGAGGGAGAATTCTATGTGGTACATTCCCGCTCCGACGCGAAGAGGGAGCTTCTGAGGCGGGCGCTGGATGCCGGCTATACATTGTCCCATCTGCGGCAGAGGGAAAACGATCTGGACGAGATTTATCACAGATATTTTGAGGAGGCGGAGCAGGAGCATGGAAGCGAAAATGAGAAAAAACCGAAGCGCTTTGCTGCATTTGCGAGAGGAAGGGAATAAGAGGATGAGCGGACTGGGAGCGCTTTACCGGAAGGAGCTGGCCGATCATATCGGAAGCCGGAGGTTTCTGATCGTTCTCGGCCTGATCGTGCTGACCAGCTACGCCAGCCTCTATGGAGCCCTGTCCAATCTGTCGGACGCGGTGGCGTCAGATTCGGAGTTTATCTTTCTGAAGCTGTTCACCCTAAGCGGCAATTCGATTCCCTCCTTCACTTCCTTTATCGCCCTTCTGGGGCCCTTTGTGGGACTGACTCTGGGATTCGACGCCATCAACAGCGAGCGGTCTGAGGGGACCTTAAACCGCCTGGTGTCCCAGCCGATCTACCGGGATGCGGTCATCAACGGAAAATTCCTGGCGGGCGCCGCCATCATCGGAGTCATGGTGTTCTCCATGGGGTTGTTTATCGGCGCCATAGGACTTCTGGCCACGGGGATTCCTCCCTCCGCGGAGGAGGTAGGGAGAGTGCTGGTGTTTCTGGTGTTCACTACAGTGTACATCTGCTTCTGGCTGGCGCTGGCTATTCTGTTCTCCGTCGTGTGCCGCCACGCCGCCACCTCCGCCATGCTGGGAATCGGCCTGTGGATTTTCTTCGCTCTGTTTATGAGCCTGGTAGCCTCCATGACAGCCGGTCTTATCTATCCGATCAACGATTCGGCTACCGTGGGCCAGGTCCTGAACAACTATGAGTGCCAGACGGCCATAAACCGCCTGTCTCCCTACTATCTGTACAGTGAAGCGGTGTCTACCATTATGAATCCCATGGTCCGCTCCACCAACCTGATCCTGCCGCAGCAGCTGTCAGGGGCGATCACCGGTTATCTGTCCCTGGGGCAGAGCGTGCTTCTGGTCTGGCCCCACATGACTGGCCTGCTGGCGCTGACGGCGGTAATGTTCGGCGCCTCCTACATTGGATTTATGCGGAAAGAGGTGCGCAGCCGCTGAGAAAAAAGGCTTGATTTTTCCCGGAAAAAGAGAGACAATAAAGTCTATGAGAGTGCTTGTGATTGAGAAAGAACCTTCTGCCGCCGCCCGCATTCATGAGGCGCTGCGGCAGATCTGGTGCGACGTAGACAATTGGGAAGAGGACGGCTGGATAGAAGAGAACGGGGAGTTTCAGAGGCTGCGCCAGGGCGGTTACGACGCGGTCATCCTGGGCTCCGGGATCCCCGGAATATCCGGGATGGAGATTCTAGGCCGCCTGCGGAGGGATAACTGTCAGCTGCCGGTGCTTATGGTAACCGGCGGCCTTGCGGAGGAACGGATCAGCGGTCTGGAACAGGGGGCGGATTACTGCCTGAGCGCCCCATTTGAGGAGAGAGAGCTTCTGGCAGCCCTGAAAGCGGTTCTGCGCCGGAAGAGAGAGATGATCCCGGAACGGATGAATTATGAAGAACTGTCCCTGGACCAGGGGACTTTCGTCCTCTCTGGTCCGGGAGGTTCTTTCCAGCTGGGAAAGAGGGAGTTTGATGTAATGCAGACGCTGTTGGTCAACCGGGATATGGTAGTGCCAAAAGGCCTTCTTCTTTCCAGAATCTGGGGCGACAATCCGGAAGCGGTTGAAAATAATGTGGAAGTCTATATTTCTTTTCTGCGGAAAAAGCTGAGAGCCGTCCAGGCCGGTGTGTCTATTCTGACCATCCGGAACCTGGGCTACCGCCTGTCCGCAGATAAGAACGAGTCCTGAGTGATCTGAAGATTCTTTTTATGATCTGCCCGTTTTCCGGATATGGCCGTCATGCGTACCCGGAGAGCGGAATGTATATTCACTGTTATCCATGTGAAATTCCATAATATCGCTTACGGCGCAGTTTAAAATGGTGCAGAGCACGCCGATGGTATGAGTAGAGACGTACTCATCCCGTTTCAAACGGTTGATCTGTCCGGAACTGATGCCGTAATATTTGATCAGCCGGTACTGGCTGATCCTCTTCTTTTTCATCGTGTGCCACAGCGGTGCGTATGTAATCATATTGGTTTCTCCTTAGCTGTATTAAACCGAAGATACAGAGAATCGTAAATTCCCCATAAGTGGATAATATTAAAATAGTGACAAGGATAAAGGCGACAGCTTGATGGCCGCGTAAGAAAAGAATCGTTCTCCGCTTGACGGAAAAGGGGCGGAACGTGTATGATTATAGGAGAAAAATCGGGGGTGGCAGTCATTTATGAAAGAAAAATTATATACGATCGAGCTGCACGACGCGCTGACGTCGGGGGACGAGTGCCCCTTCTGTTACATGGAGAGAGATCTGGAACAGAAGGCCATTGAATTTGTTCTGGGCTCTTCCTATATGGAGAGCGACACCAGGGACAAGACGGACCGGCAGGGCTTCTGCCGCCATCATACCAAGATGATGTATGATTACGGCAATACCCTGGGCAACGCCTGGATCCTGAAGAGCAGGATGAAGCACCTGCGGGAAGGGCTGAAGAAGGAGATGGCCGATTTTAAACCGGAGGCTTCCGGCTCCAGGTTCGGCCTGTTCAGAAAGAAGGAAGAGACGGCGGGGGGCACCTCGGTAGGCAATTGGATCCGGGGAGAGGAAAGCCACTGCTATGTGTGCGCCAGAGTGGAGGACACCTACCGGCGGGTCATCGATACCTTCTTCTATCAGGTGAAGCACGAGAAGGAATTTGTGGATATGGTGAAGCAGTCCAAGGGCTTCTGCATCCATCATTTCGCGGATCTGGTAGACGCCTGCGCGGATAAGCTGGACAAAAAGGAGCAGGACCAGATCCTGCCGGTGCTGTTTGACCAGATGAACCGGGAGCTGGACCGGATCCAGGGTGATATCGACTGGATGATCGAGAAATTTGATTATCTGAACAAGGATAAGGACTGGAAGAACTCCCGCGACGCCGTGCAGCGGACCATGCAGAAGATTGTGGGCGGACATCCGGCGGACCCGGTGTTTAAGGCGGTCAAATAGGAGAAAGATTATGTGGATGTGGGTCACGGCGGCGGCTTTTCTTGCGGGACTGGCCATTCGTTCCCGCTATGAGAGAAGCATATTCGTCTCTGATGTGTACGAGCTGGGCTCGAAAAAGCTGAAGAAGGACAGAACCTTTGTGTTTCTGTCTGATCTTCATGACAATCAATTCGGACAGAACCAGAGATGGCTTCTGGCCGCGATTGAGAAGGCGGAGCCGGACGGGATCCTGATCGGCGGAGATATGATGGTAGTAAAGAAAAGGGCGGATGTTCAGGCCGCCCTGTTTTTCGTAAAACAGCTGGCCCGCAGGTATCCGGTCTATTACGGCAACGGAAATCACGAGAACCGCATGGACCGGAGAAGGGACCGCTACGGGGACGCCTACGACCGTTACGTGGAGGAACTGAAGGAGGCGGGAGTCCGGTATCTGGCAGATGAGAGCGCGGAGCTGGATCAGGATATCCGGATCAGCGGGCTGGACCTGGACAAACGCCATTACGGCAAGTTTATTCCGAGAAAAATGGAGGAGAAGTATATCCTTCGCCGCCTGGGCAGGGCCAGCAGCGAGCGCTATCAGATTCTTCTGGCTCATTCTCCCGGTTTTTTCCGGACGTACGCCGCCTGGGGAGCGGACCTGACTCTGTCCGGACATTATCACGGCGGTACGATCCGCCTGCCGTTTCTGGGAGGCCTTATGACCCCCCAGTTTGAATTTTTCCGGAAATGCTGCGGCGGGCTTCTGAAGGATGGGGAAAAGGCAATGGTGGTCAGCCGGGGACTGGGAACCCATTCCATCAACCTGCGCCTGAACAATCCGTCCCAGCTGGTGATCCTGAAGCTTAGGGCGGAGTAAATGTTTACAGAAAAATATATTTTTGCTATACTGTGGAGAAGAAAGATTGGTTGAAGAGAGGCAGAAGATATCTATGAGCATCTCCTATAAGCTGGAGCATTTTGAAGGTCCTCTGGACCTTCTGCTGCATCTGATTGAGAAGAATAAAGTCAGTATCTATGATATTCCCATTGTGATGATCACAGAGCAGTATATGGAGTACGTCAGCCACATGGAGACGGAGGATATGGGCGTGGTCAGCGAGTTTCTGGTGATGGCGGCCACGCTTCTGGACATTAAGTCCCGGATGCTTCTGCCTGTCCAGGAGGATGAGGAGGAGCAGGACGAGGATCCGAGAGCCGAGCTGGCGGCCCGCCTGCTGGAGTACAAGATGTACAAGCAGATGGCGGTGACGCTCCAGGAGATGGAGGAGGGGGCTCAGAAGCATCTGTACAAGGAGCCCACAGTGCCGAAGGAGGTTTCCCGGTACGAGCCTCCCGTGGACCTGGACCAGCTTCTGGACGGTCTGACTCTTGCCCGCCTGCAGAGTATCTTCAATTCCGTGATGAAGCGGCGGACCGACCGTGTGGACCCGATCCGCAGCAAATTCGGAAACATTGCCAAAGAATCCGTGAGCCTGGAAAAGAGGATCGGCTCCGTCATGGATTATGCCAGGAAAAACAGGAAGTTCAGCTTCCGCCAGATGCTTTCCGGGCAGTCGTCCAGGGTGGAGGTGGTGGTCACGTTCCTGGCGGTGCTGGAGCTGATGCGCATGGGACAAATCCGCCTGACTCAGGAGGAGCTGTTCGACGATATGAATATCGAAGTGACGGAGGCCGGGGCAAAGGCGGATGAGCTGAATCTGGAGGGACTGGAAGATTTTTGAGATAAAGAGGATGAAGAATGAGTATCTTTGACGACAGGGACGAGGAATTTAATCTGGAGGAGATTCAGGCGAGGCAGGACGCGCTGGAGGCGGAGCTGGCCGGTTGGGAGGATGAAATGGAGCCGAAGGCAGCCAAAGAGGCGGATGAGTCGGAATCGGAGGCAGCTGAGGAGGAAGGTGAAATGGAGCCGGAGCCGAAGGCAGCCGAAGGGGAAGGTGAAATGGAACCGGAAACAGCTGAAGAGGAAAGTGAACCGGAACCGGATGAGGAGAAAGACAGTCCGGATTCAGAGGATGAGGAACCGGATGCGTCGGACGTTTTGGTGATGGAGGATTACGGCGGCCAGGAGAGCGACTGGGAGGCGGTTCTGGAGGCAGTCCTTTTCACCATGGGGCGGCCGGTGGAGCTGTACCAGCTGGCAGTCGCCATCGGGCAGGACAAGAAAATCGCCCGCCAGACGGTGGAGCGGCTTCAGAGGCGCTACGACCTGGAAAACCGCGGCATGGAGATCATACGGCTGGAGGACAGCTATCAGATGTGCACCCGCGGGAAATATTATGAGAACCTGATCCGGGTGGCGTCGGTTCCCAAGAAGCATGTGCTGACCGATGTAATTCTGGAGACCCTGTCCATCATCGCCTACAAGCAGCCTGTGACGAGGATGGAGATCGAGCAGATCCGCGGCGTCAAATCCGACCACGCGGTGAACCGGCTGATCGAGTACGATCTGGTTCAGGAGGTAGGGCGTCTGGACGCCCCGGGACGGCCGGCGCTGTTTGCCACCACCGATGAGTTTCTGCGCAGGTTCGGCATCGGCTCTGCGGCCAATCTGCCGGACATGGATCCGGTGAAGCTGGAGGAGATGCGCAGCCAGGTGGAGGAGGAGCTGCAGGTGGACCTGGAGGAGATTGAGGGAGAAACTGAGGATACATAAGCCGTTTATCAGTAAATTTTGTATAAAAAAACAAAAAAGTACAAGAAAACTATATGAAAATTTTCCATTTTGTGGTACAATCATCAAAAGTATTAAAAACAGATAGGGGGAGATTATCATGGCAAAAGAAATGATTGCAATGCTTCTTGCCGGCGGACAGGGTTCGCGTCTTTACGCGCTGACCCAGAATCTGGCAAAACCTGCAGTTCCTTTTGGCGGAAAATACCGTATCATCGATTTTCCGTTGTCGAACTGTGTGAACTCCGGCATTGATACGGTCGGCATTTTGACCCAGTATCAGCCGTTGGTGCTGAATGAATATATTGGAAACGGACAGCCCTGGGATCTGGACCGCCTTCACGGCGGCGTTCATGTGCTGCCGCCGTATCAGCAGGCGTCAGGCTCTGACTGGTATAAGGGTACGGCCAACGCTATTTACCAGAATATTTCCTTTATTCAGAGATACGATCCCAAGTATGTCATTATCCTGTCCGGCGACCAGATCTGCAAGCAGGATTACAGCGAGTTTTTGAAGTTCCATAAGGAGAAGAACGCGGAGTTTTCCGTGGCGGTCATGGAGGTTCCGTGGGAGGAGGCTCCCCGTTTCGGCCTGATGGTGGCGGATGAGGACGACAGGATAACCGAGTTCCAGGAGAAGCCGAAGAATCCCAAGTCCAACCTGGCGTCCATGGGCATTTATATTTTCAACTGGGATATCCTGAAGAAGTATCTGGAGGAGGACGAGGCGGATCCTGCCTCCGAGAACGATTTCGGCGGCAATATCATTCCCAACCTGCTGAGAGACAACCGCAGGATGTACGCATATCATTTCAGCGGATACTGGAAGGATGTAGGGACGATTTCCTCCCTGTGGGAAGCCAATATGGAGGTTCTTGATCCGGAGCACAGCGGAATCAACCTGTTTGACGATGACTGGAAGGTATACAGCCGCAACAGCGGAATGACCGGCCACAAGGTAGGCAAGGGCGGAAAGATCGAGAATTCCATGATCACTGACGGTTGCCGCATCAACGGTACGGTAAAACATTCCATTTTGTTCGCGGGCGTGAAGGTTGAGGAAGGCGCTGAGGTGGAGGACGCCGTTGTGATGGGCGGTTCCATCATTCATTCCGGCGCTGTGGTGAAACACTGCATCGTTGCGGAGAACGTGGAGATCGGTCAGAATGCCGTAGTGGGAGCTATGCCCGCTGACGGCGAGAAGGGCGTGGCTACTGTGGGCTCCGGCGTGTCCATCGGAGACGGAGCGAAGATTGGCCCCAATGCCATGGTTAAGACTAACGTGAAAGGCGGTGAGGAACAATGGTAAAATCCAACGCAGATGCTTTGGGCATCCTTTTCCCCAACAGTTATGATTCCCTGATCCCCGAGCTGGTGACGGAGCGTTCCATGGCGTCCATCCCCTTTGGAGGACGTTACCGTATGGTGGACTTCGTGTTGTCCAGCATGGTGAACTGCGGTATTGACAATATTTCTCTGATCGTGCGCAGAAATTACCACTCTCTGATGGACCATCTGGGAGCAGGCCGTGAGTGGGATCTGACCCGCAAAAACGGTGGCCTGAATATTGTGCCTCCCTTTGCGGAGAAGAGCGTAAAGGTCTATAACGGCCGTGTGGAAGCGCTGGCCAGCATTCTGGAGTTTTTGAGGAGCCAGAAGGAGACCTACGTTGTGATGGCCGATACCAACATCGCAGCCAATTTTGATTTTAATGCCCTGATTGATGCCCATATTAAGAGCGGAGCGGATGTGACTGTTGTTTACACGGAGGAAGAGATTCCCCAGTCCGCGAAGGAAGCTCACGGCGTGGGTCAGGATCTGTATTACACGCTGAAGACAGATGACGGCGGCCGTGTGACCGACATGTATCTGAATTCTGTGGAGGATGGTATCCAGAAGTTCGTCATGAATTATTATGTGGTGAACCGGGAGCTGCTGATTCAGCAGATCAGCGAGGCATATATCCGCGGGTATGTATATTATGAGCGGGATATCATTGCCCCCCACTTGGACAAGATGAACGTGCACGCGTTCAAGTATGACGGTTATGTGGCAAGGATCGGAAACCTGAAGAGCTACTTCGATGAGAACATGAAGCTTCTGGATGACGCGAACCTGGATGCGCTGTTTGATCCCAGCCCCATCTACACCAAGATTCGTGACGATAACCCCACCAGATATGTGGGCGACGCCAAAGCGGAGAACGTTCTGGTAGCCGACGGCTGCGTCATTGAGGGTGAGATAGAGAACAGCATCCTGTTCCGAGGTGTTCATGTAGGCAAGGGCGCCAAAGTAAAGAACTGTGTGCTGATGCAGGATACGGAGATCGGCGAGGGAGCCGATATTGAGTACGTGATCACTGACAAGAGAGTGTCCATCGGAGCCGGCAAGGAGCTGAAGGGCGCCGATACTCATCCCATGTACATAGCCAAGAGACAGAAAGTGTAAAGACCAAAAAGGATTGATAAAAGGATATTGGGAGAAAAGGAACAGGCGTCTCCGCAGGGAGGCGCCTGTTTCGTGGGTAAAGGTCAGTAAAGCATCATTCTTACAGAATAGTTTCCATCCCCAGCTTCAGGGGCTTCAGCCCTCTGGCCTCGTAGAACTTCATGGCGGAGGGATTGCAGTACCACACGTTGAGGGTTACATTGTAGCAGCCGCTCTTTCTGGCGAAGTCGAGGACCGCGTTGTAGATCTGAGTGCCCACATGCTGACCGCGGATAGCTTCATCCACGCACAGGTCGTCGATATAGAGGGTGGACCGCTTGGTCATGGCGCCGGTGCCGTCATACCGCTCGAAGACGCAGAAAGCGTAGCCCATGACCCGGTTATTCTCATCTACGCCCACGAGGATGGGCGTTTCGTCGTTGTGAATGATGGCCAGAAGTTCCTCATCGTTATATTTTTTGCCGCCGTCGGTGAACAGATCCGGGCGGCCCTCATGATGAACGCCGCATACTTGATAGAGGAGTTTGTTGATCCCCTCCAGGTCGCATTCTTTTGCACGTCTGATTTCCATAATGTTTACTCCTTCGTTTTCTGTATGTTTCTGAATTTGCAAACAAGTATAGCACAGGAAGACCGGCAGGACAAGAAAAATGTGAGTGTTTTGCAGCGGCCCGCCAGTTTATACTTTTTTAATTTGATTTGGGCTCGGAAAAGAGATATGATTGTCTTGATAGAAGTTTTGAATTCTGATCATTCATTGGAAGCTTTCTGAAAATCCGTATCCTGTATTTTTGAAATGCGGTCAAGGTAATTCCCTCTATAAATCTTTTGCAAAAGAAACAGACATGTAGTACAATGAAAGGAGAAGCTTTATGGCAAAACAAAAGAAAAATCTGTCAGAAACCCTGAAAAGAAAGAGAAGAAAAAGTCAAAAAGGAAGTCAGAAGGGGACGCCGGCAGTCCGGGAATATAAGAGCAGGCTGTTCATTCGTCTTTTCAGTGAGCCGGAAGAGCTGCTGGCGCTTTATAATGCAGTCAATGAGTCTGCTTATACGGATGCCAGCCAGCTGGTAGTCAATACGCTGGAGAATGTTCTGTATCTGGGAATGAAGAACGACATGTCTTTCCTGATCGGAAGTGAAATGAACCTGTATGAGCATCAGTCCACCTGGAATCCCAATATGCCTTTGCGGGGCCTGTTTTACCTGGCCAGATTGTATAAGGCATATGTGGCTGCCAATGGACTGGATATTTATTCAGGAGTCCATCATAAGCTGCCGGCGCCCAGGTATATCGTGTTCTACAATGGAACCGCGGAAGAGCCTGAGCGGATGGAACTGAAGCTGTCGGATTCTTACGAGGTGGCGGACGGGCCGTACAGCCTGGAGTGTACAGCGACAGTCCTGAATATCAATTTCGGGCATAACCAGAAGCTGATGGAGAGCTGTCACCGGCTGTACGAATATTCCTACCTGGTCAGCCGGGTGCGATATCACTTGAAGGAGGGGCTGGTATTGCGGGAGGCTGTGGACCGTGCGATTGATGACTGCCTGAAGAAAGGCATTTTGGAGGCGTTTCTGACTAAGCACAGAGAGGAGGCCATGATGGATCTTTTGACTGAGTTATATTCTGTGGAGAGGCATGAACGGCTTGTAAGGAAGGAAGCGAGGGCAGAGGGGGAGATGATAAAGCTGATTTCCCAGGTCTGCCGCAAGCTGTCCAGGGGGAAAGAACCGGAAGTGATAGCAGATGAACTGGAAGAAGATTTGGCGGTAATCCAGCCGATCTGTGAGACGGCCCGGAGGTTCGGTCCGGGTTATGATATTGAGAAAATATATGAGGAGCTGGCGAACACGAAAGCGGCGCCGCCGGAAAGATAACGATCCGGACAGGATAAAGGAGATTTGCCATGTCCATGGAACAGATGTCATTGTTTGATATGCAGGAGGTTTATCGGCCCCTGGCCAGCAGGATGCGGCCGGAGGATCTGGATGGATTTGTGGGGCAGGAACATTTGCTGGGAGAAGGGAAGATTCTGCGGCAGCTGATTGAGCAGGACCGGATTCCTTCCATGATTTTCTGGGGACCGCCGGGGGTGGGAAAAACAACTCTGGCGGGAATCATCGCCAACCGGACTCATGCCAGGTTCATTAATTTCAGCGCCGTCACCAGCGGTATCCGAGAGATTAAGGAGGTCATGGCCCAGGCGGAGCAGAGCCGCCGGGTGGGGATGAAGACGGTGGTGTTTGTGGATGAGATTCACAGGTTCAACAAGGCCCAGCAGGACGCGTTTCTTCCCTATGTGGAGAAGGGAAGCATCATCCTGATTGGGGCGACCACGGAGAATCCCTCTTTTGAGATCAACAGCGCCCTTCTGTCCAGATGCCGGGTGTTTGTGCTCCAGGCGCTGACCACGGAGGATCTGGTGACCCTCCTGGAGCGGACGCTGACCGGCGAGCAGGGTTTTGGCCGTCAGAAAATAGATATCACCGGAGATATGATCCGGATGATCGCGGAGTTCGCCAACGGCGACGCCAGGACGGCCCTCAACGTGCTGGAGATGGCTGTGACCAACGGGGAGGCCGGACCGGAGGGGACGAAGGTCACCATGGAGACGCTCAGACAGTGCATCGGAAAGAAAAGCCTTCTGTACGACAAGAAGGGTGAGGAGCACTATAATCTGATTTCGGCCCTTCACAAGTCCATGAGAAATTCAGACCCGGACGCGGCGGTTTACTGGTTGGCGAGGATGCTGGAGGCCGGGGAGGACCCTCTGTATGTGGCCAGGCGCGTGATCCGGTTTGCCAGCGAGGACATTGGCATGGCGGACAGCCAGGCTCTTCCTCTGGCGGTGGCGGCCTATCAGGCCTGCCATTTTCTGGGGATGCCGGAGTGCAATGTTCATCTGGCCCACGCGGTCATCTATATGTCCATGGCACCGAAATCCAACTCCGCCTATGTGGCTTATGAGGACGCCAAATCCGACGCCCAGGGGATGCTTGCGGAGCCGGTGCCTCTGGTGATCCGCAACGCCCCTACAAAGCTGATGGCGGAGCTGAACTACGGGGCCGGATATCAGTATGCCCACGATACGGAGGAGAAGGTAGCCCGCATGCGGTGCCTGCCGGATTCCCTGGCGGACAGGGAATATTACCATCCCACTTGTGAAGGCGCGGAAGAGGCGGTAAAAGACAAGCTGGAACGAATCAAAGCGTGGAAGAAACAGCAGAAACGATAGAAAAGCCTTTTCAGGATGGGGGTTTTGTGGTATAATGTCGGAGAAAATGGGAGGATGACTGTATGAATAACTGGAAGCGGGTTCTTTTGAAGCTGAGCGGCGAGGCACTGGCCGGTTCGGGAAAGACGGGATTTGACGAGGATACGGTGAAGGATGTGGCCCGGCAGGTGAAGATGTCGGTAGACGCCGGAGTGGAAGTGGGCATTGTGATCGGAGGCGGCAATTTCTGGAGAGGCCGCACGAGCAATGCGATCGACCGCACCAAGGCGGATCAGATCGGCATGCTGGCTACAGTGATGAACTGTATCTACGTGTCGGAGATATTCCGCAGCCAGGGAATGAAGACGGAGATTTTCACTCCCTTTGCCGTGGGTGCCATGACGGAGCTGTTTTCCAAGGACAAGGCGGTCCGGTGCATGGAGTCCGGAGGGGTTGCTTTCTTCGCGGGCGGTACGGGACATCCCTATTTTTCCACGGACACAGGGATTACCCTGAGAGCCGTGGAGCTGGACGCGGACTGTATTCTGCTGGCCAAATCCATTGACGGAGTTTACGACAGCGACCCGGCTGTGAATCCGCAGGCCAAGCGCTATGATACCATCAGCATCCAGCAGGTGATCGACCAGAAGCTGGCGGTGGTAGACCTTACGGCGTCGATCATGTGCATGGAGCATCAGATTCCCATGGCGGTGTTTGATCTGAATGAGAAGGACAGCATTGCGAACGCGATGCAGGGAAAAATAAACGGAACTATTGTTACCGTATAAAAATCAGGAGGGGTATATGGACGAAATTTTAAAGGTTTATGAAGACAAGATGAACAAGTCTCTGGATGTGCTTCAGAGCGATTACGCATCCATCCGCGCTGGGCGGGCCAATCCCCATGTGCTGGATAAGATCAAGGTGGATTATTACGGAACGCCTACGCCGATCCAGCAGGTGGGCAACATTTCGGTTCCTGAAGCCCGAATGATCGTGATCCAGCCCTGGGAAAAGAGCCTGCTGAAGAGTATTACCAAGGCTATCCAGACTTCGGATCTGGGAATCAATCCCAACAACGACGGCAATGTGATCCGCCTGGTATTTCCGGAGTTGACGGAGGAGCGCAGAAAGGATCTTGCCAAGGATGTGAAGAAGAAGGGCGAGGCCACGAAGGTGGCCATCCGCAATATCCGCCGGGACGCCAACGAGGCCTTTAAGAAGATGGAGAAGGACGGGGAATTCTCTGAGGACGACCGGAAGCTGGCGGAGACGAAGATGCAGAAGCTGACGGACAAGATGATCGACAAGGTTGACGCGGCAGTGGAGAATAAGACCAAGGAAATCATGACGGTTTAGAGATTCAGAAGACGAGGGGCGGGCTTTGCCTGCCCCTTACGTATAATAGACGGAGGAAGATTATGGATTCCGAGAAAAAACCATTGCCCAGGCATGTGGCGGTAATTCTGGACGGCAACGGCAGATGGGCCAAGGCTCACGGCGTTCCCAGAGCCATGGGACACAAAGCGGGCTGCGAGACCCTTGAGAAGATGGTGGAAGCGGCCGCCAGAATGGGACTGGAATATTTTACGGTGTATGGTTTTTCCACCGAGAACTGGAAGCGGTCCGAGGAGGAAGTGGGAGCGCTGATGAATCTGTTCCGGTATTATATGGTGCGAATCATCAAGATTGCCAACGAGAATAATGTGCGTGTGCGGATGATCGGGGAGAAAAGCAGGTTCGCGCCGGATATTATCCAGGGAATCGACAGGATGGTGGAGAGCACCAAAGACAATACCGGCCTGACCTTTGTGGTTGCCATCAACTACGGAGGCCGGGACGAGATCGTCCGGGCGGCCAGAAGGCTGACGGAAGATTACCGCCGTTCAGGGGAGGATGTGTCCCGTATCACGGAGGAGGAGTTCGCGTCCTACCTGGATACGGCCGGCATGCCGGATCCGGATCTGATGATCCGTACCAGCGGGGAGCTGCGGCTGTCCAACTATCTTCTCTGGCAGCTGGCATACGCGGAGCTTTACGTGACAGACTGTCTGTGGCCGGATTTCAATCAGGAAGAATTGGAAAAGGCCATTGCTGCGTACAATAAAAGGGAGCGCCGGTTCGGCGGGAGGAAGTAATATGTTTACGACACGTCTGATAAGCGGAGTCATTCTGCTGATTCTGGCTATCTTCATCGCGGGCTATGGGGGCGCGGTACTGTTTGTGACTACGGGGCTGATTTCCCTTATCGGTCTGTATGAGCTTTACCGTGTGCTGAACATTGAGCGGACGCCGCTGGCCTTTATCGGCTACGGCGCGTCAGTATTTTATTACGGTCTTCTCTGGATCCACGCGGAGGAGTATGTGACGCTGATGGCCATCGGCGCCCTGATGCTGCTGATGAGCCTGTATGTGTTTGCGTTTCCCAAATATAAGACGGAGCAGATCACGGCGGCGTTCTTCGGCGTGTTCTATGTGTCCATGATGCTGTCCTACCTGTATCAGGTGCGGCAGATGCCGGACGGAAAGTATCTGGTGTGGCTGATCTTCCTAAGCTCCTGGGGATGCGATACCTGCGCTTACTGCGTGGGAATGCTGTTCGGACATCACCGCCTTACACCGGTGCTGAGTCCGAAGAAATCTGTGGAAGGAGCCATAGGCGGAGCGGCGGGAGCCGGTATTCTGGGATGCGTCTACGCGCTGTTCCTGGGGAGAAGAATGGCCAACGTCGGCAATCCTATGGTTGCATGCGCCGCTGCCTGCGTGATCGCGGCGGTGATCTCCCAGATCGGGGATCTGGCCGCCTCAGCCATCAAGCGGAATCATCAGGTGAAGGATTACGGCAATCTGATCCCCGGCCACGGCGGCATTCTGGACCGGTTTGACAGCATGCTTTTTACGGCTCCGGCCATCTACTTTGCGATTACGTTTTTGAGGTGACGGATATGAAAAACATTTCTGTTCTGGGCTCCACCGGCTCCATCGGTACCCAGACTCTGGAAGTGGTGGAAAACAACGGCGATATTCGGGTGACGGCACTGGCGGCCGGCAGCAATATCGCCCTTTTAGAGCGGCAGATCCGCAGGTTCCGGCCCAGGCTGGCCTGCGTGTGGGATGAGAAGAAGGCGGCGGAGCTTAAGACGGCGGTGGCGGATCTGGATGTCCGGATCGTGTCCGGTATGGACGGCCTGATCCAGGCGGCCGCGGAGCCGACGGCGGAGCTGACCGTTACCGCCGTGGTGGGTATGATCGGAATCCGGCCCACTATCGCGGCCATGGAGGCAGGTAAGGATATCGCTCTGGCCAACAAGGAGACTCTGGTCACGGCAGGCCATCTGATCATGCCTCTGGCCAGGAAAAAGGGAGTGAGGATCCTTCCGGTAGACAGTGAGCACAGCGCCATATTTCAGTGCATGAGGGACGGCAATCGGATTCACAGGATCCTTCTGACAGCCTCCGGGGGCCCTTTCCGGGGCCGGAGCAGGGAGCAGATGAGAGAGATTCAGCCGGAGGACGCCCTGAAGCATCCCAACTGGTCTATGGGGCGAAAGATTACGATAGATTCCTCTACCATGGTCAATAAGGGCCTGGAGGTTATGGAGGCCCGCTGGCTGTTTGATGTGGGGGCGGACCGGATACAGGTGGTGGTTCAGCCCAAAAGCATCATCCATTCCATGGTGGAGTTTGAGGACGGCGCGGTCATGGCCCAGCTGGGAACGCCGGACATGAAGCTGCCGATCCAGTATGCCCTGTATTATCCGGAGCGCAGGTATCTTCCGGGAAAGAGGCTGGATTTCTGGAGCCTGGGACAGATCGTTCTGGAAAAACCGGACTTTGAGAATTTTCCGGCATTGTCTCTGGCCTATGAGGCCGGGCGGACCGGAGGTTCCCTTCCGACGGTGTTCAACGCCGCCAACGAGTATGCCGTAGGCCGTTTCCTGGACAGAAAGATATCTTATCTGGCGATCACCGATATGATCGCGGCTGCCATGAGCCGCCACCGGGTCATAGAGAATCCTTCCCTGGAGCAGATTCTGGAGACGGAACAGGAGACATACGAGTATCTGAGAACGGCTGAATAAGCGTGGAAAGAGGTAGTGTTTCATGAGCATGATTATCGCGATACTGGTCTTTGGCCTTATTATACTGATCCATGAGTTCGGGCATTTTTTGCTGGCGAAGCTGTCGGGGATTGCCGTTCTGGAATTCTCTATCGGCATGGGGCCCAGAATGATTTCCTTTGTCAGAGGCGAGACCCGGTATTCCGTCAAATGGCTTCCCTTTGGAGGATCCTGTATGATGCTGGGCGAGGATGAGGCGGATTCCAACCCCAGAGCTTTTGTCAATAAGCCGGTCTGGGCCAGGATAGCTGTGGTGGCGGCCGGTCCCGTGTTTAATTTCCTGCTGGCCTTTTTGCTGGCTGTAGTCATCGTCCATTTTGCCGGATATGACCCGGCGGAGCTGATCGGGATCCAGCCGGGTTTCTCGGCGGAGGAGCAGGGAATGGAGGCCGGCGATGTCATTACCAGAATGGACGGCACTCCCATTGTGATCTACCGGGATGTGACCATGTTTATGATGAATCACGCCAGCCGTCCCATCCGGGTGGAGTTTAAGAGGCCTGTGGAGGGAGGCGGCTGGGAGAAGCATACAGTTACCCTTACGCCCAGAATTTCGGAGGAAACAGGCACCTATATGCTGGGGATCATTGTCAGCGGAGGCAGAAAACAGGCGGACGGCGCTCTGGAGACTTTGAAATACGGCGCCTACGAGGTGGTCTACTGGATCAAGGCCGTTATCAAAAGTCTGGGAATGCTGTTTGGCGGACAGGTTCATTCGGACGATCTGGCCGGACCCATCCGGATGGTGACCATCGTGGACGAGACGGTGGAGGAAAGCATCGTTTACGGAGTGAGCACCATGCTTCTGAGTGTGGCCAACCTGTGCGTGCTGTTCAGCGCCAATCTGGGAGTGATGAATCTTCTTCCGGTACCTGCCCTGGACGGGGGAAGGCTGGTATTTCTCCTGATCGAGGCGGTGAGGGGCCGTCCTCTGAACCGGGAGAAGGAAGGCATGATTCACATGATCGGGATGGCCCTTCTTATGTGCCTGATGGTGTTTATACTGTTTAACGATATTTCCAATGTATTTTTCCATGGATAGGAGAGGACTTATGAGCAGAAGAGAAACCAGAACCGTTCAGATCGGAGACCGGGTTATCGGCGGAGGAAATCCGATTCTGATCCAGTCCATGTGCAATACGAAGACAGAGGACGCGGCCGCCACCGTGGAGCAGATCCGGAAGCTGGAAAGAGCCGGCTGCGACATCATCCGCGTGGCGGTTCCCACCATGGAAGCCGCCGCCGCCGTCAAGGATATACGGCGGCAGATACATATTCCTCTGGTGGCGGACATCCATTTTGATTACCGGCTGGCCATCGCGTCTCTGGAGTGCGGGGCGGACAAGATCCGCATCAATCCTGGCAACATCGGTTCCCCTGAACGGCTCCGCGCGGTGGTGGACAAGGCCAGGGAGCGGAACGTGCCGATCCGTGTGGGAGTCAACAGCGGTTCCCTGGAGAAGAGTCTGATTGAAAAATACGGCGGCGTCACGGCGGAGGGGCTGGTGGACAGCGCTCTGGACAAGGTGGCCATGATCGAGCGGATGGGCTATGACAATCTGGTCATCAGCATCAAGTCTTCCGACGTGATGATGTGCGTGAAGGCTCACGAGTTGATCGCCAGAAAGACCAGATATCCTCTCCATGTGGGCATTACGGAGGCGGGAACCGTCACCTCCGGCAATATCAAGTCGGCGGTGGGCCTGGGAATTATCCTGAATCAGGGGATTGGAGACACCATACGGGTGTCCCTGACCGGAGACCCGGTTGAGGAGGTCAAGTCGGCCAAGCTGATACTTAAGACGCTGGGGCTGCGGAAGGGCGGCATCGAGGTAGTGTCCTGTCCCACCTGCGGCCGCACCAGGATCGATTTGATCGGCCTGGCGTCCCAGGTTGAGAACATGGTGACGGAGTTTGACGATCTTGACATAAAGGTAGCGGTTATGGGCTGCGCTGTCAACGGTCCCGGAGAGGCCAGGGAGGCGGACCTGGGAATAGCGGGCGGCAACGGAGAGGGCCTTCTGTTTAAGAAGGGACAGATTATACGCAAGATGCCGGAGGACCAGCTTCTGGCCGCTCTGCGGGAGGAACTGCTGAAGCTGAGAGAGGAACCATGAGCAAATCATTTTTGGAAGTGTTTCCGGAACTGCATATTGCGGATGAACTGAAGGATCTGCTTCGTATGGTGGAGGTGGAGCGCGTGACCTCCAACAGGGACCGCAGCTCTCTCAGGGTGTACATAAACAGTCCGAGACTGATTCACAGGCAGGCCATATCGGCGCTGGAGAAAGGCATCTGCGACCAGCTGTTCCCCAACAAGAAGCTGTCGGTGAAGATCATAGAGAAGTACCGGCTGTCGGAGCAGTATACTCCGGAAAAGCTGTTTCGCGTCTATAAGGAAAGCATTCTTCTGGAGCTGAAGCATTACAGTATTGTCGAGTACAACATGCTCCGGCGGGCCGTCTGTTCCTTTCCGAAGGAGGATATCCTTCACCTGGCGGTGGAGGATAACTCTGTGTTTCGGGAGCGGTCCGGGGAGCTGAAGAGGGTGCTGGAAAAAATATTTTTCGAGCGCTGCAACCGTCCGCTGGCGGTGGAGTATGAGTATGTGCCCCGGAAGGAGAAGGAAGAGCCCTTCGGAGAAGCGAGCGTGCTTTCCGCCGCGTTTCCGGCGCAGGAAACGCGTCAGATGCAGGAAGCGGGGACTGGGAATACGGCTGAGAGTCCGGTTGGAGAAATACCGGCGAAGAGTCCGACGGGAGAAATGCCGGCGGGGAATCCGGCCGGGGAAACTCCGGCAGGGAGTCCGGTCAGGGAAACTCCGGTGGGGGCGTCCTCCGGCAGCGCCAATACCTTCGGCGCCAAATGGGGCGGCAGAAGAAATTCCTCTAAGGACGGCAGGCGCATCGGCGGATACCAGAAGAAAAGCAATAACCCGGACGTCTATTACGGCCGGGATTTTGACGATGAATTTATCAGTATTTCTGACATTACCGGGGAAATCGGGGAAGTGACCATCCGTGGGAAGATCATTTTTACGGACCGGCGGCTCCTGAAAAGCGGAAAGACCCTGGTTATTTTTGATGTGACGGATTTTACGGACACCATCGGGGTGAAGCTTTTTGTCAGCGAGGAGGCCCTGGAGGATGTGGACAAAGCCGTCGCAAACGGGAAGTTTGTGAAGCTGAAGGGCATGACGACCATTGACAAGTTCGACGGAGAGCTGACTATTGGCTCAGTGGTGGGAATCAAGAAGTGCGAAGACTTCAGCAATAAGCGGGAGGACCACAGCCCTCTGAAGCGGGTGGAGCTTCACTGCCATACAAAGATGAGCGACATGGACGGTATATCCGACGTGAAGGACATTATCAAACAGGCAAAAAAATGGGGCATGCCGGCCCTTGCCGTTACCGACCACGGAGTTGTCCAGGCCTTCCCTGACGCCAGCCACGCCCTGGGTAAGGGCGATGATTTCAAGATCATCTATGGCGTAGAGGGCTATCTGGTGGACGATATGAAGCTGCTGGTTGAGAACGCCGCGGGCCAGAGCTTCGACGATCCCTTTGTGGTGTTTGATATTGAGACCACGGGATTCAGTCCCATCAATGACCGGATCATTGAGATCGGCGCCGTGAAGGTGGAAAATGGGAAGATCACGGATAAGTTCAGCACCTTTGTGAATCCGGACGTTCCCATTCCCTTCCGGATCGAGCAGCTGACGGGAATCAGCGATGCCATGGTGTTGCCTGCTCCGAAGATTGACAAGGTGCTGCCGGAATTTCTGGAATTCTGCCGGGGAGCGGCCCTGGTGGCCCACAACGCTTCCTTTGATGTCAGCTTTATTTCCAGGAACGCGAAGCTTCTGGGTCTGGAGTTTGAGCCTACGGTGCTGGACACTGTGTCCCTGGCCAGGATGCTGCTGCCTCAGCTGAACCGTTTTAAGCTGGATACGGTCGCCAAGGCCCTGAACATTTCCCTGGAGAACCATCACCGGGCGGTGGACGACGCCGGCTGCACGGCGGAAATCTTCGTGACCTTCCTTTCCATGCTCAGGAATAAAGGCATTGACAATGTGGACCGGCTGAATGAGATGAACGCCCTGGACGCGGACCGGGTGAAGAAGCTGCCGTCCTACCATATTATTATTCTGGCCAAGAACGATGTGGGGCGGGTGAATCTGTACCGGCTGGTGTCCCGGTCCCACATTGACTATTTCTATCGGAGGCCCAGGATCCCCAGAAGCCTTCTGAGCAAGTGGAGAGAGGGGCTTATTATCGGTTCCGCCTGTGAGGCGGGGGAGCTGTTCCAGGCGGTGCTGCGGGGAACGGACGACAATCAGATCGGCGAGATCGTTAATTTTTATGATTATCTGGAAATACAGCCGCTGGGGAACAACGCTTTTATGCTGGAGGACGAGGACAGCTCGGTCAAGAGCGAGGAGGACCTGAAAAATCTGAACAGACGGATCGTGGAGCTGGGGGAGCAGTTTCATAAGCCGGTGTGCGCCACCTGCGACGTCCATTTCCTGAACCCTGAGGATGAGGTTTACCGCCGGATCATCATGGCCTCCAGAACCCATGAGAACAATGACAACCAGGCCCCCCTGTATCTGAGGACCACGGAGGAGATGCTGAAGGAGTTTGAGTATCTCGGCTCGGACAAGGCCATGGAGGTGGTGGTGACCAACACCAGAATGATCGCGGACATGTGCGAGCCCATCTCGCCGGTCCGTCCCGACAAGTGTCCGCCGGTCATTGAGGATTCCGACAATACCCTGCGGAAGATCTGCTATGACAGGGCCCATGAGCTTTACGGGGAGGAGCTGCCGTCCATTGTGGTGGACCGTCTGGAACGTGAGCTGAATTCCATTATCTCCAACGGTTTCGCGGTCATGTATATCATCGCTCAGAAGCTGGTGTGGAAATCCAACGAGGACGGCTATCTGGTAGGTTCCCGTGGTTCCGTCGGTTCCTCCCTGGTGGCTACCATGGCGGGAATCACGGAGGTGAACCCCTTAAGTCCTCATTATTATTGTCCCAGCTGCCATTACTCGGATTTCGATTCGGAGGAGGTCCGGAAGTTTTCCGGAATGTCAGGCTGCGACATGCCGGACCGGGAATGTCCCCGGTGCGGCGCCATGCTGAAAAAAGAGGGGCACGATATTCCCTTTGAGACGTTTCTGGGATTCAAGGGCGACAAGGAGCCGGATATCGACCTGAATTTCTCCGGCGAGTACCAGAGCCATGCCCACGACTACACAGAGGTTATCTTCGGAAAAGGGCAGACTTACCGGGCCGGGACCATCGGCACCCTGGCGGACAAAACGGCCTACGGCTATGTGAAAAATTATTATGAGGAGCGGGGAGACCGGAAGCGGAACTGTGAGATCAACCGTCTGGTCCAGGGATGCGTGGGAATCCGAAGGACCACAGGCCAGCATCCCGGCGGCATCATTGTTCTGCCTATAGGGGAGGATATCGATTCCTTTACGCCGGTGCAGCGGCCGGCCAACGACATGACCTCCACCACGGTGACCACCCATTTCGACTATCACTCCATCGACCACAACCTGCTGAAGCTGGACATTCTGGGACACGATGATCCCACCATGATCCGCATGCTCCAGGACCTGACCGGGGTTGACCCCAGGGAGATTCCTCTGGACAGCCCCGAGGTCATGTCGCTGTTTCAGAATACGTCGGCTCTGGGAGTGACGCCGGACGACATCGGCGGGTGCAGGCTGGGCGCTTTGGGCGTGCCGGAGTTCGGAACGGATTTTGCCATGCAGATGCTGATCGACGCCAAGCCCAGGTATTTTTCCGATCTGGTCCGGATCGCCGGACTGGCCCACGGCACAGACGTATGGCTGGGGAACGCCAAGGATCTGATCCTCAGCGGCCAGGCCACGATTCAGACGGCAATCTGTTGCCGAGATGATATTATGGTCTACCTGATCCAGAAGGGCCTGGATCAAAGCCTGTCCTTCACCATTATGGAGTCTGTGCGTAAGGGAAAGGGCCTGAAACCGGACTGGGAGAAGGAGATGCTGGCCCACCAGGTGCCGGAGTGGTACATTGAGTCCTGCAAGAAGATCAAATACATGTTCCCGAAGGCCCACGCGGCGGCCTATGTAATGATGGCCTGGAGAATCGCCTACTGCAAGATTTTCTATCCGCTGGCCTACTACGCGGCGTTTTTCAGTATCCGCGCCAGCGCCTTCAACTATGAGATGATGTGCATGGGCCGGGCGAAGCTGGAGCACTATCTGGCAGATTACCGGAACCGGTCCGATTCCCTGTCCAAGAAGGAACAGGACACTCTCCGGGATATGCGGGTGGTTCAGGAAATGTATGCCCGGGGATTTGAGTTTCTGCCCATCGATATCTATCAGGCTCAGGCCAGGGATTTCCAGATCGTGGAGGGAAAGCTGATGCCCTCTCTGGTCAGCATCGACGGGCTGGGAGAGCGTGCGGCGGAAAGTATTGTAGACGCCATTACCGACGGACCGTTTTTGTCCAGGGAGGACTTCCGCAACCGGACCGGCGTTGGGGACAAGATGTGCGCCATGCTGGGTGATCTGGGACTGCTGGAGGGGCTTCCGGAGAGCAACCAGCTGTCGCTGTTTGATTTTGTGTGACGCGCTGTTGAATAATCATATGGAACAGGATGGTAATAAATGAAATTTTCTGAGATACCTTACGTTCGTCCGAACCTGGATGAACTGAAAGAGCAGTATGAGGCCGTAATCGGCCGTCTGAAAAACGCGGCGTCCTATGAGGAGGCCCGTGAGGCGTTCCTCCTAAATGAGGTGCTGGAAAGCCGGATCGATACCCAGAGCAGCATTGCCCATATCCGGCACACCATCGATACCCGCGACGCTTTCTATGACGGGGAGGCCCATTTCTGGAACGCGGCCGGTCCCAGGCTGCAGGAGTACATGCAGAGATGGGAGGACACCCTGCTGGACAGTCCTTTCCGCGCCGAATTTGAGGCAGAGTACGGGAAGCTGATGTTTGTAAAGGCGGAGATGGACCGAAAGACTTTCGCCCCGGAGATCATTGAAGATCTGCAGAGAGAAAATGAACTGGTTCAGGAGTACGAAAAACTCCTTGCCTCCGCCCAGATTCCCTTTGAGGGCGGGGTCTATACTCTGTCCCAGCTGACACCCTGTAAGAACGACCCGGATGACAGCCGGCGGCTGGCGGCGTGGAAGGCAGAAGGGCAGTGGTACAAGGAACGTCAGGGGCAGTTTGACGACCTGTACGACCGGCTGGTCCGTCTGCGGGACGGCATGGGCAGAAAGCTTGGCTATGGCGGCTACACAACGCTGGGATATTACCGGATGGGCCGCAACTGTTACACAAAAGAGGATGTAGAGCGGTTCCGGCTGGCGGTGCAGAAATACCTGGTGCCGGTGGCCGCGTCTATCTATCAGGAGCAGGCCAGGCGGCTGGGCAAAGAGTATCCCATGAACTTTGCGGATAACGCCCTCCATTTCCGTTCCGGCAATCCGCGGCCTCAGGGGACGCCGGATGAGATCCTGGCCCAGGGGCTTAAGTTCTATGAGGAGCTTTCGCCTGAGACCGGCGAGTTCTTCCGCATGATGACGGACTGCCGGCTTCTGGACGTGCTGAGCACTGAGGGAAAGCGCAGCGGCGGCTACTGTACCAGCATCCGGGATTACGGAGTGCCGTTTATCTTTGCCAATTTCAACGGAACCCAGCATGATGTGGAGGTGGTGACTCACGAGGCAGGCCATGCATTTGCCTATTATCTCAACCGCAACCGGGTGCCGGGCTCTTATATCTGGCCGGGCATGGAGGGCTGCGAGGTTCATTCCATGTCCATGGAATTTATGTCCTGGCCGTGGGCGGAGGGCTTCTTCGGCCCTGACACCCGCAAATTCTACTACAGCCATCTGACCGGCGCGCTGACGTTCATTCCCTACGGGACCATGGTAGACCATTTCCAGCATGTGGTCTATGAGAAGCCGGAAATGACGCCTGCCCAGCGCCACGGCGTCTGGAGAGAGCTTCTGGGCGTCTATATGCCGTGGATGAAGCTGGACGGCGAGATCCCCTTCTACGGGGAGGGCGAAGGCTGGCAGCGGCAGCACCATATTTATTCAAATCCATTTTACTATATCGACTACTGTCTGGCCCAGACGGTGTCCCTGCAGTTCTGGGCGCTGCTGAAGGAGGACAGGAAGAAGGCGTGGGAGCGCTACATGGCCTACGCGGTCCAGGGAGGGAGCAAGACCTTTACGGAGCTGCTTGCGGGAGCCGGCCTGGAGAGTCCTTTTGATGAAAGTTGCCTGCGGGGCGTATGCGGGAAAGCGAAGGAATGGCTGGAGAATTACAGCCTGGACGGGATTCAATGATTTTTTTCAAAAATGTGCTTGACAATTCGGGTATTCCATATTATACTACCAAAGGTATCGAGGCGTGGCTCAGTTTGGTAGAGCGCTGCGTTCGGGACGCAGAGGCCGTGGGTTCGAATCCCGTCGCCTCGATTAAAACTAAGGCCTCGTGGTCAAGCGGCTAAGACGACGCCCTCTCACGGCGTAAACCCGGGTTCGATTCCCGGCGAGGTCATTCAGAGATGCTTTGGATGCATGAGCATCCAGAGCATTTTTTGAGAAGAGATGCTTCCGTGGCTCAGCTGGTAGAGCAACGCATTCGTAATGCGTAGGTCGCCGGTTCGAATCCGGCCGGGAGCTCTTTTTATTTCCCGAAAAAAGACTGATTTTTCACGAGAAGAGGCGCAGGAATGCTTGAAAATACTTGCATTTTTGCGCTTCTTCTTTTTTCTCTCCAGTTGGATACGGAATTGTTCCGTAATTACTACGGAATTGTTCTGTAAGAAAAATTGGGGGAAAATTGGGGGAAAATCTGCTCCGGCGCAATATGCCAAAATGCGACATTTCGTTTCCATAATTCATTAAACGAACGAAAGGGGATTCGCAATGCAGATCAAGTATGATAATAAGAATGTACTATATCTGTCGGCCGACAGCGGCGAAGGCGGTCTGGATCGAATGTTCCGGATGAATTTTCCCGACAGGGCCTATAATTTTGGAATCGCGGAATGCAATACGGTTTCGGCAGCGGCGGGACTGGCGACTGCCGGAAAGATGCCTTTTGTATATACTGCTGCGCCGTTTCTGGTCTATAGGGCGTATGAATTTGTCCGCAATGATATATGTATGCAGAATTTGAATGTGAAGCTGCTTGGAACGGGAAGCGGATTGTCCGTCAGCTCCCTGGGACCGACGCACCATTCTACAGAGGATATTGCGGCGCTGCGTGTTCTGCCGGATTTAATGCTCCTTTCACCGGCGACGCCGGCACAGGCTGCCGCGTGTATGCGGCTGGCGTATGAGCATAACGGGCCAGTGTATATTCGTCTTGGGATGAATCGGGAACCGGAACTCTTTGAAGCCGGATATCCATTCCGCCCGGAGGTATCGGACATCATGCGCGCAGGAAAGGATATCTGCATGATATCGACCGGGAGCATCATAAGCGAAGCGATGGGAGCGGCAGAGATCCTGACAACGCATGGCTGCCAGGCGGAAGTAATCAATGTGTCAATGCTGAAACCGTTTAACGCAGCGGATGTATTGCAGAAAATAAACAGCTTTAAACGAATCGTGTCGATTGAGGAACATAATATTGCAGGTGGGCTTGGCGGAATATTGGCGGAGACGCTTACGGATGCCGGAATCTGTGCAAAGCTGTTCAGAATAGGGCTCAGGGATACCTTTTCTCAGGGATACGGAAAGCTGTCTGATATCCGGGCGGAAAACGGCCTGAACGCGGAGGGCATAGCCGGGCAGATCCGGGAGGCATTTTATGAATGAATATACATATGCGGAAATTCAGAAAGGGATGTCGGTAAGCTTCCAAAAGCAGATTACATCAGAGATGGAGGAAGCGTTCCGGACGATCACCGGCGATTGTAATCCGCTGCACAGCGACGATGGATTTGCAAGGGAGATCAATCCCGGCAAATTCCGCAGACATGTTGCGTTCGGGCTTCTGACGGCTTCTCTTTTGTCTACGCTTGGGGGGGTATATTTACCGGGAAAGTATTCTCTCATCCACAGTATTGATAATTTAAGCTTCAAAAAACCGGTTTATGCGGGAGATGTTTTGACGGTGACAGGTACGGTCGACGAGAAGAAGGATGGACTGAACCTGATTCTGGTAAAAGTGAAAATCGTAAATCAGGATGGAGCGACAGTTCTGACGGCCGGTATGAAAATACTGGTGCAG
Organism: uncultured Lachnospiraceae bacterium; assembly: GCA_947626475.1. Taxonomy (GTDB): domain Bacteria; phylum Bacillota; class Clostridia; order Lachnospirales; family Lachnospiraceae; genus UBA3402. Next base: position 38,505 of record CANQSK010000007.1, read on the forward strand.
AGATAATAAGATTATTACAGGAGGAGACGAAAATGACCAGAGAGGAAGTTTATGAGAGGCTGAACAAAGTGTTCCGGGAAGTGTTTGATGATGACAGCATTATTGTGCAGGACAGTACCACCTCGGACGATATTGAGGACTGGGATTCTTTTGAGCATATCAATCTGGTAGTCGCGGTCGAGAATGAATTTTCCTTCAAGATTCCAATGGGGAAAGTCGTGACTATGAAGAATGTTGGCGAGATGGCGGATATCATCTTGGAATTAGGGAAATAGACGGGGAGAACAGTCGTGGGAAGATCAATGCTCGTTATCGGCGGCAGTTCTGATATTGGTATGGGAACCATCCGGCAGATTGGAATGGATTATGACAAGGTGATCGTTCATTATAATCATATGAACGATGAGCTTCGCGCGCTTGAAAAAGAACTCGGGGCAGTTTGCGTTCAGGCGGATTTTTCGGATGAAGCGCAGACCAGAAAAATGGTGGATACCATCCGGCAGATGGATCTAGTGCCGTCGCATATCCTTCATCTTCCCGCGCCGCCCTGCGTTAATCAGAAATACCATAAAATAAAATGGGATGTGTTCCGGCAAGAGATGAATATCTCGTTAAGGTCCTTGGTGTATATTTCGCAGGAGTTTCTTCCCCTGATGGCAAAGCAGCATTACGGAAGACTTGTTGTAATGCTGTCTTTTGTGGTAAACGGAATGCCGCCGGCATACTGTTCGAATTATGTTGTGACCAAATATGCGCTGTTGGGTCTCGTAAAAGCGCTGGCAGCGGAATATGCAGGCAAAGGGATTACTGTAAACGGAATATCTCCGTCGTGGGTCATGACGAAGTACATTTCCAATCAGCCGGAGATCTTGATCGCGCAGAACGCGGAACGAAGTCCGATAGGTCGGAATCTTGAAGTAAACGATATTGTGCCGGCGATAAAATACTTGTTTTCAGACGGCGCAATGTGTATAAACGGGCAGAATATTTCCATTACATGCGGCAGGTGATTTTTGATGACAGTAACCTCGTATCGATTTTTTGTGTTTTTGTTTATTGGGGCGGCAGTTTATTATACGGCGCCGAAAAGAATGCAGTGGGTGATTCTTCTCTGCCTCAGCGTTGTATACTATTTCCTTGCGGCAACGCCGTATACGATCCTGTTCCTGATCCTGTCCACGGTAACTGCATATACGGCTGGCATTCTTATGGAGTGCCGTTATTTCCGCGGAAATAAAGCGGCTGCGAAATGGATTACCTGTATAACGGCTGCCGCTGTACTCATTAACATTTTCGTATGGTTCCTTCTGAAAGGCAACGCATTCTGGATGCTGGGAACAAGGCTGCTTCATGAGTCGTTTCCGATTTTCCTTCAGTTAGGGGCTTTGAAAATAGTTCCTGCGTTAGGAATGGGATACTATACTGCCCAGATTATCGGATATATTCTGGACTGTTACTGGGGGATATGTACCCCGCAGAGGAACATTCTGAAACTGTTTTTATTTGTTGGCTTTTTCCCGCAGCTTACAGTGGGCCCGATCAGCAAGTATTCGGAACTGGAGTGTCTGTATCGGGATCATTCTTTCAACTATATAAATATCGCCCATGGATCTCAGCGGATTCTGTGGGGGCTTTTCAAAAAATTGGTAATATCAGACCGGCTGGCAATCATCGTGAATGGGATATGGACGGATACATTATTTTATAATGGATTCTGGCCCTGGATTGTTGTATTCGTGTATCCGTTGGAGATATATACAGACTTTTCCGGATGTATGGATATCATCCTGGGGGCAGCTGAATTGTTTGATATCCGGCTTCCGGAGAATTTCAGGAATCCATTCTTTTCAAGGACATGTCAGGAATTTTGGCAGCGGTGGCATATTACTTTGGGGACATGGGCTAGGGACCATGTATATTATCCTGTTTTAAAGAGCAGGATGATGGTTCGGCTTGGAAAATGGTCGAAGCAACATTTTAGTAAGCGGATCGCAAAACTGATTCCATGGGCGGCAGGAATGTGGATTCTTTGGTTCGTTATGGGCTTCTGGCATGGCTCCAGCAAACATATTATCGGTGTGAGCGCGTATTTCTGGACGATTTTAGTTCTAAGCGAAATATGCTCTCCCGGATTAAAGAAAATCACCGGCCTGCTTAAAGTGGATACGGAATCGTTCAGCTGGCACTTCTTCCAGAGTGTCCGGACATATATCATCTATTCCATTGGAGTTGTCTTTTTCACAGCGGATCGTCTGACTGAGGCATTCGAACACGTGAAAGTATTAATTCGGACATTCTCACATCCGGCATGGAACCCATGGATATTCTTTGACGGCAGCATCAGGAGTCTGGGCGTATCATATAGAGACCTAAATGTCATTTTATTATCCCTTGCTGCATTGTTGGGCGTGGATGTACTGCGGGAAAAGTATGGTTATGCTCGCACATGGCTCGACCGCCAGATATTGCCGTTCCGCTGGATGTTATACGTGGTGCTTCTGTTTGCAGTGTTGATTTTTGGGATGTATGGGCCCGGATACAATGCTAGTGAGTTCATCTACGGACAGTTTTAGGAGATAAAGATATGAAAAGAAGGCTTCTGAAGTTTGTATCTTTTATGGCAATGACAGGGATTATCTTTTATCATGTAAGTCGCGTTCTTGGGTATTATGATAACATCCATTCGGCGGCGGTATTTTCACAATTTTATGACTTGCCGTCAGAAACAGTGGATGCTGTGTGGATAGGGGCGAGTTCTGTTCAGGAATTTATTATCCCCCCGGTGATGTTTGAAGAAACAGGGATAGCGTTATATTCATTAGCGGTTGGAAATGAACCGTTTATGGCGTCGGAATTTCTGATTCGGGAATGTGAAAGGGAGCAGGATCCGTCAGTCTATCTGGTTGATATACGGCAGCTGGCATATACGACACAGGATGATACGTATGTCAGGAGAATCACGGATAACGGTAAATGGACTGTTAATAGGTTGAATGCTATCCGATATATGCTGAATAACCTAGAATTTTATCATCCAGGGGAATATGATGCCGAAATTGATTATATTTTTCCATTCACCAAATATCATACCCGTTGGGGAGAGCTGAAGTCAGAAGATTTTGGAAAAGATGACAATTGTTTTTTTGGATATTTTATGAGGATAAATCGACAGTCTTTTAATGAAGCCGAAGTCAGGTCAAGATTTGACGCTATACCTCAGAAGCCGTCAGAAGAGAGCCTGATGTATTTAAATGACTTCCTTGATTTTTGCGATACCCTGGATAAAAAGATTATTTTTACGAGAACTCCTAATTGCCTGGATGAAAATAAATTTGCTCAGTACAATTATATACAGGAAGTTATTGAAGAAAGAGGGTATGAGGTGTGGGATTTGAATCAGGATACCTATGAAATGGGGATTGACTATGCGAAGGATTTTGCCGATTCTATGCATACAAATGTATATGGGGCACAAAAAGTATCAAAGTATGCCGCGGTGAAATTATCTGAGGAGCTGGGGCTTCCTGATCACAGAAACGACAGCCGGTATGCGTGCTATGGGACCATGCAGGAGAAATTTCTGGAGAGACTGGGAGAAATGGAATTAACTGCAACTACTGATTTTAACCGTTATCTGGATAGGTTGATCGCATTAGATAAAAACGAGTATTCTGTTTATATTGCTGTAAAAGATATACAAGGGTATTCATTAACACAGAAAATGATAAAAAAGCTTGAGACATTGGGACTGAAAAATACGGATATCTTATTGGAGCACAGTTATCACAGTTTTGTTGGCATTATTGCAAATGGTGGGGTCATATATCAACATATCGGAAATGGAGAGGAACCGAGCCACTATGCGGGGGTGATAAACGGACAGACAATAAGCATGAATAGCATGACATTTAAGGGTGGTAATAACGCCTCTATAAAATTGGGAGGAAATGAATATGCGAAGAACACACGTGGAATGAATTTTGTTGTGATAGATAATAAAGATAGCAGAATTCTTGATTCAGTAGCTTTTGATACTCATGTTTCAGAAATAACCTGTACCCGATAATGATAGGGTCTATCCCAAACAGAGGGCTGAACCTAAAACAGATCTGCCCTCTGTCAGGCAATTTACCATAATAATTCCACTATCAAATTTCGCTTTAGCACCTAATGCATTGCGCATTTTCGTCAAAAATGTCGTAGAGTATCGCACCCTACGACAGTCTTATATAACCGTATATTACTTCATTCGATAGCATTTTACAAAAGAATAAGCCATTTGTCAATGTGTTTAGGTGTATAGACCTATCTGATCAATAATTATGGAGCGACGATGAGCTTGACAAGCCTGCAAAAAGAGCTTCATAAATCCGGATAGCTCTGAAACAGGAAACTTTAAACAGATATATCCGTATTTTAACAGATGCGAAGAGCCTCTATGAGTGTCGGCGGTTTGACTTAAAATCAAAAAGATCCATTGCGGGAGAACAAAAATATTATCTGTCGGATTTGGGGTTTTATTATGCAGCTAATACGGATAACAGGATATCATACGATCAGGTTCTGGAGAATATCGTATACAACGGTGCCAGATCGAAGGGGTATGAGATCAGCGTTGAAAAAATCGGAAAACGGGAATACGATTTTATTCTGTGCGGCGGCGACAGGAATTATAGTTATGTGCAGGTATCCATGACGTTGATGGCAGACAGGAAAACAGACAGGAATACTTTATATCAGGATTTTTGATTTCAAATCATCCGAAAGAAGAATTTACCATGCGGTACAATAGAATCCTAGTTACAGGGGGAGCTGTTTCATCGGCCCCGATCTTTGCGAAAAATTGCTAAACCAAGGAAACGAGGTTATCTGTCTGGACACTCTGTTCACCGGGCAGGTCTATCTAAAGACTGTGTAAAATTCCAAATATAACCAAAAATCATCTATTGCCATTCTGTTCCGATTGTGCTATGCTGTTTCTACTTCGGAAGGCTTTCCGCCTTCCGTCTTGTATCTGGTATCATGACCGGACGATTCTCCGGTGGATTCCATGGACGATAATGTATATGCAGCAGTGAGACAGCAGCACAGGGAAGGAGATACATGGGGATCATCAATACAGAAGTAAACGCCCTCTTGGAGCGTCCAGCCATCTTCGCGGACCTGGTCAACGGACTTCTCCACGGGGGAGAGCAGGTATTAAAGCCGGAGGATCTGACGCCGCTTCCTCTTCGGTACGGAGTGGTTGTGGAGGAGGACGGCCGGAGAAGGGCAGTCGAGGTTACCGGGGATGTGCGGATGAAGGCAGAGAACGATATCTACGCGGTGACATTTTCCGGAGAGACCCAGGCGGAGTCAGACTATACGATGCCGGTCCGGGGGATGCTGTATGACGCCCTGGAGTACAGCAGGCAGCTGCGGGAGCTGGAGAAGAGCCATAAGGAAGAGAAGGATCTGAAGACATCCGCGGAGCTTTTATCCGGAATCAGGAGAGAGGACCGTCTCC
>CANQSK010000008.1 GCA_947626475.1 uncultured Lachnospiraceae bacterium
CCTGGGCAAGAACGGGAGCGGTCTTGTCCGCGGCGGCTTTTCCGGCGTCATTCAGCGGATAAGCCATGGCGGCAGCCCTGTCCATTACGCTTTCGGAAGCAGTCACATGTCCGTTTCCGTCAAAGTTCAGCGTAATGACTCCGAGATTTGTAAAGCCGGTTCCGGTCTGAACCACAGGAATCGTCACATCGCCTGCACTGTAAGGCGTCTGCTCTATGGTATGGCTATGTCCGTCGATCACAGCGGCCACCTCTTTCCGCTCCGCGCTGCTTAAGGCAGCGAGAAGCTGCAGGCTGGTGCAGCCTACCGCGGCGCCATTATCGCCCATATGACATACCAGAACGATCGCGTCCGTCTGGTCTTTTAGTTCAGCGATCTGCTTTTTGGCCGTCTCCACCTCATCCGCGAAGGATACGCCGGTCAGCTGCGCCGGGTTGGTGGACGTTGCCGTGGCTCTGGTGGTCAGGCCGATAAAGCCGATCTTATGACCCGCCGCCTCAACAACCGTGCTGGCCTCCAGCATCGCCTTGCCGTCCTTCTGCACATTTGCTCCCAGAATGGGGAACTCAGCCAGCTCCGCATTGGCCAGAAGCCGTTCCGAGCCATAATCAAATTCATGGTTTCCGGCTGTCATCACATCATATCCGGCCGCGTTCATCACACGAATCACGTCGCCTCCCTGTTTGATGGTGGCAAAGGAAGCCCCCTGCGTCGCGTCGCCCGCGTCAACCAGAAGGGAATTGGGCGTAGATGCCGCAATACCCGCGGCCTGCACCAGACCGATAGCGGTATCGCTTCCCGCTACCACACCATGGATATCATTTGTCGTATAGATGGTCACCGTCGACGCGGATGAACCATTACCCTCTGCCGCATAGGCGGTCATTCCCAGTCCTGTGACCAGAAGCGCCGCGCTCAAAAACAGCGACAGACATTTTCTCCTCATTTTCATGAGCAGTTCCTCCTCTCGTATCTATTATATCGATACTAATACAGGAATAATCATATCACTTTTTCGACCAAAAGTGAATTTTTTTTACTATTTTTTTACTAATTTCTTACAAAAAATCGATTCTCTCCCGTCCGGGCTCCATAACCCGCAAAAAAAGGTTGACATGCTTCCGCCCGCTCTGTATATAATAATAAAGAAGACTAATTACAGATTTTTCGTTCCGCGGAGGAAATCATGAAGTATACAGACAGGCAAGAAAAACGGACGGTTATTCTGGAAATCGCATTTGTCAGCGCGCTGCTGATATTTGTTGTCTTTTCCTTTTTTACTTTTACGCGGGACAACCGCCAGCGCATTCTGGAGCAGAACAGCAGCTTTATCGAATCGGCCACCGAACAGACCGCCTCTCGGATCAATGACCTGATTTATACCGCGCAGCATGACGTGGATATGATGAGCCACCTCTATGGCTCCGCGATGTCGGAACCGGTGATCGATGCGGAGCTTCTGCAGGATATGACCGACCGCTCCTCCTTCGATTACGTGGAGTTTATCTCAACAGACGGGATCGACCTGACGGCCGACGGGCGCACCGCGGATCTGTCTGACCGGGATTATTTTCAGGACGGCATGAAGGGCAACAGCGGCAAATGTGTCATCTACAATTCCAGGATCACCAACGAGACCCTGCTGATCTTCTATTCTCCTTTTTATTATAATAATGAGATCATCGGCGTACTCAGCGGAATCCTGAGAGGCGATACCGTATACCAAATACTGTCCTCCAGCTATTTCGGCGTGCAGGCCTCCTCTTACCTTCTGGAGCATGACGGAACCGTTATTCTCTCCTATGGAGACAATTCCCAGCCTGTAAATCTTCTGGACGCGCTGCTTGGCAGTGATAAGCTGACCGGGGAGGATCAGGCAAAGCTGGAACAGGCCTTAAGCAGCGGCAGCTCCGCCTCCTTCAATTATCGGGGCACCAACGGCGCCGGAAGCGCGTACATCACAGCCCTTCAGGACGGAGAATGGATGCTGGTACAGAACTTCCCCTCTTCCCTGACCAGAACCATGACGTCTCAATCCATATCCGCAGGCATCTGGCTGGAGATCAAGCTGCTGGCGGCGTTTATCCTGTACCTTCTGTACCTGGTCATCAAAAACCAGCTCCAGAAGAGGCAGCTGGTCTCTGAAAAGCAGGAGATATCCCAGATCGTAAACACCGTTACCCAGCTTTTTTCCCGCTTCGCTCTGGTAGACCTGGAAAACGACACCTATGAATATCTGGAGGACAAAAAAGGGGCCGCCCCGGAAAAGGGCTCCTACTCTGAGCGGGTCCGTTATCTGGATTCCAAATATGTGCCGCCTGAGGATCCGGGCAGCGAAAAAATGAGCGTTCTGCTCTCTGCAGAGCATATCCAGAACGCTCTGACAAAAGACGTTCCCTATCTTCAGTATGAATATCAGATCGACATGAACGGACTGCACTGGGAGAATGTCTCCATTCTCTGTCTCCGGAGAAAAGACGGCCTGCCGTCTGGACTTCTCTTCGCCATACAGGATGTTACCGCCCTGAAAGAGCGGGAAATGCAGATCCGTCTGGCTCTGAAGAACGCGTCAGAGGCGGCTGAGGCAGCCAACCAGGCAAAATCCGATTTTCTGGCCCGAATGTCCCACGATATCCGCACTCCCATGAACGCGATCATGGGCATGACCGCCGTGGCCGCCATGCATCTGGATGATCAGGAGCGGCTGACCGACTGTCTCAGCAAAATCACGATCTCCAGCCGCCACCTTCTGGCCCTGATCAATGACGTCCTGGATATGTCCAAGATTGAGAGCGGCAAGGTCACTCTTTCGGAGGAGCCCTTCGGCATAGCCGATATGGTGGACAGTATTCTGACCATCATCCGCGCTCAGGTAAACGATAAAAAGCAGGAGCTGAAGGTACATATCTCCGACATCCGCCATGAAAACGTCATCGGCGATACTCTGCGGCTGAGGCAGGTCTTTGTCAATATCCTGGGCAACGCCGTCAAATTCACGCCGGAGGGAGGGACTATCACCTTCTCCATCCGGGAATGTGATTCCCTGATACACGGCATGGCATGCTACGAATTTATCTGTGAAGATACCGGCATCGGCATGGACGAAGAGTTCATCAAGACGATCTATGACCCCTTCGCCCGTTCTCAGCTTTCCGTCAGCAAAAATATCGAGGGCACCGGGCTGGGCATGTCCATCACCCGCAACATTCTGCGCCTGATGGACGGCGACATCCAGGCGGAAAGCCAGCTGGGCGTCGGCTCCAAATTCACCGTCCGTGTACATCTGAAGCTTCAGGAGCCGGGGGCGGAGAATGTGGACGAACTGGCCGACCTTCGGGTGCTGGTAGCCGACGACGATCAGGATTCCTGCATCAGCACCTGCGATATCCTGGAAAATATCGGCATGATCGCCGAGTGGGTAATGGACGGCGATGCGGCTGTGGAGCGGACTGTAGCCGCCCAGCAGTCAGGAAATGATTTCTCCGCCGTCATCCTGGATTGGAAGATGCCCGGAAAGGACGGCATCGAGACTGCAAAGGAGATTCGCCGGAGAGTGGGCAGCCACGTGCCTATCATCATTTTGTCCGCCTACGACTGGTCTGAGATAGAGGCTGAGGCCAGAGAGGCCGGAATCCAGGCATTTATCGAAAAGCCCCTGTTCCGCTCCCGTCTGGTCTACGCCCTCAAATCCGTGCTGGACCAGAGCAGTACCGAGAAGAAGCTGACCGCCACTGAGCTGGAACAGGCCGCCTACAGCGGAAAACGCATCCTTCTTGTGGAAGACAACGAATTGAACCGGGAAATCGCCGTAGAACTCCTCTCTTACATCGGCGTCGAGGTGGAACAGGCGGAGGACGGCCAGATGGCTGTGAACATGGTTGAGCAGCATCCGCCTTACTATTATAATCTGATCTTCATGGACATTCAGATGCCTGTTATGAACGGTTATGAGGCCTCCCGCCGGATCCGCGCCATGGGACGGGAAGACACGGACAGCCTCCCCATCGTAGCCATGAGCGCCAACGCTTTCGACGACGACATCCGCGGTTCCCGGGAAGCGGGCATGAACGACCACGTGGCAAAGCCCGTGGAGGTAAACAAGCTTCTGGAAGCCCTGAACCGGTGGCTTTGACCGGACAACTGACACAAAAATACAGCCGCGGCACAAAAGACATGCTCTGTGCCGCGGCTGTTATTATATTTAGAATACATCATCCGAATACGCTTCAATAGTTCCGTCTCCGTTGACTATGATCGCCTTACAGCCATATCTTTTACCAGCTATCGTAGGATCATGAGTATAACAATCGAAACAGTCTTGTGTGTATCCGGATTCATTTGTCGCCTGAACCCTTATAAAATACTCCCCGGGACTCAAATCGACATCACATATCAACTCCGGCACCCTCAGATTGTCCGCCATGGTAATGACATCCGTAAAAGCAGGATCATTTGCCAAAATACAAGTATACGTAATCAATTCTCCGTCCAGATCATAAGAAGCGTCCCAACTCAGGCGAAGCCGGCCATCTTCCGTTTTTTCCGGAATACCGACGAAAAACGGCCATGGCTTTTCCAGATTTTCCAGATAACTCTCATAGTTTTCTTCTACTTCAGTTGGCAACATGTCAGCCACATAATTAAATGTTTCGTCATCAGAACCCCAGTTCTCATTATCCGGTGCCTGATGAATGTACGGCCATACTATCGAGCGGCAGGTTTCCACCCTCTCACGAACCTTCTCCTCAGAAAGATAGTTCTCCTTTAAATCTATCACAGCTGCGGTTACTGCGTCTCTATATTCTTTTACACGCAGAAACCGGTTAAACAGTACAACACCCGTGTATTTCGTAATACCCGTTTCCCAGGAATGTGCAGATGAAGCATTTTTCAGTTCATTCTCCGTCGCCTCAAAGCATCCGTCGCAATCCCAGGACAGCAGATACCACTTTTCAGAATTCAGGGGACTGTATATATACATATTTCGTCCGCCTACGTCATGATTGCCGTCAAGGATATGAAACGCCAAGTAATAGCTGAGATTTTCCACATCAAAATACTTCTCGATAATCTCTTCTGTCGGTATTGCGTAATTGTTTATCTCCGACAATACTTCACGCAGCTTGGTATTATCTCGATTGCCTTTAATTTCCAGGTGATTTTCAAAAGCCGCCTGATCGTAATCCGGGTCTCCTTCCGGAATCATCATTTCTTCATAGTCATACCATTCAAAAATGGAGTTAATTTTATACAGATATCCTTTGCTGTCCAGACCGTGATTTCTCAGATAAGCACGATTCATCTGTTCCAGACGGGAAAACAGCCCATAGTCCTCAAATTCTCCACTGCCGCCCTGTGTCTCGTCCTTCACATACAAGTGCACAAACTGAGTGCGGATTGATGTCATCTGGGGAACGGTCTGCATCAAATCAAACGTCATCTTGTTGCGGAACCGCAGATCGTCATGCTGTACCTTATTTAAGGGAATGGTCTGCATTTCCTTATAAGTTCCCTTGCCGTCTTTAATACGTACTTTATAATTTTTTTGTTCGGATTTGGAAGAAGTTTGTCCGCGAACCATCACCGTAGCGTTGGGAACCGTCTCTCCGTACCCAAATTCCCCCTCCACTGGACCGTTTTCATCCCCTATCTGCAGAATTGCCTCACAGGCATAACGATCGATGCCCAAATCTCTGTAATAATAGGTATCATGAGCGTTAACTTCCGTCCATGAATAATTCGTGTTGTCGTACTCGTTACCCGGACGAACGGTGAGATACATGGTAACAACCGTATTCCATTCTGATTTATCGTAGATACTTTTGTCTTCGCGCAGATGAGAATCATCGGTCTCGTTTTCTTTCTCAGCTACAGTCCCCTCCCGTGGAAGCATATTTTCAGACTCAGTATGTTCCGGCTCTGTCTCTTCTTCAGAATGGATATCCGTTCCGGCGATGCGCTTTATCATATTTCTCCCGAACAACACACAGAGAACAAGCGCAATAAGGAAAAATATGAAGAAAAGCCACTTCCTCTTTCTTCTCATTTTCAAATACGTCACCTTTCTTTATCATAACCTACTGCTGTTCTGCATTGGATTCCCTGTCTGGATTCTCTTCAGGATTCTCCTCAGGATTTCCACCGTCTCCAGCACTATTTGTCTCTTCGTTCTCTCCATTTTTCTCATTCTGCAGTTCTGTCAGCTCCCTGTAGGTCTCTCCGGCCCAATAATGGTCCAAGCGAGTAGGCATACTGGACGCCATGCTATCGATACCCACATAAACGTTAAACAGACTTTCCTGAAGCCTTTTCACCTCGTTGGCACACTGACTGATCTTATGCTTCGCCGCAAACAACTGAATCCCCTTGGTCTCCAGCTCAGCATTTATCTTACCTTCCTGCTCTTTCTTGTAATCTTCCGCGTCCTGCTTGGCTTTTTCAAGAATCTCATCCGCTTTTTTGCGGGCATCTTCTTCGATTATAGCCGCCGTATTCCGGGCATCCTTGAGAACCGCACTGATTGTGCCATAATCAACAAACCCTTCTTCTTTGACTTTACGGCGCTCTTCCAACTCCTTTTCCCTGCGGTCCAGCTCTGCCTCCCGCATGCGAAGCCTCTCTCTCTCAGCGAAAACAACGCTGTCCGACATCGGCGCGAAACTGACGTTGGCTGTCGGCTGTGGCGCCGGTCCTCCTTTCTGAGCCTCCGCCAACTCTGTTTTCACAGACGCAAGTTCCGACTGCGCCGCCTCGAACTCTGCTTTCACAGACGCAAGCTCTACTTGTGCCGTCTCAAACTCTGTTTTCACGGAAGTCAGTTCCGACTGCGCCGCCTCAAACTCCGCTTTTACGGATACCAACTCCTTTTCCGCATCGCCCTTTGCGAATCTGGCAATTTCCAGCTCTTCTCTGGCTGAAGCAAGTTCCTCCTGCAGCCTGGGCAACTGCATGCTCCCCTCGCTTTTTTCTTCCTCTCTCTGATCCAACTGGCGCAGCAGATCATTTTTCTCTTTCTGATGAAGAACCTTTATCGCTTCAATTTCATTTTCCAGCGTTTTAATGTATTCATTCACATCATCCTTATTAAATCCGCCAAACAGTGCGCTCCGAAACATACGACTCTCTGCCATAGTAAAGCCTCCCTCATTCTTACTTGTTTTTTCTTATATTTTCAAGGTTATCAGTCTGTAAATGTGTAAATAACCTGAACGTTCTCTCTCTGCTCTCCGTCCATGGCCAGCTGCACATGCTGCCGCTGGTCGGAAGAAGTAATTCCGATTCCGATCTGAAACCCCTGACGAAACAAATCCGTAAACGGGATATGAGACTCCGTTACCATCTTCTTTCCCGGAACCAGTTCCGACAAATCCATATCAATGGTCTCCCAGTATTCCAGCTTCCCATCCTTGTTGTAAACATACATAGTCGCCGGCCAATCCCAGTACAGCGGAGCAAGACCTGTGTTGCTCCAGGTCAGATATACATTCAGCCGGTCATCAGCAAAAGAATACTTCGTTTCCAGCTGGGAGATATAAATACGGTACCCCAGTCGCTGTCGGATGGTTTTCGCCCCACTGCTGTCCCTCAGCTCGCCTGAAGGACAATTTGGTCCGATAAACGTCATATGGCTCAGCTCCACATCCTCCAGAGTGTCACTCATCCGCTTACTCAAAAGTTCATCCATGGAATATTCACTGGTCAGTTCTCCTCCCACCGGAGTGTTTTCCCAGAAGTTTTCTCTCGGAACCAAAGTCAGAGATTCTCCGCTGGTCTCATAGTTACCACCGTCCCGAATCCAGGACAACCACTCATCTGTTGCCTCTGTCTGCCCGGCCATATCATTATACAATCCCAGGCCACCCTCTACAGCAATCTGATAATTCCGACGCATCAGCAACCGCGCGTTATAAAAATTGTCAGAATAATCCAGCACATACTCCGTGCAAATATCGCGGTCCGGCATAAGAAGCGCTCCCGCTCCGGTATCCGTATGCCACTCTCCCCAATGCCCCAGGCTGCCCAACTCCACATACGCTACAAAATTATCCTGATTGCAGTAAGACGCCAACGCCTGTATCGCCGCCTTATGTCTCTGCCGGAAAAATTCGTTCTCATAATTGGGGCAATAACCCTTTCCAAAAGAGGCATCATAATATTGTCCGTCTGCCGTCACGGTATATAGCCAGGCAGGTATATCCATATGCTCCGTTTTGCCCGGAATATCGCACACGAAACGAAGAACCGCATTTTTACCTTCTTTCTTCCACCGGGCAATATGATAACGTGTTTCCAGAGACTCTATATCATAAACGCCGTCCTGTGGCTCCCAGTCCGCCCACCGCAGCTCTATATAAACCAGCTGACTGCCGGCACATTCTTCCTCGTTATACGCCGGCGGCGCGTAACCGGTCAGCGGATTCTGCAGTTCCACATCACTTTCTGAATAAGTCTCCACGTAATTCAGCCGGTAGCGGTACGGAACAATATAGAGAAGAAGGCCTATGATAACCAGCCCCAGCACAAATATGATGATATATGCCACAGTCAAACTTTTCTGCCTGTTATCAGCCATGATATTCTCCGTTATACTGAATCAGCGTCACATCCTGCACTCCCTCAAGCGCCTGGATTTGTTCCAAAAACAAGGTATTGTTATTGCGGCACAGAATCTCAAGCGTCATTTCCGTAAGTTCCCCGCGGATTGTCTTGGACTTCAGCTGGACCCTCATCTTATGAAGCAGGCGCAGGATCTCATCTCCGGCCATAACCGAGGTATAATGAACCACCAGAATAAATATGGCTCCCCGTTTTCTCTGATTATAGAAAATATGTATCACCAGAATCATGACAACGATCGTAATCATGGCAAGTGCGTACAGACCAGCCCCTAGAGTGATTCCTACGGATATGGACCAGAACAGATACAGCAGATCCATAGGATCCTTGATAGCAGTACGATAACGCACGATGGACAAGGCGCCTACCATACCAAGGGAGATTACGATGTTGCTGCTGATGGCCAGGGTCAGCATAGTAGTAAGTACCGTCATGCCGACCAGAGTCGTGGCAAAGGAACTGGAGAATACCACTCCGCCATAATAATGCCCGTACACCTTATAAATCAGGATTCCCAATAATACCGCCAGAACCATGGAAACAATAATGGTAACCGTAAAATCAAGAGTCAGTCCCTGGCTGCTGGTGAAGGATTCCCACACCGACTTTTTAAAATAATCCTGAAGATTCATACCCGATTCCTCCTGTTTGTCTTTGTAATTCCCGCCAGTACATCTGTCAGATGATGAGCCCGCTCATAGCACAGCGTATACTTGGAAACCGCCGTAAACTCCTGGCCGTCCAGCGGAAGCAGCTTATGAATCAACCCCGGCAGAAACTCTGTAAATTTCACTTCAAGTACCAAAGTATCCGGTTCCAGGGTATCCAGCGTGGGCAGATGGGGATCAAATATATCGAATCCCAGAATCCCCGCCCGGACGCCGCTGTCAAAGGTAATCCGCACATCTCCCGCTTCCTGAATAAAAGGCTCCCGGTCATAGTCCACAATCACTTTGGGTCTGAACCGGTTCACTGTACACTCATAATAAAATTCCTGGCACAGCGGCGCCGAATGATGAAGCAAAAAGCCATAGTCCTCTCTCATGATACTGTCATACTCGGCCCGCGTCAGTGTGGCGGAATCCTTATGTATGTAGCTTCCCCGCTTCTTCTTACGCTCCAGCTTAATCCTGGAGTCGCTGTAGTTATAGATACGGATCCGCCATTTGCACCTGTCGTCAACTCCCATCATTTTCTCTTCATAGGAGGAGTTCCAGTAATCGTCAAAGTACAGACTGCGAATCATATACGTTCCGTTCACCGCGTAAGGGTCGCTCTGAAGAAAGGGCGACAACCGCTGCTTCAGCAGCTCTGCTTCCCATTCAGATATAAGATATTTCCACTCATTCCGGTACACTTCCGGCTTGCGAATCATTCCCTCCATCATTTACTCCTCATAATACCTGGAAACCGCCACTGTGCCGTCCTCCAATACATAGAAGCACATAGTGCTGTAAACTGTAGTATCCTGTTCCGTCCAGTAGAACTCATAAGCATCCTGCCAGTCTCCATTTCCGTCTCCGGAACGTACCCGCAGAAAATATTCTCCCTGAGGAAGCATGGACATCCGGTATTCCGTTCCGGAATAACCGGCCTCATTCACTAAGCAGTCTTCAAAGTCCGGACTCTGAGCCAGCTCTACCGAGTAGACAGGAACGCCGTCAGGATAGAGATATGCGTCTTCCCAGCGAAGCATAAGATCGCTTCCGGACGGTTCAGGCTCCAGAATATGGAAAGGCCAGGGCTCCGCAAGGCTCCTCTTGTAGGTCTCATAATTTTCATCTAGCTCATTAATGATACCGCTGGCAACGACATCGTAATTCTGTTCAGAAACCCGCTGGTACCGGCTGTCCGGAGGACTGTAAATATAGGATTTGATCAGCCTTGTATAGGCGTCTGTCTTATCGCGGATTTTTTCCGCCGTCAGGTAATTCTGATGGAGATCCTCTACCGCATCATCCAGATTCTGACGGCAGCGCTCATCCTTCATCATCCTTTCGTAAAGCCTGGCGCTCACAAGCGTAAATATCCCGTGGTTCCACGACCGGTCATAACTGACATTGCGCAGCCTTTCGTAGGTATCAGGAAAGATTCCGTCGTTATCCCAGGAAATCAGATACCACTTGTTAACCATCTGCGGACAATACAGATAATAATTGCTGAACTCAATATCCTGATTTCCCGTAAGAATATGGAAAGCCATCCAGTAAAAAAGATTATCTTCGTCAAAATACTGATTTATCACATCCGAGATAAGAATATTCTCATTATCGACAGCATTCAAAAGTTCGATAAGACGGCTGTGATCATCGCTCCCTTTAATTTCCAGATAATTCTCAAAAGCCGCCTTGTCAAAACCGGGGGATGTCGCTTCTGTAATGCTGCTCTCATGGGGATACCAGTCAAAGGTTTCTGCTTTATAGAGATTTCCTCCGTTATCCAGGCCTCGGTTTCTGAGGTACCTGCCGTTGACCTGCTCCACGGCAGTATACAAACCATAATCCTGAAACAATCCATCCTCTCCCTCGGATTTATCCTTCACGTAAAGATGGACGAACCAAGTTCGGGTGCTGAACATCTGCGGGATTTCCGCCATCAGATCGTAAGCCAGCTTATTACGGAAACGAGTCGGGTCAGCAGCGTGTTTGTTCAGCACTACCACCTTCTGGTCTTCCCAATTTCCCTTGCCTGACTTGATATCGACCCGATAACTCTTCTGAATCTGCTCCGACGCACCGGCGCCTCTCAGCTGGACCGTAGCGTTGGGCGTCAGTTCTCCGTATCCGAATTCTCCTGAAAGCGGTCCGACCTCGTCACCCACCTGCAAAATCGCTTCACACTTATAGGGCTCCAGTCCGTTTTCAGTATAATAGGACAGAGGATAACGGTTAACTTCACTCCAGGTATGGTCGGTCCCTTCTGCTTTATTCCCAAATCCCAGCGTCAGGTACATGGTAAGCACTTCCTGATCATCATCCTGCTCATAAAGTCTCTTGTCATCCGAAATTTCATAACCCTTTGAAGAAGCTTCTTTTTCATAAGTCTCATTGGGACTCAGCAGGGTACCCAGGCCGTCCTGAATCGTAGTACTGCACCCACTCAAAAGCAGGCTCAGGACTCCGGATACCAACAGTGTTGTCACAACATACGGCTTTTTTGTTCTCATCTTTCTATTCCTCACGTTTATGCGCGGTATACGCGCCGGTATTTCTGACCGCTTCCTGTTCCTGAAAAGTTTCCATCTTTTCCTGACGCTTCTTATCCGCCCGGTTTTTCAGTTTTGCCTCACGGCGTGCTTCTTTTCTTCCCTGTCTCCCGTCCAGCCAGTTGCACAACGCGACGAAAGGCCCCTTCTCCAAATCCGGCACTACCGCCTGGCGGCACAGAAGAAAGTAAGGCAGCCTTCGGACGTACCACTCCATCCGCAGCCAGACAATGAAATAGAACACTACTCCTCCGAAGAAAAATCCCAGTCCGTAAAACGTAATCGGCACATACAAAATGGAGTAAATCGTAGCGACCACACTGATAAAAGCAAAAGCGAAAGTCCCCAGCAGCGCTCCCGTATAATCCTCAAAATACAGCAGGATCAGCATAATGGAATTACTGATGGCGTAAACGCCATACCCAGCGCACAAAAAGCGGAAAATACCAATGGATACATCCGAAAACCCCGTATCCGTCAAATCCATCAGAAAACTTCCGAATACCACAAACAGCACAGTGCTTACCAACTGTTTATGTCCGGAAAAGGTCAACTCCTGGCGGAGCACCGACAACATCTCGTCCTCGGCCTGTTCAATATCCCGGATAGAGCCATTGTCGTTAAACAGACTGTAATAATTCCGGTATCTGGGATAGAAACGCACCTCCACGGAGGTAACAAAATTGACCGTCGTAATCAATATGGAGAAAAAAGCAAGCAGCGCCGGCACATCATGCATAGGTGCCCCGTAAAACAGCCCCTCTACCTGAACCCTGAGAGGGCCGAAATACATAATGGCCAGGTGAGCAAACAGCCCGATATTCAGGAATCCGCCGATCAGCGACAAACTCCGGTACTTATCCATCCACCGCAGAAACGAAAATTTGCTTCCTTCGCTTCTCGGAAAATAATCCAATAAAAGTTTATGATACCAGGCCATCAAAAGTCCGTAAGCAACTATTACACAAAGCATCAATGTAACGATGGTCGCCCAGCCCAGTATGACCAGTATCAGAGCCAGAATAAAGCCTATCATCAGAGAAATGGCAAATGCCAGCACGATGCCTTTATACTCCTTAAGCGCTGTCAAAAACACGGTCTCGGTCCACACCACCACCAGAACCAGGGAGAACCACAGGCACAAAAGCTGATACACCAAAGCCACTCCGGAGAAGAAAAACAAAAATATCCCGTAAGTAAGCGCCCCGATTACAAGCATAATCGCGCAGCTTCCGTAAAATGCCGGCATGACACGTCTGGGTTTTTCCTCATACAGCATATCCGAAGTATAACGCGTAACGATCATGTTAAACCAGCTGGTAACGCTGAGGGACCATAAAAGACTATACGTCAGCATACAGTTCATCAGTTCCCTGTCATGCTGCCCCACGCCGGCCAGCCGGGAGATAAGCGCCATGCCGGTCAGCAGGATTACTCCCAGAATCATAGGTCCGGCGCAGATAATTCCGGCATAGCCGTATGCCTGGCAAAGCGCCAGCACTCCCTTTCTTGAAAACAATCGTTTTAAACTAAATCCTATGCCTGCCATTTCGCAAACACCTCATCATACGCGTTCAGATAGTTTCGTATCATATCATCATGGAGAAAATACCTCCGCACCCGTTCTTTGCCCACCTGCCCCATCGCATACCGTTCTTCATTATGAACGCACATCCGCTCCATGGCGTCGCAGATTGCTCCCCGGTGCATGGGAGGCACGCAGAAACCGGCCACTCCCAAATCATCCCCGGCCATGCCATTGATCAGCTCCTTGCAGCAGCCCACATCGGTCGTCACACAGGGACGCCCCGCCGCAAAGGACTCCAGAACAGACAGCGGCTGTCCCTCAGAAAGGCTGGTGAGAATCGTAAAATCAAAATCCCTCATTTTTTCAAGGACATTGACTGTCCCTAAAAAATAAATATCTTCCACACGAAGCTGCTCCACCAAATCATAGCACTCTTTCGCATACTCTTTGTCGTCCTCCGGCCCCGCTACGTAAAGCCGGGCGTTGGGAACCCTGGTTTTCAGCTCGGAGAAAGCATAAATCATAGTCTTTACATCCTTGATCGGCGCGATGCGCAGCACAGCTCCGATATCCACATACCCGTTGTCTTTCTTAAGCGGTATATCGCAAAACCGCTCATAATGAATGCCATTCGTAATAAAACGGCACTGATCCGGCCGACAGCCCATGTCAATCTGAAGCTCCCTGGCACGCGCGAACAGGCTGGTAACCATGGATGCCTTCGTGTATGCCCCTGCCGACAGCATATAGAAAAAGCGTACCCAAAAACGCTTGAAGGCAGGAAGCACCCATTTCGCACGGATAATCTCCTCCTCCCGCTCACGGGTATAAATGCCGTGCTCCGTCAGCATATACGGCACATGGTACACATAACTCCCCAGTCTTGCCAGAATCCCCGCGTAACCGGTAGCAATAGCATGATAAATATCCGCCTGCGGAATATCTGACTGAATCGTGTAAAGCACCGGCAGCATCATGGAACGAACCGTATGGAACAAATCGGAAAAAGCTGTATACGGATACTCCTCATGACAGATGGCAATCAAAATACGAAGAAAATCCTCACTCATAAGAAACGCAATCGGGGATACTTTCTTGTCATGATACATATGAAACAGCAGCTCCCAGTTGGGATTGCGGCAATTGATAAAATCCCTCAGTTCCTTCATCTCTTCATCATTAAACCGGTAATGCTCCTTGTGAAAAGCCATAGTCAGAGCGTCGTTCAGGAAAATCTCCTTTACCTCCACCACATTGTCCGGAAGGGTATACTTAAATTTCCCTTTATCCTCTGAAGACGCGCCAATTGCCCACACCACAAACTCGTGCTGAGGCATAGCCTGCATATACTGATGAATCCAGGTGGAAACACCACCTGTTACATAAGGGTAGCACCCTTCCAATATTACGCAGATTCTCATGGCTCCTCCTCCTTTCCCGATTTACATTTTATCAGCCTATGGCTCCTCAAGCATAATTTCCACCTCTGGCTCCTCTGCCTTCAGAAGATATAGGCCATCAAGAATCTTTGTAAGCGATCCCCCTGTTACCTCTCCCGGCTGCCGCCCATTAAATCGAACCATTAACCAGGCTTCATCATAAAAACCATTCAATTCCAACTTCATGGAATCCTCTGTAATCAAACGATGCACTTCTATATTATCATAACGCTGAACCGCTCCTGCCAATTCGCTGCCGGTCAGCCTTCTGATATCCGGCGCTGATTCAAACAACCAATCCGTATAGCCTGAAAACCGTCTGAGCATCTCCTCCCATCCCAGTTCAGCGACACTTCCCGTATCCAGAACTTCATCCGGATAAGCAAAATAGCTGCTGACAAAATGAAAAGTCAGTTCAGACAGAGCAGTGATATTCGCGGCGTTATCAAAAGCAAAACCAGATACGGTTCTCGGAATCTCTACGATTCCGTCATCAGCTACCTCAAATTCCTGTTCATAGATCACCTCTCCTGGTATATAGGTTCCGGCAATGGCCTTAATCTGAGGGAATTGACTTGCCAGCATCTGCCGGCCCTCCTCCGACAGAATATTAGAAGGAGGCGAGTATATCTGAAAATCTTCCCGAGGAAACACGCTGCCACAAAAATCGACCAGTTCATCCATAGAAGTTTTCATGGCGTTTATATTTGTCCACGGACTATAACTTTCGTAATTTTCTGTAAAATCAAAATTCTCCAGAACCAATGGCATATAATTATATCCGTTGTATCCTAATTCGCCGCCATTGCCAAGAATCGCGTTTCCGAAATACTGATACCGCACAATATCTTCGTTCCTTTCAACGGTTCCGTCGGTAGCGCCTGAATATTGCTCAACTACCATACCGGTATAGGGGAACTGATGTTTCTTCGCGACACTTTGCATATCTCGCCACCATACATTTGTAATAAATGAATCGATATTTTGCCCATAGTCTCTCTGAATATACTCGCTGCTGCCTCCCGGAACCGGAGCCGGAAACTCATCGAGAAAAAACACGGCGCCGTTAATAACCGGCCAGGCAAAACATTCATCCAGCAGGCTGAAAGCCGCGGCATAAATCCCGCGATAGCTTTTTCCTATATACCCCAGATTGCTCATGACCACAGTTCCCTGACCATACTGTCTCTTCCAAATCAGAGGAACAGGATAATCACCGACAGATTCCATATATACATCGCAGTCATCGGTAAGATGAAGAAGCATGGATGACTCATAAGGTTCATCAATACGATAGATATTCCCCTCCCCGCCAGGCATAAACGGCCGTACAAACTGAAAACTATCGACGGCCCCCAAGCTAGACCCAGTTTCCATAATACCCAGAAACGGCAAAAAAGCATTGGAATAACTATCCCACGCCGGCGGATAAAGACAGAGAAGCTTTCCTCCTTCATTTACCCAGTCTACAATATCCATGGTACCTTCCCCCAGCGCTCCCAGGGTCGTAACCGCAAGAACTACAGTCCCGTAATCTTTCAGCTGACCTGATTGAAACTGAGCCGCTTCCATACTGACATAAGGCACTTTCATCTGAGCCAGTACTGGTTCCATCATGGCCTGAGCCTGCAGGCTCTGTTCATCCTGCTGCCAGAGATACAGGCACTTTTCCCCGGCTTCAAAATCCGGACTTTCTGTTTCCGTCTGTACAAACTCTGCCGGATCCGCCATCGTCAACACCTTTTCGGATTTATGGTAAGAAAGCCGCCATACATCCCTCCCAATCAGCGCTACCGTAAGCAGGAGAAAAACTCCCAGGATGACAATAATGCCGCCGTAACGCAGCAGCCCGCGATATTTATTCATTCTGCACCTCTCATTCCGATTGGTAGGAAATTTCAATATCCGCCTGCTCTGCTTTCAGCAGATACAGTCCGTCCAGCAGTTCCTCCAGGGTTCCGCCGGTTACCGTTCCCGGTCGGTGGCCGTTTAACCGCACCAGCAGCCATGCCTCATCCACAAAATTTCCCAATTCAAGAACCATTGCATTCTCTTCATAAACAGTTTTCACCTGCAGAGCGTCATATCTCTGAACCGCCGCCGCCAGCTCACTTCCGGTCAGATTGCGAAGCTGCGGCGCCGCCCCGTAAAGCCATTCCGCGTACCGGTCCAACCCCCGGTACATCTCCGCCCATCCCAGCTCAGCGCCCTGGGTTTCATCCAGAACGTCATCCGGCGACTGAAAGTGGGTGTTGACAAAATGAAAGGTCAATTCTCCCAGTTCCGCCAACCAGGTAAAATCATTCAGGGCGTACCCGGAAACGATCCGCGGAGTATCCACGATTCCGTCACTGGCGACCTCAAATTCCTGCTCATAGGTGACGCTGCCGGGAAGATAAGCGGCGGCTATCGCCCTGATCTGAGGAAAGTCTGCCGCCAGCATCTGCCGTCCCTCATCCGACAGAATATTGGCCGAGGGTACATATACTTGTATCTGCTCGCCCGGAAAAAGAAATCCGCAAAACTGAGTCAGCTCTGAAAAACCCGCCTTCATATCATCATAGCTTTGCCATCTCTGAAACGCGTCGAATCTGCCCCGGTAATCAAAATTTTCCATTACCAGCGGCATGGGATTGTAACCGCCGTAACCAATCTCCCCGCCCATATCCAACAGCTGATTTCCGAAATACTGATAACGGGACATGTTATTGTTTCTCTCAAAAGGACCTTTTACCTGATCCGTAAGCTGTTCGACCAGGGCGCCGGTATAGCGGATATTGTATTTCCTGCCCAAATCCTGAATATCCGGCCACCATACCTGAGACAGAAAATCCTTTACGTTCAGCCCGTAATCCCTGCTGATGAATTTGTCCTCGCCGCCGGGCACCGGAGACGGAAATTCATCAATGTAAAAGGCCGAGCCGTTGATGACCGGATATGCCGCTCCGTCTCCCAGCAAGCTGTAAGCGGCGCAGTAAAATCCACGGTAGCTTTTATCAACCATGCCGATATTTCCCACGACCGCCACGCCTTTCCCCACCGGATAACGCCAGAACAACGGAGTCCTCATATCATCCGTTGACTCTGCATATACCTGGCACTCTTTCTTTAGAAGAACTCGCCAGGAAGATGCGTATGGATCAGTAATATAGAAATCCCGGGAGGTTCCTCCCGGCATATACGGACGAGTAAAGTGGATTCCCTCCAGCACAAAGGCGCTTCCATCAATTGCCGTGATTCCCAGACTGCCCTGAATAGTGGCCAGATAACCACCATTGCTGGGCAGGTAAAGGAAAAGCAGGTTTCCTCCGGCTTTTAGCCATTCTATAAGATCCAAAGCCGTATCTCCCATTTTGCTCAGATCAGTTACGCCGACCACAACGGTCCGGCAGTCCTGAAACATTTCTACCGCCGCATCCTCAACTCTGACAGCCTGATAAGGAACCTTCATCTGAGACAACGTTGATTCCATCATCTCTCGGGCCTGACTGCCCTGCGCGTCATCTTCCCAGATGTACAGACATTCCGGCTTCTGAACCAGTTCCGCCTGCTCTGAAAACGCTTCCTCCGTGTCCAACAGTCCCAAGATGCTTGCTTTGGAATGATAAAATACACTTTTCTGAACAAAATATAAAACTAACACCAACAGAAAAAACATCAGAATCACGATCTGCATCTGTCTGAACTGCAGCGGATTTTTTGATTTCCCTTTTTCTGTCTGATGATTTCGTCTTCTCATATCCGGTTCTCCTGATATCCTCCCTTTTCTTCACCCCAAAACTGCAGGACGTTCCTGCCTTCCGGCGTCAGATAAATGCCCCTGTTATGAATCATGGCAATGACCTGATCGATTCCACTCCGTTCCCGCACCAATGCGTAATATTGAATCAGACGCAGATAACCTCTCTCATCCTTGGGCCAGAGTTCCATCACTCTCTGAATTCCCTGATACGCCGCGTCATACTCTCCCACTTTCAGATCCGCGTCAATTTTTTTGCACCACAGCGCAGGAGTTTCATTTTTCTCCAGCCGCTGCTCCAACAGATTACTGTAATTGCGTAACTGAAGATTTCTGGCATTGCCTTCCAGAAGCCCGCTTGCCAGGTAACGCTCAAGCAGCACCATATAGTCATTCAGGATTTTCTCGTCTCCCGGGTTCTCTGTAAGCTCCCTGTCCATCTTCTGAAACTGCAGGTCATATTCCTTCTGAAGCTCTGTCAGGGCTGTCACGGCATAGTGAACCACCTCTGTATCATCATTCATTCTGGCTTCCTGAAGCTGCCCCACATAATCACCTGGGTCCGCATACATGACTTCCATCATAAGATTCCGCCTGGTATGAGGATCGTTTACCAGAAGCGCCTCTTCCAGGGGGACCACCCGTCCCTGGGAGGTATCCTCATCCATAAGAATACTCTTGTGTATCTCATCGTTGATCTTCAGCTTCTCTATGCCTACCTCCTCAAAGGAATCCGGGTTGATCCGACTGCGCAGTTCCAATACGATAAAACATCCCAGCCCCCAAATCGGCACAAAAAACATCAGCGGGACTACCATGGTAGTGCACTTTAAAATCCCCGCCTTCATCAGAAGGTACAGGATCAAACAGATAACGATATGTAATATGACCAGAAAAACTGCCATAATTATCCCATCCCTTCCGCCAGCCGGTACCGGATGCCCTTGCTGTCCAGACGATCCCCCACAATCCGGAAATTGTCGGTCGTCATCTGGGGAAGAAGCAGATACAGACAGCCGTCCTCGCCAGCTCCCAGAGTATCGCTTGCGCGGATCAGGCCGGTCAGTTCCTCGCTGAGCTTTTCCCGGTCACGATCCTCAAAACGCACCAGCACATAATCCGCCACGCCTGCCTCCTTCATGTCCTCCTGGACAGCTACCAGCTGATGCATATGATCCGGGCGCACCACATGGCCTCCTGGAAACATGATCTGGTTTTCCCGCAAGGTTTCATATTCGGCCGCGCGCAGAAAAGATGTCTGCACCAGGCCGCAGAGTATCCGAAAGATATTCGTATAATGCATTCCGTACTGTTCCGAACTGGCCTCCTGTATCGTGATCAGAAGAACCATCACGTTGTCCTGGAACACGCCGCAGGCGTACATGGGAATGCCGGCCTTCAGCTCTGTATTGCGCCAAACTTCTCCGGTCCTGACCTGGTCGTACATCTCCTGATAATCCGCGATCCGCATGGATTTCGTCAGTTTGGTAAGAAGGCTGTTGGAGCATACCGCCAGGCGGCCGAACCGCTGCCAGGAATCCAGCGTATAGATTGCCACAGTTTTGTTTTCCAGGATTTCCTCCATCACCTTCAGGCCCTCAAGAAAAACCGTCTGGGGAAGCTCGCTGTCCAGTTTCTGGACTGCGTCAAAAATTTTTCCGAAACTGTCCTTGAAACCAAGGATCTGTCTTTTAAATTCCCCTTTATTCTGAATAGCCCCGTGATAGACGTCATTCAGGAAAATATATTTGTTGATCAAAAGCTCATACTCCTTATGGGCAGTATTCAGCTCTTCTGTATTCCTATCCTTGACATATCCTGCGATGGATCCAGCCATCAGGTAAATAACGAAAGGAATCCAGTTCTCAATGTTATAAAAAAGCAGAGTTCCATCCATTCCCATATGCAGATACTCCCGCACCAGCACCAGACACTCCAGTATGGCCGCCAGAACGCCCACCTTCATTCCATGGATCGTGCCCATGATAACGATATAGAACAGGCGCACATCCACAAAGCGAAAATATACGGAATCCGAAGTATAATGACTGATGATCTCCGCCGCCAGAAAGATAAGAATCAATTCCAGGTACTTGTATATCCATGTGCCTCCGCGAAACTTTTCCACTATCTTACCGAAAACGCCGTTGCGGTTGCTGTAAACCTCCTTCACGTAAACACGGTAACAGGCGCCTATATTCTCCATCACATTTTCCATGGGAATAAAGCCGTATTTCTGACGGAGCTTCAGCGGATATCTGGGACAATTTGAAGTGTCGGGATAGTTCTCATAAATTACCTGAAGATTTGGTTCAGCCAGTTTCAGAAGTTCCTCTAAATCACCATATGTATACTGATATCCGCTGGTTACAAAATAAGAAGCGGTGTCGTCTTCCGTCTCGTCTGTGATCTGAAGCAGCAGATCGGCCAGATCATTATAGGACAAAAAATCAATGCGGTCTTCTCTGTGATAGGGGAACATGACTTTTTCTCCCCTGCACATCTTCCGGAATACGCTGCCCAGAAAATTCTTCTCATTCAGGCGTCCGGCCAGATACGGAAGCCACAGGGTGATGACTTTCACCCCGGTCTTTTCCGTGAAGTAGCGGCTCAGGGCCTCCGTCTGCGCCGCGCTGAAGATACGGCTGTTGGGATACTCCAGCTTCAGGATCTCACCGCTGCGTCCCCGGCTCTCCAGATAATTCTGGCTGTCTATGGTGGAAAGCAGGATCATCTTATCAACTCTGGAACGCCGGCACTCCAAAAGGGCCTGTTCCAGCATCTGCTGTTCTCCGAACAGACCGTTTCCTCCATCTGAGTACCCGCTGACATACCAGACAGCCTGAAACGTATACACATCAAACAGCTGCCCGAACTTCTCCTCCACAGGTGTTGTTCTGTATGCATAAATACTGCGGACTTTGCCGCGATACTGCGCATTCTCGCCAGCAAGCACTATGACATTGTCTTCTGCCAGCCTTTCCAGGGATTCTGCCGTAAACAGCTCCACATTACCGGCTATGAGAATTGTCGCCATGGCGTTTCCTTTCTTACATAAGACCATACTCATCTGCATAAACATGCTTCGACTTGTATATCCAAAAAATATCGCAGGGCTTAACAAACCATGCGATACTTTTGTGCCTTACGGATATTTACTTTACCACATATGCCATTGATTTTCAATACTAAACGGTTTAAAAAATCATTACATTCTATCTTTTATGCAAAGCTCTTCTTAATGATCAGTTCCACTTTGTCCGACCGGATTCCTACTAAAACATCGTCTGCCAGCTTTCCTACGATGGACTTCTCCAGCTCATCCCAGGCCTGAGCCGCCGAAGCCTCCGTACGGTGTTCCTCCACCTCACTCCTGTATCTGTCCAGAGACCAGTAATGGCTGGTCCAGTCCATGCCGGTGTACATCATGCCGGAATCGTCATAGGGAAACAGATTGACGCCGCTGTCTGCCGCGTACTTGCTGATATCCTCATAATTCAGGAGATAGCTTTCCATCAGATCACGGAGCTTGCCCATGACTCCCCTGGCAGCCATGTTCTTGCCGGAAGTAGACACAGAGAGCAGCTCCTCCCTCTTATCCATATCCATCTCTACATAAGCTTCCAGGTGAAGGCTGGTATTTTTCCTCTCTCCCTCCAGCCAGAAATAGGCGCCAAAATCTCCTACAATGCCCTGAACCATTCCGAACATTTCCTCTGCCAGAAGGCGGAGACGGAGGGAATCCTTATAGGAAAGGCCCTGATACTGGGCGAATTTCTCCAATTCAGCATATGCGCTCGCCATTCCTATTCCACGATTATTAACCGCAATTTTGTTTGTTTCCATATCTGACCTTTTCCTTTCTATTCTTCTATCGTCAAAATGTCCACAAAACCGGTAATGTCAAATACCTCCCGGATCATGTCGTTGGCGCCCCGCACCACCATCTTTCCCTGACGGTTCATTACCTTCTGGGCATAAAGAAGCACTCTTAAGCCGGCGGAGGAAATATACTCCAGCGCGGAAAAATCAAAGATCAGGCTCTCCACGCCCTGCAGGCTGTTCTGCAGCTCCAGCTCCAGCTGCGGCGCCGTCGTCGTATCCAGACGACCCCTAAGCGCTACCGTCAGTTCCGTTCCCGTTTGCTTTTTGTCAATTGTCATTGATCTCAAACCTCCTTGATTATTTGTCTGCATATAATATAGCAGAAAAGTATAAAAAAACCATTAAAAAATATAAATTTTTTCGTCCTGAACAAATAAAAGCGGCGTATCCCCTTTCACCTGTTTCCTGATAAGACAATACGCCGCTTTTTCTTCTTTATTCGGCCTCAGCAGCCGCCGCCTGCGCCGGTTCCGGCTCCGGTACAGCCGCATTGTGAACCGCCATAACCGTAACCACCACGGTCTCCGGATCGTTCTTAATGGAAATATCCTCCCTGGACGCGATATCCAGGTCCTTCACGCGGACAGAATCACCGATCTTCATATTGCCCACATCTACCTGAACGTGGTCTACCAGGGCTGCCGGAAGAGCCTTGTACGAAATCTCAGGCAGCTCGACCTGTACGATGCCTTCCATAACTTTGTCGTGATTCACTATAATGACTTCCGCAACCGAGTGTACCATCTCATTGCTTACCAGGGCCTGAAATTCAATGGAGTCGATTCTTCCCGCCATGGGGTTGAAATCCACATTCTTGATCAGGACATCATAAGTCTGGCCGTCAACCTCCAGCATAATCTGGCTTCCCTTGTGGTTGGTCTTTAAGAGTCTGTCCATATCTCTCTTGCTCATCATAACCGGAATGGAATCCTTCAGTTCCTTTCCGAACACGTTGCCCACAACGTATCCTTCTCTTCTGAGCTTTTTGGCCTTTACCTCCAGGCTTCTTTTTTCAGCTTTTAAAGTATCCATTTACCTTTTCCTCCAAAATCTGATTATTAAACAGGAGCTTTCCTGTTCTATGTGTAATATAACTCTTATATTTTCGGATGTCAAGGCCTGCCCTGCTTTTATTGTCCGCCTTACTGCCGCTGCCTACCGCTCTCCGTTGGCGATCATCTCCAGCCGCTTTTCGATCTCCTCCTGCCAGCCTTCCTTATCCAGTGAGCCGACCACCATATCGCCTACCTGCTTCCCCTCGCTGTCCACAAACAGGGATGTAGGATAAGCCGGCACCAGGTCATGGATGAAACCGGACGCCAGATCCCCGACGGGATTCAGGTTTGGATAAACGTCCGCATGAGTTTCTTTGACGATCTCCAAAGCATTTTCATATTCTTTCTGGCTCAGCTGTCCCGTGGCCGCGTTCGGGATATCTCCGCAGATGCCTACCACCTGAAAGCCCCGGTCCCGGTATTCCTCGTGAAGCTGCGCAAGCTCAGGCATTTCCGCTTTGCACGGCCCGCAGAAGGTCGCCCAGACATTGACCAGGGTCAGATCGTAATCCGCGAAAATCGTCTCATCCACCGGGTTGCCTGCCAGATCCGACGCCGAAAAACTGGTGAACGCATCCGAATGAATCCCTACGCTGGACCGCTGGCCCGTGAAGATAAAGGTTGCGCTGAGCACCACAAACACGGCCCACTTGACCTGATCCTTCAGAGACAGGAAAAACTCCTTTGTCAGGCCTATCTTCTGATCAGCCTTCATGCCGCTTGCGCAGACGATAAGCAGCACCATTGTTATTCCCAGAAGCGGGACAATGACAAAAAAGAGGTCCATGAAAAAGTAAATCAGTGTCTGGGAAATCGCAGACACCAGCCCGCCGTGGAGCAGGGCCCCCGCGAACAGATTCACGACATAACACATAAAACATGCCAGAAAGACTAAAAATGCCAGAAGAATCTCGCGAAAATGAGCCGACGCCCCGTCTCCCTTCAATCCGTCCCGAAATCCGCCGACCGAGAGAGAAAGCGTCAGCAGCGCCGCAAATACCAGCGGAATCTGAAGCAGCGCCCCGATCCAAGTTCCCGGCTGGCTTCCTCCGATTTTCAAAAGAAACGGCAGAACACTGCCCATGGCATATATGACAAGCATGATACAGGCGACCGCAAGAACACCGCTGACTGCGCAGAATATCTTGTCTCTCAATCCGGCAGACGGCTTCTGCGCCCTGTTTTCAACTGCTGATTCCATCCTTCATCCTCCTCTCACCGTCTCATATTATCCGATTCCGATGCATTCCAGGCAGATATTGGCAGCCTTGTTAAATACGGTCGCCGGTTCTCCCTGCATGATTCCCACTACGATCAATACCGCGGACAGCACCACCAGTACCCAGCGGACCATACCTTTTTGTTTCTCGCTTAAATTCAGATTCATCGCTGTTCCTCCAATCTGTTCTTTCTGCCCATCAGCTCTCTCACCGATGTAGTGATGGCTCCCTTGGGACATGCGTCCACACACTTGCCGCAGCGGATACACTCCGCGCTGTTGGGGGTTTCCCAGGTCTTTACGTCCATGGGACAGGCTCTCTGGCAGCCGCCGCATTTCACACAGGCCGTCTCATCCACCTTCAGCCGGTAGAAGGAAATGGGATTGAAAATGCCGTAAAGGGCCCCCAGGGGACACAGATATTTGCAGAAGGGCCTGCTGTACTTTATGGACAGCCAGATTATCACAATAAGGACCCAGAGCTTCCACCGGAACAGAACGCCTGTGGCGCTCCGGACCGCCTCGTCGCCGATGGCCAGGGGGATTCCTCCCAGAAGCGTTCCGCTGGGGCAGATCCATTTGCAGAACCAGGGGGTACCGGCCAGACTTCCTTTCACAAAATAGGGCAATATGATGACAAACAGCGCCAAAACCACATACTTCAGATACCGGAGATATTTATCGCCCGGCATATTCTTGGCCTTTTTCTTAAGAGGAATCTTATTCAGCATATCCTGAACAAACCCAAATGGGCACAGCCAGCCGCAGATAAACCGGCCCAGAAACGTACCGAAAGCCATCAGCATACCGAACACGTAACAGGACATCTTAAAGGAACCGCTGTCCAGCACCGCCTGCAGAGAACCGATGGGGCAGGCGTACAGGGCTCCCGGACAGGAATAACAGTTCAGTCCGGGCACGCAGACGGTTTTTGTTTTTCCGGTAAAAATCTTTCCCTGAAGATAACCGGCCGCGTAACCATTGGTCAGCGCAAACCAGGCCGCCTGAACCCAGTGACGAAAGGCACCGCTTTTCTTTTTCATTTGTACCTCATTTCCCCTTTCTTCAATCGTTTCCTTCCAGTCTGGAAAAACACAGCGGATAAACTACCATAAGAAGGATCAGCTCCACAAACGTCATCAGGCAGTTCACCCAGGAATACGAGAACGTCCCTGTCACGGCGGGCGTCAGGCATTTCTCAATGAAAATAAGCAAAAGCACTCCCGCGCCTGCCCTGGTTACCTTCTGAAGCACCGGCACGTCCATGGAAAATTTCACGAAGCGCCTCTCCAGAAACCATCCCAGCGTCACTCCCAGAAGCCGGCCCGCGTCCTTAAAGCCGTCCACCTTCATCTTCTCGGGATCCACCAGAAGCTTTCCGTCCACGTAATCCATAGGATAGGATTTGACGGAAATATAGATCAGAAACAGCACCGTCAGCGCCACGCCGACGCAGGGAATCAGCCAGTCCTTTTCCGGATGCCCGTCGAGCCATTCCCAGACCTTCGCGCCTCCCACGACTACCACGGCGCCAAGCAGAGTCCCCACGATCACATCCTGGGGCGTATGAACGCCAATATAATTCCTGGAAAAAATAGTAAGAAGAATCATGAACCCCAGGAAAATACAGAGGGGCTTATACTTCCGGTTCCGCTCCATCATAGTTCCGTAATTGCAGGTAGCCGTGATGCTGTGACCGCTCGGGAAAGAATATCCGGTGGCTGTCTCCACCGGAACGATCTGGTCCGAACGGATCCACGG
Source organism: uncultured Lachnospiraceae bacterium (assembly GCA_947626475.1). Classification (GTDB taxonomy): domain Bacteria; phylum Bacillota; class Clostridia; order Lachnospirales; family Lachnospiraceae; genus UBA3402. Next base: position 26,448 of record CANQSK010000008.1, read on the forward strand.
CCGGTACACGCAGAAGGTCAGTTTCAGCAGCTGCATGAAGAACCTGGCAAAGCCAATGTTCAAAAACAGAAACCGTCCGCTCTTTTTATCCACGGACCAGAACAGGACGCAGGCCAGCATCCAGATAAAAATCCCGTAGGACAGGTCGCTGATCTGAAGAAAAAAGCTGTTCAGCATTCCGCCCATAGCCTCTCTCATATTTTGCAGAAACAATAAATATTGAATATCCATAGGTTTTTCTTCCTCTCTTTTAGTGATATTCTGTTTTATTTACTGAATCAGAAGCAGAATCGATACAATCTTCAATAACACAGTAACAGGTTCCGCTTTGGACATACGCAAAAAGTATACAATATCGCCTTATTAGTTTCAATGAATTTTGTCTAATCGCCTGTATTTTATGTTATATCACTTGTTTTTAACTCTTTTCTGATGTATAATACGGGAAACGGCCGGCACGGCCCTGAAAGGAGTGATTCCATGAAGACAGACGATCTGATCCGCCGCTCTATTTTTATCATAACGGAATACTACAAAAACAATCTGGAGCCCTTCTTTGAGAGCATCAGCGATGACATCCTGTGGCTCGGCCCAGCCGAGAGGCAGCAGATGCAGGGCCGTGAAAACCTGATCCAGGCGTGGGCGGCCGAAAAACATTCCCTGACCTTTACCATGGGAGACATCAAAGCCCTGTGCGTCTCGCCTCACTCCCGAGTGAAAGAGATTCTTCTGCATTACGACATCTACACGCATTTTCCCAACGGCAATACGGAGCTTCACGATCAGCGGCTGCACTATACATGGCGGGAAAACCGGGCGAAAACCGCCGCCGGATGGGAATCCCGGTCTGAGATCGTCATGCTGCATATCAGCAACCTGTGGAAGTACGACAGCCGGGATTTCATTTATCCTGTCCACTACGAGACCGTCGCGCGTCTCATTGAAAAGCCGGAACATTTCGTGACCGTGAAAGCTTCTGATCAGAGCATACGCCGCATTGCGTCAAACCACATTTTGTATATCGAGACCATCAAGCGTTCCGCAAAGCTGAGGATGCATACGGAAAGTGACACGATCACCATAAACGGAACGATGCCGGAATTTGAAAGAAGCTATCCCGGGCTTTTTCTGCGCATACACGCCGGCTATCTGCTCAATCCCGCCCATGTGCGGAAGATCTGCCGTTTCTTTGTGACCCTATCGGACGGAACCCAGCTTCCTGTCCCGGAGAAGAAATATACCCAGATCAAGAAACTGCTCCTGGAAGAAAGTCTCTGACCTTTTCATATTTTCGGGCGCCTGTGATTTTTTAGTTATTGATTTTCTTTCTTTCCTGTTTTATCATGCTATCATGGTATAGTATCAGGGAGGCTGCTATGAAGATCATCAAAAGCGAAGAAAATGGAAGAACCGTGCTGGCCGTTGAGGGCTGGCTGGACACGCCGTCATCGGGAGAGCTGATGGAGGCCGTGGAGGCTGTGGAAAACGCTAAGAGTCTCGTCCTTGACTTTAACGGAGTCGAATATATCTGCTCGTCCGGTCTGAGGGCAGTGCTCCGCGGTTATCAGAAAATGCAGAAGATGGGCGGAGACTTTTCCGTCGTGGGTGTACGCGCCGAGGTAATGGATGTATTCCGGCTGACGGGATTCGACAAGGACTTAAACATCGCAGCCAGGGAAGAAAAGGAGTAAAGATTATGAGCGCGAAGAATGAAGATTTTGAATACTTTCGGAGAGTGATTCTAAACCCGGACGCGGACTCCCTGCCACTGCCTGATTCGCAGGCGCGGGAGGAGGATTTCGACGAGGCGCTTCTGCGCCGCGCCCTGCCGGACGGCCTTGCACAGAGTCTTGATGAATTTGCCCGGCAAGAGGGGATTGATTTGATCGTCCTGTACGAGACTGCGGCGATGTTTCTGCTAGGAAAATACAGCGGCAGCACAGACGCCCTCTGCGCTCTTGTCCGCGGGGGAAGGCGCGTCTCTGCTTATTTGGATTTTGAAAAAGAAACCTCCGTTGCCGGCTGCTGCCGTGAGATAAAGACCCAGACAGACAAAGCCATGAGGCTCAGCGCTATCGGCTTCGATACGCTCTGCGAAGAGCTGGGATTGTCTGCGATGCCGGTGCTGACAGGCAACCAGGTGTTTTTTGACGGCTTTTCCCTCAAAGACGCCGTGCCGGAAACGGCTCTGTGCCTGCTTTTCAACGGGAATGCAGGAAAACTATGTGGCGAGCAGACAGACAGCCCCTGCGACATGAAGACAGACAGCCAGACGGGCAGCCTGTGCGCCAAATACAACGCTGCCCTTTACCGCGAGGACACCATAAGCCGTCTACTGGATTCGCTGACAGTTGTATTGCAAGCTATCGCCCGAGGCGAAGACCGCACCGGCGAAATCGGCATCCTTTCCGACACCCAGCGCGCGGTACTGGACTCCTTTAACGAGACGGACGCCCCCTTTGACGCCGGGGAAACACTGATCGACCGCATCAATCGGTCGACAGACCGCTTTCCGGACCACATCGCGGTGGTCTTTAAGGACCGTCGCTGTACCTACCGGGAGTTTTCCGACCTCACAGACCGGATCGCCGCTTATTTGCTCCGCAAGGGTGTCGGCCGGGGGGACGTGGTCTCCATCCTGATCCCCAGGTGCGAGTACATGCCTGTCTGCGCAGTGGGCGTGCTCAAATCCGGCGCGGCCTACCAGCCCCTGGATCCCAGCTATCCGCCGGAGCGCCTTGCCTTCATGATGAAGGACGCAGGCGCAAAGCTGCTCATCGCGGACAAAGCCCTGCTGACCCTTGTACCGGAGTACGGCGGGACAGTGCTGACAACAGATGAGATCCCCGCCCTTCCTGCCTGCAAAGAGATTCTTCCCCGCCCGAAGCCGGAGGATCTGTTCATTCTTCTTTATACATCCGGCTCCACCGGCACGCCCAAGGGCGTCATGCTGGAGCACGGCAATCTGACGGCGTTCTGCAGCTGGTTCACGAAATATTATGAGATGGATGAGAACAGCCGGGCGGCGGCCTACGCGTCCTTCGGCTTTGACGCCTGCATGATGGATATGTATCCGGCGCTGACAAGCGGCGCTGCACATCATCGCCGAGGACATCCGCCTCGATCTGATCGCCATCAACCGGTATTTAACAGAAAATAAGGTCACGCACATTTTCATGACCACTCAGATGGGCAGGCAGTACGCGGAACTGTTCCCGGACAGCGATTATCCGAAATACCTGTCCCTGGGCGGTGAGACGCTGGTGCCCGTGCAGCCGCCGCGCTGCCGGTTTACCAATGCCTATGGCCCGACGGAGTGTACCATCTTCACCACGGTCTTCCCTGTGGACAGGCTCTACCGCAACGTACCCATCGGCAGACCCTTAAGCAACATCAAACTGTATATCCTTGACCCGCAGGGCCATCGTGTCCCCGTGGGCGTACCGGGCGAGCTGTGCATCAGCGGTCCCCAGGTAGCTCGCGGCTACTTAAACCGCCCGGCGCAGACCGCCCAGGTCTTTGTGAAGAATCCGTTCTGTGCCGATCCGCGCTTTTCACGAATGTACCGCTCCGGCGACATCGTCCGGTTCCTGCAGGATGGCAACGTGGAGTTCATCGGGCGGCGGGATTCCCAGGTGAAAATCCGCGGCTTCCGTATTGAGCTGAGCGAGGTCGAGGGCGTCATCCGCCAGTTCGAAGGCATAAAAGACGCCACGGTGGTCGCTTACGACGAGGCGGGCGGCGGCAAATACGTGGCTGCCTACGTGGTGGCGGATGAGCCGGTGGACGTGGAGGCGCTGAACCATTTCATCCGCGAGACCAAACCGCCCTATATGGTACCTGCCGTCACCATGCAGATTGAGCGCATTCCTCTGAATCAGAACCAAAAAGTGAACAAGCGGGCTCTCCCCAAACCAGAGAGGCACGCTGATGTCTATACGCCGCCGGAAAACGACACCCAGAAGAAAATCTGCGAGCTCCTTGCAGGCATCGTGGGCCATACATCCTTCGGCGCGGATACGGATTTCTTTGAGGCGGGACTGACCTCCGTCGGTTCCATCAAGTTCCTCGTGCTGCTGACCAACGCATTCGGCGCCGCTGTCACCACCAAAACACTGCGGGAATACGGTACGGCGCGGAAGCTGGAGGAATATCTGCGCACGGCGGAAAAAACCGCCGCTTCCATCCGGCGCGACCGCTATCCCCTCACCCAGACGCAGATGGGCATTTACGTGGAATGCATGAAGCATCCTGAGGCAACCTTTTACAATCTGCCGGGAGTCTTTCCTTTAAACGCGGATACGGATGTGGAAAAGCTGTGCGGCGCGGTGCGCCGCGTGGTGGACGCCCATCCTTCCGTCAAATGCGCCATCCGCGCGGATGAAGAAGGCAAGGTCTGCATGTTCCCCAGGGACGACCGGCCTGTGGACGTGGACATTGTCCGGGGCACGGAAGAAGAATATGAAGCATTTTTTAAGGGCTTTGCCCGTCCCTTTGACTTTGAACACGGGCCGCTGTACCGTTTCGCCATCTTTATTACTGACGAGCAAGTTTATCTTGTTCTTGATTTTCACCATATCATCAGCGACGGTTCGTCCATTGCGGTGTTCGCCCAGGAACTGGACCGGGCGCTGCGGGGCGAAGAACTGCTGGGCGAGCCCTACTCCCAGTTCGATCTGGCGGCTGACGAGGAACAGGCTCGGGGGAGCGATGTGTACCAAAACGCCAAACGCTATTACGACAGCGTATTTACAGGCGTTTCCGGCTGCACGGTGCCGGAGCGGGACACTTATGAGAAACAGGAGCGCTGCGGCTTTGTCCGTATCTTCAGCGACAGACTCTCGCCGGAACGCGTAGAGGCCTTCTGCCGCGAGAGGCGGATCACCCCCAATGTGTTCTTTCTCTCGCTGATGAGCTTTGTGCTGGGCCGGTACGAACACACGGAGGAAGTCTGCCTGACCACGATCTACAACGGCCGCAGCGACGGGCGGACCGCCGCCACCATGGGCATGCTGGTCAAGACGCTGCCGGTGTACGCGGAACCGGCAGACAACCGCCCTGTTGCGGACTATATGAACGCCATGCAGGAGCAGATCCTCTCCTCCATGAGCAATGATATCTATTCCTTCGCGGAGATCAGCCGGGCCTACGGCATCCAGAGCGACGTAATGTTCGTCTATCAGGGAGATGATTTTGTCGAGTTTGATCTGGGCGGGCAAAAGACGGTATTCGCCGAGGGCGTGCCCGATGTGGCCAAATCCACGCTGTCCATCGATCTGTTTGTGGAGAAGGGCAGGTACCGTTTCGAGTTTGAATACCGTGCGGACATGTACAGCCGCGGATTCATCGACCGGCTGACTCATGTTCTGGAGGAGGCCGCCCTCAGCTTCCTCACCGCCCGGACGCTGGGTGATGTAAATCTCACACCGGCGGATGAGCTGGAGCGCATCGAGGGCTTTAACGACACAGATTATCCCGTCGAGCTGGTCAGCGTGAACCGGCTGTTCGAGGGACAGGCCGCTGCGCATCCCCACAAGACGGCACTGATTGCGGCCGGGGAGCAGGTAACCTATGACGAGCTGAACCGGGCCGCAAACCGGGTAGCCCATGCGCTCATCTCCCTTGGCGTGGAGAAGGACCAGATCGTGGGCCTTATCCTGGAACGGGACAAATACGATTATATCGTCAACCTCGGCATCCTGAAGGCGGGCGCGGCATTTCTGCCCATGACCCCCTCCTATCCCGATGAGCGCATCGAATACTGCCTCACCGATGCCCAAAGCCCATTTGTCATTACAACCGAGTCCATCCGCGATCAGCGAAGCGCCCTGTGGGAGGGAAAGCCCTACCGGGTTCTGACCGTGGAGGCGCTGCTTGAGTCGGAGAAGGAAGAAAATCCCAACCTGGAAATCGACGTGAGCGCGCTGGCCTACTGCCTGTATACCTCCGGCTCCACGGGAAAGCCCAAGGGCGTTATGATCGAGCACCGGAACCTGTGCAATTTTGTGAACGCTAACCTGCGCAATATCGAGATCACCAACTACACAGACAACGCTTCCGTATCTCTGGCCCTGGCGGCGATCACCTTCGACGTCTCGGTGATGGAGGAATTTATCCCCCTGTGCAACGGCCTGACCGTCTGCATGGCTTCGGAGGAGGAAATACACAACCCTGTGGCGCTGGCAACGCTCATGGACGAGAACGGCGTAGACTTCATGTCCTGTACTCCCTCATTTTTGTCCAATGTGATCGACCTGGAGCAGATGCAGGGCGCTATCGCGCGGCTAAAGGGCTTCGATTTCGGCGCGGAGGCATTTCCTCCGGCGCTCTACGGCAAAATCCGCGCCATCAATCACACGGCTTTTATCGCCAACGGCTACGGCCCGACAGAGTGCACCGTCAGCTGCTCCACGAAATTCTTAAACGATACGGACCGGATCACCATCGGCGTGCCCCTGGCCAACGTTAAATTCTATGTTGTGGATTCCAAAAACCGCGAGCTGCCGGTGGGCTTTAAGGGCGAACTGGTCATCTGCGGCGCCGGCGTAGGCCGTGGTTATGTAAATCTCCCCGAAAAGACCAGGGAAGCGTTCTTCCACATGAAGGGCCTGAAGGCGTACCACAGCGGCGACCTGGCAAGATGGACGGAGAACGGGGAAATCGATTTCCTCGGCCGCCTGGACAATCAGGTAAAGCTGCGGGGCCTGCGGGTTGAGCTGGATGAGATTGAGAGCGCCATTAACGCCTACGAGGGCGTCCGCATGAGCAAAGTGATCGTGCGGAACAACGGAAGCGAGGACTATCTGGCGGGCTATTTCACCGCCGACCGTCCGGTGGATCTTTCCGATCTGACGGCCCATCTGCACAAGACTCTGACTGCCTATATGGTGCCCGGCGCATTGATGCAGCTGGACGAAATGCCCCTCACGCCCAACGGCAAGATTGACAAAAAACGGCTGCCTGATATCCGGTACACAGCGGCGCAACGGGCTTACGTTGAGCCTTCCAACGCACTGGAGGCGGAATTCTGCGAACAGTTTGCCAAGATCCTGGGACTGGAGCGTGTCGGCGCCACCGACGATTTCTTTGAGATCGGCGGCACGTCTCTGAGCGCGACCCGGATTGCCATGTACGCCCTGAACAAGGGTTATCCCATCGCCTACAAGGATGTCTTTGCCAATCCAACTCCTGCGATGCTGGCCGGACTGGCCGCCCAAAACCGCAGCAGCGAAGAGCACCCGGCGGACAGCATGGGCGGCGAGGGACAGCAGAAGGACAGCATAGCCGCCTATGACTACACGGCCATCCATACAATGCTAAAGGGGAACACCGAAGGGCGGCTTGAGAACGTGGAATCCGGCGAACTGGGCAATATTCTGCTGACCGGCGCGACAGGATTCCTGGGCATCCATGTGCTTCGGGAGTTTCTGAACAACCATACAGGCAAGGTGTACTGCCTCATGCGCAAAGGCCGGCACGCGACATGCGAAAAGCGGCTTACGGCCATGCTCGTCTACTACTTCAGTGACCCGTGCGAGGAAGCTTTCCGGGACCGCATCGTCTGCGTAGAGGGCGACATCACCGACGGCGAGACCGTGGCGGCTCTCGCGCGCCTGGACTGCTCCATGGTCATCAACTGCGCGGCCTGCGTCAAGCACTTCGTCAGCGACGACTCTCTGGACCGTGTCAATGTAGGCGGCGTGGAAAACCTTGCGGCAATGTGCAAAGCGTCCGGAAAGCGCCTGGTGCAGATCTCCACCACTTCCGTGGCAGGCGAGGGGGACGGACACACGCCTCTTGCGGATAAACGGATGAGCGAGGATGAGCTGTATTTCGGCCAGATCCTGGACAACGCCTATGTCCGCTCCAAATTCCTGGCGGAACGAACTGTACTTGAGGCCTGCGCCCGCGGCGAACTGGACGGTCGGATCGTGCGTGTGGGCAACCTGATGAGCCGCCGCTCCGACGGCGAGTTCCAGATCAACTTTGTCACAAACGGCTTCATGCGCACGTTAAAAGCATACAAGGCGCTGGGACAGTTCCCCATGGGCGCGATGCACGTCCCGGCGGAATTTTCGCCCATCGACTCGACGGCGGCGGCAATCCTTAAGCTGGCGGCCTGCGAGGGAGGCTTCACAGTCTTCCACGCGTACAACAGTCATTCCCTCTATATGTCCGATGTAATCTACGCCATGCGGGCTTACGGCTTTGCCGTTGACATTGTCCCGGATGAGGCCTTTGCCGCGGCGCTGCGTGATGCCTCCGGACATGAGGATCTCAGCGGCACGGTGCTGGGCCTGATCGCTTATGACAGCAGTGACGGATCGGTGCGCTATGAGATTCCCGCGGATAATGATTTTACCGCCAAAGCGCTCTACCGTCTGGGCTACAAGTGGCCTATCACAGATGATACGTACCTGGAAAACGCCATTCGCGCGCTGGATACGCTGGGCTTCTTTGACAATACGAGGACGTGAATATGCTGAAACGAAACGAAAAACTGATCAAGACCAAGCTGTGGCAGTATCTGCTGCCCGGCATACTGCTCACGGCGTCGCTGCAGATCGGCAACGTGGTAGATACCATGCTTGTGGGCAATATTTTAGGAGCGGACGCCATGTCCGCAGTCAAGATCGGCATGACAGTAGACAACATCACGGAGCTGCCCGGGTATGTGCTGGCCGTCGGCGGCAGTATCGCGGCAGGAATGCTGCTGGGCCGCCGGGAGCGGGAGCAGGCGGACTGTGTGTTTTCCATGACATTTCTGGTGAGCCTGGCGTGCGGCGCGCTGTTTATGCTGCTTTCAGTTTTTTCACCGTTTTTTTCGCGGCTGCTTACAGGCGGGGATCCTCTGACAGACAGTGTGAACGCGTTTGTGCGGGTAACGCTTTTAGGCGCGCCCGTCATCGGCGTCGTCTTGCAGTTCATCAACTATGTGGCTGTGGACAACCACCCCAGCCTCGCCTCCGCTTATGTCATTGCCTCCAATGTTATTAACCTGACCTTTGACTACCTGCTGCTTAAATTTACGCCGTTAGGCACAGCGGGAGCGGCGCTGTCCACCATTCTGGGATACGCGCTGGCAATGGTTGTGCTCATTCCCTATCTGCGCTCGCCCAAGCGCATGCTGCATTTCATTATACCAAAGAAAGATCTGTATCAGTCTCTGAAGCTGACGCTGTGCATGGGCATGCCCACGCTGTTTTACATGATCTTTGATACAGCGCGCGGTCTTGCGCTCAATATGATGATCGTGCGTACCATGGGCAACGACGGGATGGCAGTGTTTACCATCTGCGACAACACTGTGCTGATCGTTGAGATGCTCATCGGCGGCATTGTCGGCACGCTCTCATCTATCGGCGGCGTGATTTACGGCGAAAAGGATTATTATGGGATGCGAGCCCTTGCCAAAAACGTGCTTTTCTACAGCTACGCAGTGCTGGCGGTGTTTATGACGGCACTGGCGGTGTTCACACAGCAGGCAGTCGGTTTCTTCGGCATCACAGGCGGTCCCCTGCTTGGCCTGGCGGTATCATCGCTGCGCGTCTTCATCTTCAGCCTGCCGTTCTATCTGCTCAACAGCTTTTTGATGAACTATTACCAGACTACGGAAAAAGAAAAGCTGGCCTCGTTTGTGACGTCGCTCCGCAGCTGCGTGGCTGTGCTTCCGCCGGCATTTTTGCTGGTCCTTCTGGCAGGACCGAGCGAGGAAAGCAAGCTGCGCGCGCTGATGATCGCGTTGATCCTGGGCGAAGCGATAACTGTGTTTGCCGTTGCGGTTCTGCTTCGGTGGCGGTACCGCGGCCGGGATTTCCTTCTGCTGCCTGACGCGCAGGACGAACATGTCCTGGATATTTCCATACACCCGACCATTGAGGAGACGTCCCGTGTACCCCGTGAGATCATCGCGTTTGGCGAGCGCTGCGGCATCGACCGGGAGAAGGCAAATCTGATCGCGGTAGCCGCTGAGGAAATGGCGGTCAATATTATCCGGTACGGCGGGAAACATGTACACTCCATTGACATTAATCTGAGCGTTACACCGGACTCATTGCTTTTGCGCACCCGGGACAACGGAATCCCCTTTGATCCCTCCCATTACACGACGGATTCGGACGCGTTTGAGATCCACGGGATTGAGCTTGTCAAGCGCATATCGGACAAGGTGCAGTACCTGCGAATACTCGACCTGAACAACACCACCGTGGAAATCTCTCTGAAACCGCAGGAGGCGAAACATGGTTGAGTACGCGCTTTCAGACGTTTCCTGTCTGCCCGACCCGCTGACCGACGACGCCGCTCTCACAGGTATTCCGCCATGGCGGCAGGCCTATATCCTGCGCTACCGGCGGGCGGAGGACCGCAGGCGCAGCCTCGGCGTGTGGCGGCTGATGGAAAATATGCTGACCGCCCACGGCTTCCGGGCCCGGGACGTGGCTGTGGACAAAAACGGCAAGCCTTACTGTGACGGCATCTTCTTCAGTCTGTCCCACTCAGGCGATCTGGCGCTGTGCGCCGTAAGCGGCGCGCCGGTGGGCTGCGACATTGAGCAGGTCAAAGACGTGCCCTTTGAGCTTGCGCCCCGTATCTTCTGCCCGAGCGAACGCGCCTATCTGCAGGCGGCGCAGGATCCCGGCGAAGCGCAGCGGCGTTTTTTTACCCTCTGGACCCTGAAAGAGAGCTATATGAAAATGACCGGCGAAGGACTCAGCCTTTCGCCGGAACGGCTGGAGATTCGTATGCCCGCTCTCACCCTGCTTCGGGACGGCGCTGCGCAGCCCTGCGGACTTTTTCATACGGCCCACGGGGAATATGAGATCTCACTGTGCTCCGCAGGAGCGGAGGAACATTTTACCCTGATACCTTAACAGATCTGGCCGCCTCTCCCATGAAGGGCGCGTATCTGGACTATGAGACGAATGGCAGGCTATGAGAATACTGTAACTTTATAGAATATTGTTCTGCCCGCTGTGCCAGCTTTTCCGCTGCCAGCGGGCACTTTGCGAATATGGACGGCTGACAGGGGGCCTTGGCAGCGGGTCATGTTTTTATAAAATAAACTCTTGAAAATATGACATGGAGGATATATAATACACCTAAGAGGAGAAAGGAGGGTTTGCCATGGCCGCAATTTATGAAAAACTTAAAATGATGAGGGAGAAAGCGGGCCTGCGGCAGGGACAGATTGCGGATTATCTGGGAGTGACTCAAACTTTCATATCAAAGGTTGAGACCGGAGAAAGAAATCTCACTGTTGATCAACTGGAAAGTGTTGTGAATCTTTACGGATATGATCTCGCTGCCTTTGCGGATACGGAGGAAGAAACCCATCCAATCCAATTTGCTTTTCGGGCACAGGATGTCTGCCAGGAAGATCTGCGCATCATTGCCGATATCGGGAAGATTGCGATCAATAGCAGATTCATGGCGAAAATACTGGAGGAATCGAATGTTGGATAAGTTGGATCTTAACACAAAAGCGCAGGAATTAAGGGAATTGCTGGGAGAAGATGCCAATTCGCCGGTTGACATTTTTTCTCTTGCGAACCAAATTGACGGACTTACACTCGTGCTTTATCCCCTCGGAGAAAACATCAGTGGAATGTGCATCCGGGATAATATAATAAAACTGATAGCGATTAACTCGACCATGTCATATGGCCGTCAGCGATTTTCACTTGCCCATGAGTTGTACCATCTGTATTTCGATGATGAATCCGGCTTTAATGTTTGCTCTAAAAGGCTTGATCCCAAAAGTGAGAATGAGAAGTGTGCGGATCAGTTTGCCTCCTACTTCCTCGCACCATACAAGTCTTTGAGGGCAGCAATAAAGAAGGCAGTCGGTGATGGCCAGCTATCTTTACAGCATGTTATCGTGCTTGAGCAATACTTTGGGATGAGTCATCTGGCAATGTTCTGGCGGCTGGTCTCGGAAGGATATCTTTCTTCTGACAAACTTAAAGATTACAGTTCCGGAGTCATGTCTGCAGCAAGGCACCTCGGATTTGGTGATAAGTTGTATAAATCGACACCTATTGAATTGCAGAAAAGAACGTATGGACACTATCTGAAGCAGGTAGATGAGCTACGGCAAAAAGACTTGGTTTCCTCAGGAAAAATCGATGAGCTGTTGCTTGATGCTTTTCGCGACGATATTGCGTTCGGCTTAGATGAAGATAATCAGGAAGGAGATGCTATTGACTGAGAAGTATTTCTTTGATACAGATTGTCTCTCCGCTTTTCTTTGGATTCGTGAGGAGAGCATCTTGACGAGATTATATGCTGGAAGAATTATTTTGCCCGCGCAAGTCTATCATGAGCTTCAGAGGGTTTCTTATCTTCTGGCGCGAGTCGATATGTTGAAGAATCGTGGGCATTTTTCCGTTGAGAGTATGGAAGCAGGTTCTGAGGAATACAACGATTACCTGCAGATGACAACCTCACCAGAAGCAGGGATGAGAATTATCGGCAGAGGCGAAGCTGCCGGAATCGCTATGGCGAAACAGAGAGACGGAACGCTTGCCAGCAATAATCTGCGTGATATCCGCCCATATGTGGAGAAATATAGGATTTCACATATTACAACCGGAGATATTCTGATTGAAGCCATGAACGCCGGAATTATCACAAAAGCAGACGGCAATACCATCTGGTCGGACATGATTCGAAAACGCCGTATGCTTCCGACAACGACTTTTTCTGAGTATTTAGCAAATTACCGTAAGCTGTAATCATTGATAAATATCCGAGATTTGTAATTCCGCCTGCACGGGCAGCTGGCACAGGTACAAAAATTTCTTCGACTCCAGCTTCACCTTGCGCCGGTCCGGCGACAATCTCTTGAAAAAGTTCATTTGACCGTATATAATAATGCCAAAGTCAAAATACCTTTTGACCCTGGTATCATATAATTCCAGCATTGAATGATTTCGGGCATAAGCGCCAAACAACCGTCGGAAGCGAGGTGGAAGCTGCTCATGAACATTAATAATATCAATTTTACGTCCTTTATCCGTGTGGCGGAGGCGGGCAGCTTCAACAAGGCCGCCGAGGACTTGTATATCACTTCCACCGCGCTGATAAAGCAGATCAATCTGCTGGAAAATGATCTGGGCGTGCGCCTCTTTGAGCGGACGCATCGGGGACTGACCCTGACAAAAGCCGGTGAATCCCTTTACAAAGACGCCAAGTATATCACGGACTACTGCCGTGAAGCAATCGAGCGCGCAAGAAGCGCGGAGCTTGCGCAGGATCAGGTGATCCGCATCGGTACTTCCCCCATTATGCCTGCTCAAATGCTTATGGATCTGTGGCCGAAGATCCACGAGCACTGCGCCGACGTGAGCTTCAAGCTGGTCCCCTTTGAAAACACCTCGGACAATGCCAGAGAAATCCTGAAAAACCTGGGGCAAAATATTGATGTGGTCACCGGCTTTGTGGACGAGCTTCTCATGAGCCAGCGGAATTGTCAGGGACTGTTGATCGAAAACGAACCTCTTTGCTGCGCGGTGTCCATCTATCACCCGCTGGCATCAAAAGAGAAACTGACGGTACAGGATCTGTACGGAAAAGACCTGATGATGATCCATCGCGGATGGTGCCGTCACATGGACGACCTGCGGAACGATCTGACGGAACACCATCCGCAGATCAATCTCGTGAATTTTGATCTCTACGATGTGGGCGTCTTCAACCGGTGTGAGGAAAACAAGGATATTCTGGTAGTCATCAAGAGCTGGAGCATGGTTCATCCGCTGATGCGTGTAATTCCGGTAGAGTGGGATCATGTCATGCCTGTGGGCATCCTGTATTCTCCTCAGCCGACAGAGGTTGTCCGGCGTTTCCTCTCTGCACTGGAAACAGTGCTGGCCTCTCCCGCTTCGGGCGGAGGTCCGCTATAATCAAATCAATAAAATATAGGAGGTATCTGTAATGCAGGAAGTCTACGATTTTTTGAAAAAAGCAGGCACATATTATCTGGCGACCGCTGAGGACGGTCAGCCCCGTGTACGCCCATTTGGCACGGTGGATATATTTGAAGGAAAGCTTTATATTCAGACGGGTAAAGTCAAAGATGTGTCCAGGCAAATCGAGAAAAATCCGCTTGTGGAACTGTGCGCCTTCGACGGCGAAAAATGGCTGCGGCTCAGCGGACGGCTTGTCCGTGACGACCGTGTAGAGGCCAAACGACATATGCTGGATGCCTATCCGAATCTGCAGGCGATGTACTCTCCCACCGATGACAACACCGAGGTGCTGTATTTTGAAAATGCCACCGCCGTGTTCTCATCCTTCACGGCAGAGCCGGTCACCGTCAATTTTTAAGCGTGATCTATGGTCAGAAGTTCTAACCGCAGGTTATAACTGATTAACGAATCGAGACTTCTTCGGAAGCCTCGATTTTTTTATAATGATAAGCGAGAATCGGTATGAAGCGCATTCCAAAAGAAGGATGATGAAAATGAATCAAAAAATTGCGATATGCCTGATTTTTGCCTTGCTCCCGGCTCTTCTTTGCGCCTGTAACGGAAATCAGTCCGCTATCAGGACGCCGGCGGAGGAATCGCCTCAGGAAACGGAAACAGCCAATAACCAGGAGGAAAACCGCACACCCCTGGGAAGTAAAGAATCAGGAGGGAGTAACATGGAAATACCGCAGACCGGCTGGACGGAAGCAGTTCCGGCACGATACACACAGGCGTCTGACAAGCCGGGAAATGTCGTCCGCCTCGATTATGAATCCGAGGACTATGTGCGGGACGGCAGCCCTATCACAAAAACAGCTTATGTTTATACGCCCTGCGGCTATGATGAGAATGATACCGAGACACGGTACAACATTCTCTATCTCATGCACGGCTGGGGCGGTCATGCCGGAGAATATTTTGATTTTACGGCAACGAAAAATATGTTTGACAACCTGATCGCGAACGGTGATATTCCGCCGCTCATCATCGTGTCAGCCACTTTCTACAACGAAAACAGCCGAACGGATTTTTCAAGCTCCATTGAGGAATTTCGTGCTTTCCATCAGGATTTTGAAGACCATCTGATGCCCACTGTAGAAGGCCGGTTTCATACCTACGCCAACTCCACGTCCCCGGAGGATCTGAAAGCCTCCCGCGATCATCGGGCCTTCGGCGGCTTCTCCCTCGGTTCGGTCACAACATGGCTCCAGTTCTGCTACGACTACGATTATATCCGCTGGTTTCTGCCCATGAGCGGTTCCTGTTGGTACTACGGCACCTACGGCGACTTCCGCTTCGAGGACAACGTGGACTTTATCGAGCAGCTTGTGAGAAATGAAAACCTCGACGAGCGCGGGTACTTCATCTATCACGCCGTCGGCACCGAGGACGCGGTCAAGAGCCAGTCGATCCATATGGCGGACGAGATGCTGTCAAGGGAGATCTTCACGCCGGAACACCATGTGTTCTACCAAAAAGACGGCGGCTACCATGATTTTAACGCCGTGCAGGAGTATCTTTATAACGCGCTCCCGCTGTTCTTCCGGAATGAAAGCGGGGACTCCGGGATCGGGCAGGACACAAGCCAGCCCTTTACAACCGGCACTGCCATTTCAGATGTGATAAACGACCCTGCTTTCGGTGAGTTTGGGCGGCTTATCTTCCCCGTGAATACCGGATACTGGAGCGGCAGGACGCTGGGCGGCCTTCGCCTTACATGGTACTCGAACATCGACCCGGATAAGACGGTGGAGATCGCTAATTACATGAAATCCCACGCACAGGCGGGCGAGACGATCTTTTACGATATTTATACCGATGAGGAAAAAGCGGCCGACCCCGGCAAGGCGGATACGGGACTGTTCTTTTTCAGGGGCAATCCCGGCGAAAAGTTTGCCGTATGTAATGCCGGAGGCGGTTTTGCCTATGTCGGCGCAATGCACGACAGCTTCCCCCATGCGCTGGAGCTTTCCAAAAAGGGCTATAATGCCTTCGCGCTGATCTACCGTCCCGGCTGGGATACGGCCATGGAAGATCTGGCGCGGGCGATCAGTTTTATTTTTGAACACGCAGAGGAACTGGAGGTGGACACCGACTGTTATTCCCTGTGGGGCGGTTCAGCAGGCGCAAGAATGGCAGCCGACGTCGGCTCTTACGGTACAGCCTATTTCGGCGGTGACGATCTGCCGCAGGCGGGCTGTGTCGTCATGCAGTACACGGGTCACAGCGAATGGCAGAAAACCGACCCGCCCACCTATGTATGCGTCGGAACCAGCGACGGCATTGCGAACTGGCGCACAATGCAGCGCCGGACCCTGGCGATGTCCGCCGCGGGTATCCCGACAGAATTTCACGCCTATGAGGGACTTTCCCACGGCTTCGGACTGGGAACGGGAACAGTGGCCGAGGGCTGGATAAACGATGCCGTGGCGTTTTGGGAACAGCAGATGCAGAAGGAGCTGTAACCTCTGGTATGAACTGATGAACAAATAGAGACTTCCGCACGATTTCCATTTTCATTATAATAAAATCAGCAGCACAATAAAGAAATGTGAAAGGAGCATACGCCATGAAGAAAACGGTTGCGTTGCTTTTAAGTTCTGTATTGATGATTTCTCTCGCAGCATGCGGGAGCGGTGCCGGTGCCTCCGGCACAGGAGAAAGCTCTGCCGCGGAAGATACGTCCCACAACGTGGCAGATTCCTCTTCTGATTCCGAGTCTGCCACGGACAGCCAGGCGGAAAATACCGCTGCTTCCGACGCGGATGATGAAGGGGAAGCCGCCACGGACACGCAGGCGTCTAACGACAGCGCCGATTCGGATGTCCCCGTGGTCTACATGACTACCGACATTTCCCCGGATGGTATGATGAATGTTTATAAAGCTCTGGGAGTGGAACTGACCGGCGACAACATCGCGGTGAAGCTCTCCACCGGCGAACCGCCGGCCAGCAATTACCTGGATCCGGATCTCATCCGCGATCTGGTAGAGTATGTGGACGGCACCATTGTCGAGTGCAATACCGCTTACGGCGGCGCCCGCTCCGAGACAGCCATGCATTACCAGGTGGCGGAAGATCACGGCTTCACTGATCTGGGGAAAGGCTTTGTGATCATGGATGAGGACGGAGAATCCATGATTCTTCCTGTAGAGGGTGGCCAGAGGCTTAAGGAAAATTATGTAGGCGCGCATTTCGGTGATTTCGACGGGTTC
>CANQSK010000009.1 GCA_947626475.1 uncultured Lachnospiraceae bacterium
GCGGACAAGACCGCTGCCGTTCTTGCCCAGGTTCAGAGTGAGCAGGAGGCTGTGCTTGGCCAGGTGATCGGCGGAAGCGCTACACCTCTCTGGGGCGGTTATGTTTACTATGATTATGCGGAGCCGCGTATTGTGGAGACCGGCTACGGAGATTTTGTTACGGATGTATTTCTGGCCAGCGCGAAAGAGTTTGCGAAGCAGCACGATATGAGACAGCCGGTGATCGCTGTGGAAAATGGCGGAGGCATCTCCGCGACGCTGCCGGTGGGGGTCATAACGAGAGGCGATATTTTGAATGCGTTTAACCATGGCAACATGGTGGAGGTGATGGAGATCACGCCGGAACAGCTTTATACGGCTCTGGAGATCGGTCTGACAATGACCGGACAGGACGAGACCGGGCTTCTTCTCCGGACCAGGGTCAGCGGCAGCTTCCTTCAGGTGGCGGGCTTCTCCTACGCTTATGATCCGGCCGGTTCCAGCGGCGCCAAGGTGACGTCTGTGGTGCTGGACGACGGCAAGGAGCTGTCAAGAACGGACAAGATTACGAAGCTTCTGGTGGCTACCAATAATTATGTGACCACCTTCAAGGGAATCGCGGACGGCCGCAAGGTGGGAGAGCTGGGCGGCGAGGACGCCCTTGTGTCGGACTATATTCAGAACATGAATACCGACGATAACAAACCCTTTGTATATCCCACTACAGCCAACCGGATTCAGATCGCGAATGATAAATCGCCGGATACTTACCAGGTTTCCATTCCTGTGGAGGACAGCCAGGATAAGAGCGCGTCTCTGGCGGGACAGACCGTATATCTGAGAATTGACGACGGAAAAGAGAAAGCTTACACGATAAGCCGCGACAACATGCTTCACATGACCCTGAGCAAGGGACCCCATACCCTGTATCTTCGGGAAACAGCCGACAATATTCCGGTGTATGTGAACAACTATTCCGGCTCCGGAACCGTGACGACCCGGGACGGCTACTATCGCCGGGCATTCAAGGTAGACCGGGCGCTGGTCGGAAAGGATATGTCGGGAAGCAACGGAACCTGGTCGCGCGATCCCGGCGGCTGGAGATTTAAGTTTGACAACGGGCATCATCCGGCCGGTGAGTGGGCTTATCTGAAGTGGCGCGGAACCTATTGCTGGTATTACTTTGATGAGACTGGTTATATGGCTACGGGATGGCTGGATGATAACGGCCACCGGTATTATTTCCATCCGCTCCATGACGGAACCTGCGGCCGTATGTATACGGGCCGCCAGCTCATTGACGGAGTATGGTATGAGTTCAGCACGGATGAGGACGGTCCTCTGGGAGCGCTGATAACCGAATAACCGGACAGGACTTTGGTTCCTGCCGTAAATCCAGAAAATGGCTGCCAGGCTTTTGGAAAGGTTTCCAACTGTCTCCTATCGTTTTCCCAACTTCTGTATGCTAACATAAAAAGGTAACAGAACTGTAAAAATTATGTAGCGACAGGAGGAGGTTTATTATGAAGAAGTTGGTACTTTATGCAGCGGCGGCCAGTGTGGCAGCGGCCGTGTCGGTTCCAGTGCCGGCGCAGGCGGCGGTGAAGGTGTATACGATCAGCGGAAGCGACTGCTGCCGGATTCTGGCGGAGCTTGTTGGCTGCGGCCGGAATCCGGGAAGCAGCGGTGAGCTGGGATGGTTCCCGGGCCAGGGACCGGAGATTCAGGGAAACGGCAGCGGTGAGCTGGAGTGGTTCCCGGGCCAGGGGCCTGATATCCAGGGAAATGACAGCGGTGAGCTGGAATGGTTTCCTGGCCAGGGACCTGATATCCAGGGAAATGGCAGCGGTGAGTTGGAATGGTTCCCGGGCCAGGGACCGGAGATTCAGGGAAATGGCAGCGGTGAGCTGGAATGGTTCCCGGGTCAGGGGCCTGACAACCAGGGAAATGACGACGGATTGGAATGGTTCCCAAATCAGGGATGGCAGCAGCAGGTTCCGGAACAGCAGATGCCGGAGCAGCAGTGGCCGGGACAGCAGACTCCGAGTCAGGGAAATAGCCAGGCGAGAGCCTATATTGATGGAGTTATCGAGCTGGTAAACAGGGAGAGAGCGGCAGCGGGCCTGTCGCCTGTGACGGAAGATTCCCGTCTGACGGCGGCGGCCACGATCCGGGCTCAGGAGACAGCCGTCAGCTTTTCCCACACCAGGCCGGGCGGCGGTCATTTCAGCAGCGTGCTGACCCAGAACGGCATTTCTTTTATGGGAGCCGGGGAAAATATCGCGTATGGTTATCCGACGCCGGAGGCGGTCATGAACGGGTGGATGAACAGCGCCGGTCACAGAGCCAATATCTTAAACGGCAGTTATACGAAGATAGGCATAGGGTATTATCAGTCCGGCGGGACCATTTACTGTACCCAGTTATTTACATATTAGGGTATTAATGCTATAATGCCTTCATGAGTACGTATATTGTGATGGATTTGGAGTGGAACCAGAGTCCGTATGGCAAGGAAAAGTCCATAGAAGCGCTGCCCAGTGAGATCATTGAGATCGGCGCGGTGAAGCTGAATGAGCGCATGGAGCAGGTATCGGAGTTCCATCAGCTGGTGAAGCCTCAGGTGTACCGGGGGATGAACCGGATTGCCGCCAGGGTTACGCGGCTGAGCATGGAGGAGCTGCAGGTTTTGGGACAGCCGTTTCCGAAGGCATTCGCGGAGTTTGTGGACTGGTGCGGAGAGGATTACCGTTTCTGCACCTGGGGACCGGCAGATATGCTGGAGCTTCAGCGGAATATAGATTATTACCGGATTCCCAATCCTTTTGGGTTTCCCCTGTATTATTATGATGTGCAGAAGCTGTACGGTCTGGAGCTGGGAGATGACAAGGAAAAACTGTCTCTGGAGCATGCCATAGACAGGCTGGGACTCCGACAGGATAAACCGTTTCACAGGGCTTTGGATGATGCCTGTTATACGGGCAAGGTTATGAGGGCCATTGACTTTGAGCGGTGGAAAACCTATGTTTCTGTGGATTATCACAGGATTCCCGGAAACCGGGAAGAAGAGATCTATCTGGAGTTTCCCACGTATTCCAAGTATGTGTCCCGGGTATTTCCCTCCAGGAACGCGGCATTGTCGGACCGGCAGGTGACAGGGATTGCCTGCAGGCAGTGCGGCCGCAGGCTGCGGAAGAAAGTACAGTGGTTTTCTCTGAATCAGAAGCAGTATTTCTGCCTGGCAGTCTGCCCGGATCACGGATATGTCCGGGGGAAGCTGCGTATCAAGAAGGTAGACGACGAGGCGGTCTATGTGGTGAAGACAGTGAAATCCGCAGACGACAGCAGCGTCGAGAAACTCATGGAGAAGAAAATGGAGCACCGCAGAAAGCGGAGACAGTTCCTTCAAAAAGTAAAAAAAGCGCATAAAAAAGAGGGATCCCACAAGATCAGTTCTTAGAGGGGGTCCCTCCTTTTTGCTTTGCGGCCGCCGGGCCGGATTACCTGCGGCGGCGGAAACGCTGTCTTCGTGCCGAGCTTCGGTTCCTGCGCTTCTGCTCCATCTTAATGTCAAATTCCATGGAAGAAATCGATCCGTCGTTTAAGCGCGCCATGCGCTTCTGACGCCGCTTCAGGCGCGCCTCCATCTCCTTTTTCTCGTGGTAAGATTTGACAGCGATAAAAATGCCGGTCAGAGCGGCTACGGCGGCCAGAACGCCCAGTATCACCCATACAACGGGGGGAACGTAGAAGGGTGCTCTGTCGGACGCCTGGGACGCGCCGGATTCCTCGGATGTGGTTTCGGCCTTCAAAGTGATATCGGCAATCTGAGCGGCGGTAGTGGCGTAATCGGATGAAGCGCCGCTGGTGCTGACTGCGTTGATGAACAGATAGGCGGAACCCAGATGCCGGTCGCCCCAGAAATACTCAACCCGGGCAATGGCGTCCGGCGGAGCGCTTTCCGGCAGGTCATAGGTGATCTGGGAGGTTACATAGGTGAAATCTCCCGATTTTGGCAAAGTCAGGAGGCTGGATGAGTCCAGACGCAGGCCGGACAGGGGGGAGGCCGGAAGGCCCGCAATCGTCATGTCGTTTTCCACGGAAGCGTAGGTAAGGTCAAAATCCAGGATGTTTACAGTCTGGAAATTCTGGAAGCCAAAATCCAGAAGCGCTTTGGTATCCCGGTAGTGGGACTGGTGTCCGTTCAGGATGACCGCGATCAGCCGGAGACCGTCCCGCTCCGCAAAGGTGACCAGAGTGTTGCCGGCCAGGGAGGTGTATCCGGTCTTGCCGCCCAGACATCCCTCATAGTATTCCGACAGATTTTTTTTGAGCATCTTATGGCCGGGATAGATGCGGGCGCCCTCGGGGTTTCGTTTGGTGACCGGCAGGTCGTAGTACAGAGTTGAGTCGATCTTCATAAAAGTCTCGTTCTGCAGGGCCGCCTGGCTGATAAGCGCCATGTCATAGGCGGAGGTATAATGATTTTCATTGTTCAGTCCGCTGGGATTGGCAAAATGGGAATCCACGCAGCCCAGGGAGGCCGCTTTTTCATTCATCAGCTGGGAAAAACCGTCAATGCTGCCCGCCACATGCTCCGCCAGGGCGTTGGCCACTTCATTGGCGGATTTCAGAAGCAGTGCGTAGAGACAGTCCCGGACACTGAGCACGTCGCCCTCATCCAGACCGGCGCTGGTGCTGCCGGCCTCTACGTTGTAGACGGCGTCGTGGGAAAATGTGACTGTCTCGTCCAGGCTGCACCGCTCGATAACAATGAGCGCGGTCAGAATCTTGGTGATACTGGCCGGATAATAGGCGTTGTGGATATTTTTTCCGTACAGGATGGCCCCGGTGGACGCATCCATCAGAATACCGCCGTCCGCCTCGATATCCGCCGTTTCCGGCCATTCGCCTGCGGCATAGGCTGCGGAGGGACAGATGCCCAGCAGCAGGGAGACGCAGAGAAGAAGCGAAAACAATTTTTTCATAAATAATCTCCGTTACAATACTGTTTTATGACTGCCTGTCCCTTCGGATCAGAATGACGCAGACCACAAAGACCACGGCTACAGCCGCTCCGTAAGTCAGCGCTATTCTGGCTGCCGTATCCATAAAGAATGGTTCCGGCACGATATTGATAAGAAGGTCCGTTCTGGGATCCAGGATCCACAGATCATTGTCAAAGAATATATGGTGGAAGATCACAAAATATTTGGTGAAATCGGTGGCGATAATGGCGGCCAGACCGCAGATGGCGGCGAAAAACAGGACCGTCCCTGCGCACACGGAACGGGGCAGCACCTTTCGCACAGGCGCCCTCAGGAGCAGAAGTCCGGCCAGGCAGACCAAAGCTGCCGCGACGCAGATGCGCCGCAGGGCCAGACCGCCCAGAAACAGGCCCCGGACGTCTTCCATGTGGGCAATCTCACGCTCATTGAAAAATTCCCTGGGCTGGCCGTCTACGATCGTGGGTACGTGAAGATCCGGCCGGCGGCCCCTGAGATACGCCATCATTTCCGTGGTCACGTCCAGAAGGTCGTCCATCTCCATATGAACGTCGGCGGTTACGTTGTATTTGGTATATTCTTTTTCATAGTATCCCGGCGTCCAGTAGGCAACCGCCTCTATGGAAGTGATCAGCAGGACTATCATAAGGCAGAAAGCAAACAGAATGCCGAAAAAATAGGAAATACATTTTTTCATGGGAAAAACCTCATTTTCTTATTTATCTATACAGTATAGAAGAATCCTGTTTTTTTGTCAACGCCCGGCCGCCTGACGCGTCCGGAGGATTTTACGCGGTTACAGAAAGAAGGGACGCCGTAAGCGGCATCCCTCCTGTATTCTTTTGATGATCTGTCAGTCGTGGACCAGATACCGGCTGGCCACGTAAGCTTCCTGGCCGTCGTAATTGATAATGGCCCACTCGTCGTCATACTCTCCGACGTAATCCACGATCGTATCCGGATCCAGAACGCCCAGGCGTCTCCCCTCAGTGGACGGCTCTGCCCTGACGTTCAGATGGTCATTGGTCTTAAATACCGCTGCCGGTGTGGTCTCGGCCATGGTCTCGGGAGCCGGCGTGGTCTCGGGAAGAGACTCTTCAATAGTAGGGGCTTCCGTTGAGGGCACTGTCTCCTCAACATCGGCTTTGCGGCCGCGGAAGAAGTGGACGACTGCAAAAATCAGAATGACCGCGATCACGATCAGAAGCAGGCGCATAAGATCCGTGGTGGTAAAGGGCATGCCCTGACTGGGACGCCTGCGGCTCCGCGCCTGACCGGAGGCTGGACGGCGCCTCGGCTGGGACGCGCGCTGCTGCGCCTGCTGAGACTGCCTGCCGCGGGCGGACTGCTGCGGCTGAGCCTGTCCCTTGCGGTTGAAATCCTTGGAAAAAGTGTAAACCTCCTGGGTCAGCAGATGATAGGCCTGATTCGCGTCATAGGCGTTGTCGCTGCCGTCGTGTACTGCCTTGTTGCCCAGCATGCGGATCTTATGGTAGTGCTCACAGGTGGTCTTGGTGATCCACCGGTTTGTGTAGAGTTCATCAATAAGGGAAGACATGTCCTGATTGCTGTTCTGGGTGGTTATCAGAGCCTTGTCGCATAAATCCCGGATCATATACTCCAGTGTCTGACGGCATCGTACCATGGCCAGATTATATTTTTTCTGATTGATCAGGCTTTCGGCCTCCTGAACGCCCAGTCGGATTTTGTCCCAGCGATTGCTTTGTGATACTGCCATAGGAACCCTCCTTTACGATAATTGACTTCACCGTATGATTGATATTACAATTATACTATTTTTCGACAAGTTATGCACTAAAAATTTTGCAATGTAAGAGAAAATTAAAAACTAAAAATTAAATTCTATTGAAATAAGGGAAGTCTGATGATAAAATGATGGAACACAAGAGGATTTGGAGGGGAAACGCATGAGGCTACGCCATATTCCCGGCGCGGAGCAGAGAATTGAGGAGAGCGTCCATGTAGTCCGGGAGCCGGAGCTCTGCCGGGGAAGATGGGCGGAGGTGTTCGGCAACGGGAATCCTGTCTATATGGAGATAGGCATGGGAAAAGGGCGTTTTCTTATGGAACTGGCCGCGGCCAATCCCGAGATCAACTATGTGGGAGTGGAGAGATATTCATCCGTGCTTCTCAAGGCCATCCAGAAGCAGGAAGAGCTTCTTTTGCCCAACGTCCGCTTTCTCCGCGAGGACGCGCTGGAATTGCCGCAGATGTTCGGCCCGGGGGAAGTGAAGCGGATCTATCTGAATTTTTCGGATCCGTGGCCCAAGGACCGCCATGCCAAGCGGCGGCTGACTTCTCCAAGATTTATGGAGGTTTACAGCCAGATTCTTGCGGAGGACGGTTCCGTTGAGTTCAAGACGGACAATGCGGAGCTGTTTGCCTACTCCCTGGAATCTATTCCGTCGGCAGGCTGGAGGGTCGTCATGGAGACCCATGATCTGCACCACAGCCGGTACGCGGAGGGCAATGTGATGACGGAATACGAAGAAAAATTTGCCGCGAAAGGAAATCCCATCTGTAAGCTGATAGCGGTTCGGTGAATATTTTAAATATAAAACAGGAAAACTGGTGATGGAATTGTCGCTTCAGGAGACAGTCGCCCGGAAGCTTCAGCAGGCCACCTGCGACAAGCCGGAGCTGAACCGGCAGGTACTGAGGATTCAGAGATCATTGAGGGAGGCGCAGAAAGCCCTGGACGGAAACGAAAAGCGAACTAAAAAGAATTAATATACAAGAAGGAGGAATGATTGTTATGGCAGTAGCATTGACGGACAGTAATTTTGAGGCAGAGGTGTATCAGGCAAAGGAGCCGGTGCTGGTGGATTTCTATGCGGACTGGTGCGGCCCCTGCAAGGCCATGAGCCCGGTAGTTGACGCTCTGACGAAGGAGTACGAGGGCAGGCTTAAAGTGGGCAAGGTTAATGTGGATGACAATCAGGAAATCGCGGCTGAATACGGCGTGATGTCCATTCCCACGTTTATTTTATTCAAGGACGGAGAGGCAAAGACCAAAATGGTAGGGATGCAGGACAAGAAGACGCTGTCGGGAGCTATTGACAAACTTCTGTAAGATTCTATTTTAAAAAAATGTAAAAAAGGGGTTGACTTTTGTCAACCCCTGCGCTAAAATATCTCACGTCCCCTGAAGTAAATGCAAATGTGCAAATGCTTCAGTGGTAATTCAAAAGAGCGCCCTTAGCTCAGTTGGTAGAGCAGTAGACTCTTAATCTATTTGTCCAGGGTTCGAGTCCCTGAGGGCGCACGAAAGTGCTGGTTTTGCAGACGCATGAGCTGTGGGGCCGGTGCTTTTTTTATGCTGGAAAAACCGATTCGGATAAACCGCAGCTTATCCTCTCTTGTCAACTGCGTCTACAAAATGCAGCAGTTTCTCATTGAATTCCTCCGCAAAGCAATGGAAGAACACATGGCCGCCATGCTCAAAGGGATAACTCTCTTTGTAGGGAGAGTTTACAGCGGCTTCCGGGTACCATTTGGTAGCCAGGTCCTTGCCGTTGGCGGTTACCTGTCCGTTGGCGCCGAAGAATACCATTGGCACATCAATCTGTTTCAGAAGTTCATATCCGTTCTGCATTACCATGTCGCTGTAGATGGCGAAGCTGATCCACGGCGGAGTCTTCATCATTTCTTTGGTTGCCCAGTCTATCTTGGAGTCGTCGTTGCCGTCGTACATCATATGGGCAAAGAAATTGCAGTAGCCTTCATTGCCGTTGTAGCACATGGCCAGGTGCTCATTGAACAGGTCCATGTTGAATCCCTTCAGGCTGTGGGCATTCCACGGCTCGTCCCAGGCCGCGCCCAGCGGGCAGTCAATAAGGCCCAGGGCTTTTATGCGGTATGCGCCGAACATATCGAAATATTTGACGATAAATTGTCCGGCCATAGACCAGCCCAGCATGGTTGCGCCCCGCACGTCCAGATAATCCAGCAGTTCCTTAATGTCGGTGCAGTTGCGCTCGATGGTATGCCCCTGAAGGCCTTTGGAGGAGCAGCCCTGTCCCCTGGGATCAAAACTGATAACCCGGTGTGCGGCTGCCAGCGCTTCCAGATTGTTCTCAAAGAACCTGGTGCTGCAGCAGAATCCCGGTACCAGCACGATAGGACTGCCCTTTTCCGGACTGTGGTCCTCAAAATACAGGATTGCGTTGTCACTTGTGCGGAAATAATTGTCTCTGGTTCCTGCCATTTGTGTTCCTCCTTTTTGTGTGATTTGATAAAAAAGCGTTGCACTTTCTATATATTGTAGCACAATATCCTAATTGTGTAAACAATATGGGCGATTCCCGGTTGAAAAAATGTTCTAAAAGATTTTACATAATTTATTGAATCTGGTATAATTCAGATACAGATATACGACAAATATATAAGGAGATACATAATATGGCGCGATTGTATGTAAAGATCAAGGATCAGGACAATGTGGTGGTGGCCGTGCAGGATATCAAAGCGGGGACAGAGGTGATGGATGGGCTGACGGCGAATCAGGACATTCCTCAGGCTCACAAGATTGCCCTGTGCGATATTCCGGCCGGAGGAGAGATTGTCCGGTACGGAGTTGTGCTGGGGTACGCGGCTCGCGATATCAAAAAAGGCGACTGGATCAACGAACACATGCTGGAGCTGCCGGAGAGTCCTTCGGTGGACAATATGGAGTATGGGACGAATCTGGTTCCTGTAGAGAGTCTTCCTATGCCGGACAGGACGACCTGGATGGGCTACCGCAATGCGGAAGGGCCTGCGGGAACCCGGAATCTGCTGGGCATTGTGACCACGGTTCAGTGCGCGGCCGGCGTGTTGAAGGTTGCGGTCGAGAGGATCAAGAAAGAGCTGCTGCCGAAGTATCCGAATGTTGACGGCGTGGTCGCGGTAACCCATCCTTACGGCTGCGGCGTCGCGATCAACGCGCCCTTGGCTTACATTCCTATACGGGCGATCACCAATGTAATCCGGCACCCCAATTTTGGCGGCGAGATCATGGTAGTGGGCCTGGGTTGTGAGAAGCTGACCTATGACCGGGTGCTTCCGCCGGAGGATATTACGCCTGAAAATGTGCTGACTCTCCAGGATTACGCGGGTCATGACGCCATGATGAACGCCATTATGGAGATGGCGGACAAAAAGCTTCAGAAACTGAACAAACGGACCAGGGAGGAGCTTCCTCTCAGCGATCTGTTGATCGGCATGCAGTGCGGCGGCAGCGACGCGTTTTCCGGAATCTCCGCCAATCCCAGCGCCGGTTACGCGGCGGACATGCTGGTTCGCGGCGGAGCTACCGTTATGTTCAGTGAAGTGACGGAGGTAAGGGACGGCGTTCACATGCTGGCGGCCCGGTGCCCAGACGCCCATACGAGGGACCGTCTCGCGGAAGAAATGAAATGGTACGATGATTATCTGGCTAAAGGCGGAGTCGGCCGCGACGCCAATCCAACGCCCGGCAATAAGAAGGGCGGCCTGGCCAATATCGTCGAGAAGGCAATGGGCAGCATTGCCAAGAGCGGAACCAGCCAGATCGTGGAGGTCCTTTCCCCGGCTCAGAAACCTACGAAGCACGGCCTGATCTATGCGGCGACGCCTGCCAGCGATATTGTCTGCGGACCCTGTCAGGTGGCCAGCGGCATTGGTTTGCAGGTATTTATGACCGGCCGCGGCACGCCTTACGGCCTGGATATCAGCCCGGTCATCAAGGTCTGCAGCCGCAATGAGCTGAAGAATCACTGGTTTGATCTGATCGATATCTCCGCGGGCGATGTGGCTACAGGAGAAAAGACGATCGCGGATGTGGGCCATGAGATCTTTGACATGATCCTGGATGTGGCCAGCGGCATCAAAGAGCCCTACAGCGACCAGCATGGATTCCACAATGACATGTGCATTTTCAATCCGGCGCCGATTACGTGATAAGACAGATTTTTATACGCAGGAGGGATAGTTCTTTATGGCATTTTTTGGAAGAAAGCAGCCGGCGATGAATCTTGATGATGCCAAAAGGCTGGCGGGAGACCAGGCAAACCGGGAAGACAGAAAGCAGAGCGGCAGCCGTATGTGCTATAACCATCTGCAGGCCCAGTTTCTGCTTCACTATGAAGGCGTTGCGATAAAGCTCTATATTGAGAATTTTAAGCGGATGAACGCTCTGTTCGGACATGAGTACTGTGAGGAGCTGCTAGAGGAGATTCTGAACTATCTGGAGCAGAAAAGCGGATGCCCCGTGTACCGGTATGTCGGCGTAGAGTTTATCATTGTTATGAAGGGCAGGAACATGGGCGAGGCGGTCCGCCTGTCGGAGCAGATCATTGAGCGTTTTAATGAAAACTGGAACGTGGAAGGCACGGACTGTCTCTGTACGGTGCAGATCGGTCTCTGCGCCTATCCCGGATATGCCGCGAACGCGGCGGAACTGCTGAAGTGCCTGGACTTTGCGGTGTCGGCGGCGTCTGACCTGGGAAGCAACCGGTATATAGAGTATGACCGGGAGATGCACGACCGGTTTTTAAGAAGACAGGCCATTGCCAGATACTTAAGCACTGCGCTGGCGAGAGACGAGGTGGAGGTCCGGTACCGTCCTACCTACAATACGGAGATGGGAATATTCACCCGGGCCGAGTTCTACATGCGGATATTTATCCAGGATGTGGGAATGGTGGGCAGCGTAGAGTTTATTCCCATTGCGGAGGACACCGGCCAGATTCGCCAGGTGGAGTATTACGCCCTTGACAAGGCGGCGGCTATGGCTGCCCAGCTGATCAGACAGGGCCGGGAGTTTGAATCCATCGCCCTTCCGATCTCCACAGCTTTGCTGCTGCAGGGGGACTTTATCCAGGAGGTAACCAGGGTAATTGACAAATATGAGCTTCCGCCGAAGAAGCTGGCTATTGAGGTTGATGAGTACGCGGCCAGTGAATCTTATTCCAATATGGCGGGACGCCTGCAGGCCCTGTCCTGGCTGGGGGTGGAGCTGATCCTCAATAATTTCGGTTCCGGAAGTTCCGCCCTGGGCAAGATTTTTGAATTGCCGGTAAATACGCTGAAATTTAACCGAACGTTTGTGTGGGAGATCGAGAATAATCCCAAATCGGCCCCCGTGATGGAAGGGCTGGTTCAGATCGCCAGGAGGATGAACAAACGTCTGATCGCGGAGGGCGTAGAAACCCAGAGGCAGAAGTGGTTTCTGGAGAAATGCGGCTGCGTGATGCAGCAGGGATATTATTATGCGCCTACCATGCCGGAAAACCAGCTTCCGCGGATGCTGGCCCTGTCCCTGGAAAGCGCCCGCAGTCTGGTGGAGCAGGAGAAAAAGGTGCTGAAAAAGCGCTGACCGGGAGGACGCGGAAAAGAAAGGAGAGAACCCATGGAACCCCAGGAGAGCAGGATTGCAGTGATAGGGATCATTGTGGAGGACCGCACGGCGGTGGAGGCCGTCAACCGGCTGCTCCACGACTACAGCGACGGTATTATCGGCAGAATGGGTCTTCCCTATGAGAAAAAGGGCGTTAGTATTATCAGCGTGGTCATGGACGCTTTTCCGGACCGCATCAGCGCTCTGTCCGGAAAACTGGGCAAGCTGCCCGGCGTTACGGCAAAGGCTCTTTATCACAAGAATATGGTTTGAGACCGTTCAGGATAAACCTGGTACTGGGACCGGAATTGTTAAGATATTCTGACAATTCCGGTTCTTTACTTTTCACCGGACTGAAAATGTGTTAGAATATATGGACTTGAACAAGGAAGGATAGGAAGGATACATGAAATACGCAAGATATCTGGCTGTGACTGCGGTGCTTCTGTCAGTGCCGCTGCTGGCCGGCTGCGGCCGGACGGCGTCATCGGATCAGCTGAATCAGGAAACAGAACCGCAGGAGACGCCGGTGACCGTGATCATGGAGACGGAACCGGATGATTCCGTGATCGCGGGACTGGACCAGCTGACCATGGACGGACCGGATTATGATACGCTTAAGGATCTGCCGGTGCCGGAGACGGTTCCGGCGCCGGAATATATGAAGGAAGGCACGGAACACGAGGCGGTTGCCGATCTCCAGGAACGTTTGATGGAGCTGGGATTTATGGATAATGATGAGCCGACAGATTATTACGGCGCTATGACGCGGATGGCGGTTCAGACTTTTCAGAGGCAGAACGATCTGCCTATGGACGGCATCGCCGGTCCCGCTACCCTGGAAGCCATTATGAATCCGGAGGCCAAGTATTACGCTGTCTCCAAGGGTGAGGAAGGCACAGACATTCAGAGGATTCAGGAGCGTCTCTATGAGCTGGGATATCTGGAATCTCAGGATCTGGTAACAGGCAGTTTCGGGGACCGGACAGAGGAGGCGGTCCGGAAGCTTCAGGAACTGAACGGAATCACTCAGGACGGAACCGTGGGGCGGCAGACCATGAACCTGCTGTACAGCGACATTGTCCAGCCCAATATGCTGACCTTCGGAGAACAGAGCCAGGTTGTGCTTGCCGCCCAGAAAAAGCTGAATCAGCTGGGGTATATGACATCTACTCCGGATGGAAACTATGGAAAGGATACCACTCTGGCGGTAAAGCAGTTCCAGTCGAGAAATGACCTGGTAGTAGACGGCTTTTTGGGGCCGTCCACCCGCATGGCGCTGGACAGTTCGGACGCGGTTCCCAACGGCATTAGCCTGGGAGACCAGAACGAGAGCGTCACCAGGGTTCAGCAGCTGCTGAGCCAGTACGGGTATCTGTCCTCTTCCAACATAACCGGATATTTTGGGGAAGTGACGGAGAAGGCCGTCAAGAATTTTCAGAAGAGCAACGGCCTGACGGCGGACGGTTCCGTCGGCATTCAGACCATGGCCAAGCTGACAGGCAGCGGAGCCCGTCAGTCTTCTTCCGGCAGCGTCTCCGGCCAGGGAGTCAGCGGAAGCGCCAGCCGCCTGATCTCCATTGCCAAGTCCAAACTGGGCTGCCGGTATGTCTGGGGAGCGAAGGGTCCCAATTCCTTTGATTGTTCCGGTTTTGTGTACTGGTGCCTGAATCAGGCAGGCGTAAAGCAGAGTTATCTGACATCCTATGGATGGAGAAGCGTAGGCAAATATACGAAGGTCAGCAGCTTCGGAAGCCTCCGGCCCGGAGATATTATCGTAGTCAGCGGCCATGTGGGCATTGTGGCGGAGAACGGCACTGTGGTGGACGCCTCCTCCGGAAACGGCAAGGTCGTTCACCGTTCCATGGGCAGCTGGTGGCGCCGGAACTTCATCTGCGGGTGGCGGATCTTCGGTTAATGCCTCATCCTCTTACTTCAAATCCGACCTGGGCTTTGAACAGATCGCCGTCGATATACAGATCGAAGCTTCCGTTCTGCAGCTGGGTCAAGCTTTTGGCGATGGAAAGACCCAGGCCGCTGCCCTCTGTGGTGCGGGCCACATCGCCTCTCACGAAACGTTCGGTCAGCTCGTCGGCATTGATGTTCAGCGGGTTGGCCGAAACATTTTTTATGGTGAAATAGGCGAAGCCGTCCCGTTTTTCCACGTCCACATAGACCCGGCTGTTTTCCATGGCATATTTGAACGCGTTGTTGTACAGATTTTCAATGACACGCCATAATCTTCGGCCGTCGGCGGCAATGAGGATACTCTCAGACGGCAGATGGGAGATCAGCTCCAGGTGCCTGAGGGCAAACCGTTCCTCAAATTCTCCGTTGGACTGATGGATCAGCTCCACCAGGTCAATGTCGGAGATCTCCAGCTTCAGATTGCCGGAGCTGGCCTTGGAGGCCTCCACCAGGTCCTCAGTCAGAGTTTTCAGCCGCTGGGATTTCTGATCCAGCACATCCAGGTATCCCTGAATCTTTTCGTCCTGAATATGTTCTCTCTTCAATAAATCCACGTAATTGATGATGGATGTAAGCGGAGTCTTGATATCGTGGGACACGTTGGTGATCAGGTCGGCTTTCAGCCGTTCGCTTTTTACCTTTTCCTGAAGAGCGGTTTCCAGTCCGTCGCCCAGGTTGTTAAGGGCCTGACTGACCTTGGCCGCGTCCGGAGAGAAGCCGGAAGCGTCGATCTTGTATGCGGTGTCGCCCTGGGACATCTGAAAGATCCCCCGGGAGATTTTGGCGCTTTCCGCCTGGCTGCGGTACAGCAGCAGGAAAACCCATATCTGCAGCACAGCCAGCACTGCTACCGGAATCAGGTACAGATAAGGTACGTTCAGAGCGGTTCTCTGCTGGTAGAGGTAAACGCCGGACAGGGCCAAAAGCCCGCTTGCGGCCAGGTAGGCGATAAAGAAGAACGTGAAGCGGCCCGGCGCGGGATAACCGTATACAGCGGGAAGGATCCGGTTCAGACACCGCCCTGCCAGGCAGCTTTTCCAGATGTTCTTGGCCTTGTAGTTGCGCAGAAGGCAGAGAGCGGCGCACAGACAGATAAGGTAACGCAGGATTTCCTTTGCGGCCCGGACCGCGTAATGGATGTTGTCCGGACTGACGACGAACCGCAGGATCCGCGGAAGGCCGTTCTGGGCAAAGACTTCATTGGCCCGCAGAAGCAGGAAGAGCAGGACCGCCAGCAGCTCGACAGGCAGATAATCAAAGTGATGCAGCCGGATATCCTGGGAGGAGACGTCTGTGTGTCCGGTCAGCGCCGCCATGATGATAAGGGTGATCAGCATTCCCAGCAGGCCGATGCCCAGAAGGAGCGCTCCGCCGATGTATTCCGTGCGGACCTTGGTGTAGGCCGCGTTGGCGACCGAATACGGGTCGTGGTTGGGGTAGTTGATGTCTACGCCCAGGAGAATATAGTAGTTATCGTTATTGTACTGATTGTGGGTGGACAGTTCGGAGGTAATGTTGCTGGGGATATATTTCAGGTTGGAATCCACGAAAATGGAATTGCCGGAGATAAACAGGTACCGGCCCATCCTGCTCAGATCCTCAGCGCTCAGATTTTCCGCGTTGGTGTAAAGGTGTTCTTCCTCTTCGTCATCAAAATAAGACACGCGGAAATACAGGTTGGAGGGCTGGTCGATGAAATTTTCCCGGATCCGGTAATATTCACCCAGCACTTCCAGCACCTGGACGGACAGCTCCTCAATGGTAGCGAAAGCGTCGCCCGGCTCCCGGTAGACTTCGTTGGGATTGTAGGCTTTCCATTCGATGAGGGGATTGGAAGTAGGATTGGAATCCCATTCATGGATTTCCGGACCTCCGGCCACTTCGTAGGAATCATTGAGATAATATCCCAGCCTTCTGGCGTAGCTGACGGCCTCGCCCAGGGAATAGATCTTGGTATTGCCGGAGCTGTGGGTAACACAGAACATGCTGGCTTCATAATCAATCTCTCCGTCAATCTCCAGCAGATCCTTGTACTGAACATAGTGAAAGATAGTCTCTACGTCTGATTCCAGCTGCTCGGTAAAAGGAAGAGTGTCCGCGTAGGATTCTTCCCGAATCCAACCCAGACCTCTTCCGTAATGCTCATTAAACATCATCAGCGTGATACCGGCAAAAAACAGACACAGAAAC
This sequence comes from uncultured Lachnospiraceae bacterium, assembly GCA_947626475.1. Classification (GTDB taxonomy): domain Bacteria; phylum Bacillota; class Clostridia; order Lachnospirales; family Lachnospiraceae; genus UBA3402. The sequence goes on from CANQSK010000009.1 coordinate 16,522, forward strand.
AGAAGGTGCAGAAGCAGAGCCGTCTGTTTTTTCAGGGCCATAGGCCAGGTTCCTGTTTTCATATGTATCTCCTACTGCTTTTCGATCTTATAGCCTACGCCCCAGACGACCTTCAGATACCTGGGCTCCCGGGGATTGATCTCAATCTTCTCCCGGATATGGCGGATGTGGACGGCCACCGTGTTGTCGGCTCCGATGGCCTCCTCATTCCAGATCTGTTCATAAATCTCGTCAATGGAGAAAACCTTTCCCGCGTTCTTCACCAGAAGGAGCAGGATATTGTATTCGATGGGCGTCAGCTTGATGGGCTCCCCGTCCACGGACACTTCCTTGTTGTCGTCGTTGATCAGCAGGCCGCCGCATTTATAGACATTGTCCGTATTCTGGTGAGTCAGGTTGCCCAGCTGAGTGTAGCGGCGCATGTGGGATTTCACACGGGCCACCAGCTCCAGGGGGTTGAAGGGCTTGGCGATGTAGTCGTCGGCCCCGATATTCAGTCCCAGAATCTTGTCGTTGTCCTCTGACTTGGCGGACAGGATGATGATGGGGATGCTGCTGGTCTCCCGGACCTTCAGGGTAGTCCTTATGCCGTCCAGGCCGGGCATCATCACATCTACGATCATCAGATCCACAGGATGGGTCTCCAGAAGCTCCAGGGCCTCGTAGCCGTCGTATGCCTTGATAACCTGAAATCCCTCTCCGGTCAGATAGATGTCGATGGCTTCCACTATCTGCTTGTCATCGTCGCAGACCAGTATTGTTTGCATGTGAAATCCTCTCTTTCAAAGTGGTGTCAGTTGAAACGGAAAATGGCTGTTCCGTAAGGCGGCAGCGGGTATGCCACGGAGTAGGGCTGGCCGTCGCACTCGCCTTTTTCGGCCTTGTAGACCTTCTTCTCATCGCCCCGCTTGTAGGCCCCGTGAGCCTCGTCCAGGATCAGGGTGTAATTGCCCTTCTTCGGCACGCCTACCCGGTAATCAGGACGGGCCATGGGAGTGAAGTTGCAGACGAACAGCAGGTTCTTTTTCTTTGTCTCGTCATAGCGGACGAAGCTGAAAATGCTGCGGTCGCCGTCGTTGGCGTTGATCCAGGAAAAGCCGTTCCAGTCATAGTCCAGGGAATAGAGAGCCGGATACTGTTTGTAGATGTGAAGCAGGTCGCTGAAATATTTCTGCACATCTCTGTGAAGCGGCTCATCCGTCAGATGCCAGTCAAGGGATACTTTCTCGTCCCATTCATGCCACTGGGCAAAATCCTGGCCCATGAACAGAAGCTTCTTGCCCGGATGTCCGATCATGAACGTATAGCCCACCTTCAGATTGGCGAACTTGTCCTCATAGATGCCGGGCATCTTGTTGATCATGGAGCATTTCAGATGGACTACTTCGTCGTGGGACAGCACCAGAATGAAATTCTCATAGGTGGAGTAGGTCATGGCGAAGGTCATCTTGTTGTGGTTAAATTTGCGGAAATAGGGATCCAGCTTCATGTATTCCAGGAAATCGTGCATCCAGCCCATATTCCATTTGAACTTGAAGCCCAGTCCGTCCTCTTCCGGCGGCCTGGTGATCTTGGGCCACGCCGTGGATTCCTCCGCGATAATCATGGTGCCGTCGTGGCGGCCGGAGATAACGCTGTTAATATGCTTGAAGAACTCAATGGCCTCCAGATTCTGATTGCCGCCGTAGATGTTGGGCACCCAGTTGCCGGCGGAACGGCCGTAGTCCAGGTACAGCATGGAGGCCACCGCGTCCACTCTCAGACCGTCGATATGGTACTGTTCGATCCAGTAGAGAGCGTTGCTGATAAGGAAATTCTTGACCTCATTCTTTGCGTAGTCAAAGACCTTGGTGCCCCAGTCGGGATGCTCTCCCTTGCGGGAATCCGCGTACTCAAAGACGGGTCCGCCGTCAAATTCCGCCAGTCCGTGAGCGTCCTTGGGGAAATGGGCGGGAACCCAGTCCAGGATGACGCCGATGCCGTTTTTGTGCATGTAATTGATGAAATACATAAAGTCCTTGGCCTGACCGTAACGGGAGGTAGGGGCAAAGTAGCCGGTTACCTGATAGCCCCAGGAGCCGTCATAGGGATGTTCCGCGATGCCCATCAGCTCTACATGAGTGTAGCCCATTTCCTTGACATAGTCCGCCAGCTCATGAGCCGCCTCTATGTAGGTATAATAGCCGTCCTTTTCCGGGCGGTCTTTCTTTCTCCAGGAACCAAGGTGTACTTCATAGATAGACAGAGGCGCCTTGGTGATGTCGGTCTGGCTCCGCTCTGTCATCCATTTCTGGTCCTTCCACTTAAAACCGGAGATATCGGCGGTGATGGAAGCAGTGCCGGGCCGGTATTCCGCCTCGAAGGCAAACGGGTCCGCCTTGAACAGCAGCCGGCCGTCGGCGGTGGTGATGGCGTATTTATACAGCATGCCGGTGCCCAGACCCGGCATAAAAATTTCATAGATACCGGAGGTAGCCAGGGCCTCCATGGGATTGGCGTCCGGATTCCAGCCGTTAAAATCACCGACCAGAGAAACGGATTTGGCGTGGGGAGCCCAGACGGCGAAATACATGCCGTCCTGTCCGTTGTAGTTCTTGGGATGAGCTCCCAGCTTGTCGTAAATGCTGTAGTGGGTGCCCTGCCCGAAAAGATACCGGTCCATTTCCGTGATGAAATTCGTACCGATGGGCGGAGCCGCTTTCGGTTTTCTGCCTCTGCGCCTGGGAGCGGCGTCCGGCGCCGCCAGATCTTTCGTCGTTGTTGTTTTTGCCATAGTCTATACCCCCTTTATTTTTAAGACAGCGCCCCGGCCGCCTTCAATAACAAGATTTATCTTTCCGTCTTCTATGGGAACGGCGGTTCCGTCCAGCAGATTGACTGCGGATTCTCCCCGGATGGGAACCGGAACCTGCATATAAGCCGGATTTTCATCGTTGTTTACCGCCGTCACGATGACGGAATGCTCTCCGAACCTGGCAAAGGAATACTGGCGGGTAGTCAGGGTCAGTTCCTGATACCGGCCGAGATGAAGTTCTTCGTTTTCCGCGTGAATCCTGCCAAGCTTCGCGATGTAATCGGTCAGATCCGTGTGATACTGCTTCTCATCCTCAATGGAGATGCGCGGGCGGAGCATCTCGTCGCTCTCTCTGGTCCGTTTGCCCTCAAGGCCCCATTCGCTGCCGTAGTAGATGGAGGGAATGCCCGGAAGCGTGTACAGCAGAGTGTAGACGGAATAAAGATGGTCCCTGCTGCGCAGCTTGCTGGTCAGCCGGTCCTCGTCATGGTTGTCCACAAAGGTATACAGGCTGTATCCGACCTGCATAAGGCGCCGCACCGTGTGGGCGATCTCAAAATAATTGTGGTCGTTATGACCGGAATACAGGCCCTTATGTAGTTCGTAGTTGGTGACGGAATGGAGCGTTTCCGGATTTACCCAGCGGGAGTATTCCCCGTGGATCACTTCGCCCATGAGCCAGAAATCCTCCTTCATCTGGGACGTGCGCCACCGCAGTTCCTTCATGAAGTTGAAATCCAGGACATTGGCGCAGTCCAGGCGGATGCCGTCGATATCAAATTCGTCAATCCAGAACCGGACGACGTCAAACAGGTATTCCCGGACCTGGGGGTTCCAGAGATTCAGGCAGGGAAGCTCGTAATGTCCCTGCCATGCCTCATAGCCGAACCGGTCGCCCAGAGGACTTCCCCAACCGAAGTTGACGCCCCGGTACCAGTCTTTATAGGACGACCAATCGCCCTTCTCCTGAATATCGCGGAACGCGAAAAATTCCCGGCCCGTGTGATTGAACACGCCGTCCACGACGACCCGGATACCGGACGCGTGGCAGAGGGAAGTGAATTTTTTGAAATCTTCGTTGTCACCCAGACGCCGGTCGACCAGACGGAAGTCCCTGGTGTCGTAGCCATGGTGTGAGGATTCAAATAAGGGACCGATATAGACGGCATTGCATCCCAGGGAGCGGATATGGGGAATCCAGCGGTTCAGCTCCTCAAAGCGGTGAGTGACGGATGCCTCCGAGTTCCACTGGGGCGCGCCGGTCAGGCCCAGGGGATAGATATGATAAAAAATCCCCTTTTCGTACCAGGTGCTCATATAAGATAACCTCCCAAACTGTCATGTATTATAATTCCAGATTTTTAAAACGGCGCAGCAGAAACTGATAGCGCAGCTGAGCCGCGTTCAGCTCATAAATGAAGCAGTCGATGAGAGTCGGGTCCACCTCCTGCTCAAAATGATTCCGGGCGGAATCGATGGAATTGCGGATCCGGTCAATCTCTGCCCGCAGTTTCTGGCGCTCCAGGATCATAAGCGCCCGCTGCCGTTTTTTATTAAGACTAAATGTCATACCTTTCATCTCCCAGAATTTGATAAATGTAGTATTTCTGGGAAAAGGAAAAAGTATACATGAACACTCTCTCCTATTTTACCATTTTCCGTGTCAATGGTCAACGAAAAATAGCACTTGACATTTCGCGCCGGATGGTTCATAATGGGAAAACAATCAGTTATTCAAAATTCAATTTTAGGAAGTTTATCTGAGTTACCTGCCCCTGTTCGGGCATTGATTCCAGACCAGAAGATTGACAATTCAGGAGGTGAAGGGGAATTTTTGCGGATACGTGGCTTTTGCTTGTCGTATTGCTGGGCGGAGCCTACTATGACGTGAGAGAACATCGGATCCCTAACTGGTGGACACTGGGCGCGGCGGTCTGCGGCCTGTGTCTGGCGGTTTTGAGAGCTTCGGAAGGCGCGGCGGTGATGGCGGCGGGAGGTTATCTTTTTCGCCTGACGGCGGCGGCCGTGATCCTGTTCCCGCTGTTTCTTACACGTATGGTAGGAGCCGGAGATATCAAGATGATAGCGGTTATGGTGGCCTGTCTGGGAGTCCCGGCGGGACTCGGGGCCATAAGCCGCGGGTGCTTTTTGGGGGCGGTTCTCGCCCTGGTGAAACTGTTGGCGCAGAGAAATCTGTATCAGCGTCTTATATATCTGTTTGTCTATTTCAGGCGGATGTTCCAGACGAAAGAGATTGTTCCGTATTACCGGGCGGACCGGGACGGCTATGGACTGGTGATTCCCTTTGCCCTGTGTCTGTGCGCGGGGTATGTGTGGTATTTGCTGAGATTTTTGTTTTGAGAATGTATTTGAGAGGACGGTGATTTATGGAGAAAATCATTGCGGTTCTGGACGGAGATCCGGCCTATGCCAGGAGGTTCGCGGATGTGGCGAATCAGAAGGAGAAAGGATTGTTTACAGTCGTTCCCTTCTCCACGGCTGAGGCTCTCCGCGAGTACAGCGGCAGGCACAGGATCGAGATCCTGCTGGCAGGCAGTCAGGTGCCCCGGTCCCGGCTGGAGGGCATTCCGGCGGGGACGGTGATGACGCTGTCGGAAGGTCAGATGCCGCCCGGCGCCGCCGGTTATCCCGGCATCTATAAGTATCAGGCGGCAGACAGCGTGATTCGTGAGGTGATGGCCAGGTACTGCGAACAGCCGGCGGAGGAGCTGTTTGCGGCGGCCGGCCGCAGGGCCAGAGTGTTTGGTGTTTACTCTCCTCTGGGAAGGTGCAGGAAGACGTCCCTGGCCCTGACGGTGGGGCAGGAGCTGGCCCGGGACGGGAAGGTTCTGTATATGAGCTTTGATGAGTTTTCCGGTCTGTCCCGGCTGCTGTCCGGGGAAGTCAGCCACGATCTGTCGGATGTGCTTTATTATCTGAGGCAGGGAGCGTTTAACGCGCTGAGGCTGAGAAGTCTGGTACATACCTGGAAGGATATGGATTATATTGCGCCGGTCCGGTATCCGGAAGATCTGGAGCAGATGAGCGGAACAGAGGCGGCGGAGCTTCTGGAGAAGCTTGCCTCGGAGGCCGGGTATGAGTACATAGTGGCGGATGTGGGCCGGCCGGCCAAGGCGCTGACGCCGGTTCTGGGTTGCTGCGACGTGATCTACATGCCGGTGAAGGAGGATAGTGTCTCCGCCGCCAGGCTGGCGGAGTTTGACCAGTATCTGGAGACGGCGGGGCGTCAGGATATTCAGGAGAAGATCTGCCGTGTAAAGCTTCCTTCCCAGGCCGTCAGAAGACAGGAGGATTATCCGGAGGGGCTTTTGTGGGGAGAACTGGGAGATTATGTGCGGAAACTGCTGAGAGGAGGAGCGGCCTAGATGAGCGTGTGGAAAGAAACGGGAAGCTTTCAGGGGCCAGGCGGGAAGACCCTGAAGAATGAACTGAAGGAGGCCATACGCCGGGAGGTGAGCGGCGTCCGGCAGATTTCAGACGAGGAGCTGTATGAGACGATAGACCGGTATATCGCGGAGCGGAGCAGGCAGATTTATCTGCCTTTGAAGGAACGGCTTGCATTGCGCACGGCGCTGTTTAATTCTTTTCGGAAGCTGGACGTGCTGCAGCAGATCATGGACAATCCGGATATTACGGAAGTGATGATAAACGGCAGGAGCCATATTTTCGTGGAAGAACTGGGAAATATGCGCCCTTGGGACTATGAGTTTGAGTCGGAGGAACAGCTGGAGGATCTGATCCAGCAGGTGGTCAGCCGTGTGAACCGGACGGTCAATGTCGCTTCTCCCATCGCGGACGCCAGGCTGGAGGACGGCTCCCGGGTCCATGTGGTGCTTCCGCCGGTTTCCCTGGAGGGACCGGTCATGACCATACGGAAATTCCCTCACCCTATTACCATGGACATGCTGGTGGAGAAGGAAGCGCTGAGCCGGGAGGCCGCGGAGTTTCTGAAGCGGCTGGTGCGCTCCGGCTACAACATTTTTATAAGCGGAGGGACCAATTCCGGAAAGACAACGTTTCTTAACGCGCTGTCCGCCTATATTCCCCGGGACGAGAGAGTGATTACCATTGAGGATTCGGCGGAACTGCAGATTCAGCAGGTGCGGAATCTGGTCCGGCTGGAGACCCGCGCGCCCAACTCTCAGGGGGAGGGGGCTATTACCATAGGTGACCTGATCCGGGCTTCACTCCGGATGAATCCCAGCCGGATCATTGTGGGAGAGGTTCGGGGAAAGGAGGCTCTTGAGCTTCTTAACAGCTATAACACCGGCCACGACGGCGGAATGAGCACCGCCCACGGCAACAGTCCCAGGGACATGCTGGCCCGGCTGGAGACCATGGTCCTTCTGGGAGCGGATCTGCCTCTTGCCGCTATCCGGAGTCAGATCGCCTCGGCGCTGGATATTCTGATCCATCTTGGCAGGCTGAAGGACAAAAGCAGAAAGGTGATGTGGATTGTGGAGGTGGACGGTTATGAGAATGGGGAGATTCGTCTTCACACCCTGTTTGAGAGGGAAGGGGAAGGGCTCACAAAGAAAGGGGAGCTTAAGAACCGGCGGAAGCTGCAGCTGGCAGGAGAATAGCGTTCAGACGGATTACAGGGAGTACAGCCTGAATGTCCGGGAGTGGCTTCAGTCTCTTGCCATTGCCGCCGGTTCGGCGGGGCTTGCGGCGTATACGTTTTACCGGAGCATGGCTATGTTTTTGATACTACTGGTTCCCGCGGCGTTTCTCCCCAGGTATATGAAACGGTACTGGAGAGAGCGGAGGCAAAGGCAGCTGGAGGCTCAGTTTAAGGAGGCCGTTCAGATGCTGTCGGCGGCGCTGAGCGCCGGTTTTTCGGTGGAGAATGCCATAGGTTCCTGCCTGAAGGAGCTGGAGCTGATGTATGGACCGGACGGCATGATGACCAGGGAATTTGCCTGCATGGTTCAGCAGATGAATATGAACCGGCCGGTGGAAGAGCTGATGATGAATCTGGCGGAACGGACAGGTCTGGAGGAAATAGAGAATTTTGCCCGGATTTTCCAGGCCGCCAAGCGAAGCGGCGGCCAGCTGGTGCCGGTTATCCGCCGCACGGTGCAGGTGATGGAGGACAGGTTTCAGGTAAAGGAAGAGATTCAGACGCTTACGGCGGCCCGGCGGTATGAGCAGAGGGTTATGAATGTCATGCCGTTTCTGATGATACTATACATCGATGGGACGTCGCCGGGATTCTTTTCCGTGATGTATACCACTCTGACGGGGAGGCTGGTCATGACCGGTTGTCTGGCGTTGTACGCGCTGGCCTGCTGGCTGTCGTGGAAGATTCTTGATATTCAGGCAGGGTAAGAGCTGATACATGGCGAAAGCAGGAAGGAGGAAAAAGCCGTTTTGAAGGCTGTAAGACAGTGGATAGGAAAATGGAGGACGCAGATTTTCTGCGCCGGAGGAGGAATCCTGCTGTATGCGCTGGCTGTATCGGGATTTTTGGAGGATGAAGGCCTGAGAACAGGGTATCTGCGGCGGGGCGGCTATGGAGAAGACAGCCGCGAGTATGAGTTTGTAGTAGAGGGGCTGGCAGAAGCGCCCATTCTGTGCCAGGTGGAGATAGGGGCCAGGCAGTATACGGAGGAAGAGATTCGTCCGAAGTTTGAAAACATTCTGAATAATCTGGAAAGACAGATATTGGGAGACAATGAATCTCTGTCCCGGGTGTCGTCAGATCTGCTTCTGCCTGCCGGATTCCCGGAGCCGGGAATCCGGGCTGCCTGGCACAGCGACGCCCCGGATATCCTGGATTCCTATGGAATAATTCAGGCAGATGCCCTGCCGGAAGGAGGGGCGAAGGTATGGCTGACCGTGGAGCTGACTGACGGGATTCATCAGGCGGAGAGTACGTTTCCGGTCACTGTAGTTTCCAGAGCCCAGACGGAAGAACAAAGGCTGGCTGCCGCGTTTGCGGAAGAGCTTGCGAAAAATGACCAGGCCTGGCCTGCGGAGCCTCAGGTGGAGCTTCCGAAAACCTACGGCGGGAAAGAGCTCCGCTACCGTCAGAGAAGGGAAAACTACAGACTCCTGCCCTTTTTGGGTATTTTGCTTGGCCTTCTTTTCCGGGTCAGGGACAAAAGCCGGGTTCGGAATGAGGAGCGGAGGCGCAAGGAGCTTCTGATGCTGGATTACGCGGATATAGTGTACCAGCTGACAGTATTTGTGGGAGCCGGACTTACCGTATCGAAAGCCTGGGAGAGGATTGTACTGAATTATGAGGAACGGCGCAGGACCAACCGCTGCGGGGTAAGGCCGGCTTACGAGGAGATGGCGGACGCCAGAGACCGAATGGCCTTCGGCGTTCCGGAAAGCCAGGCTGTCGCGGAATTCGGACAGCGCTGCCAGCTGCCTTCCTACCGAAAGCTGACAGGGCTTCTGGAGCAGAACCGGAGGACCGGCGTCAGCGATCTGACCAGGCTTTTGGAACAGGAGATGGCCCAGGCGTGGGAGCAGCAGAAATCCGCGGCCCGGCGGCTCGGCGAGGAAGCCGGGACCAAGCTTATTCTGCCGCTCATGCTGCTGCTTCTGGTAGTTTTGGTGATCATCATGGTTCCGGCCATGATATCCATGAGATAACAACAGAACAACACAGATGATAAGGAGGACATAGGATGTCGAGACTTTGGAAAGAATGGAATGAGTTTTTAAGAGATGACAGCGGACTTGGCGTGATTGAGGTGGTATTGATTCTTGTGGTGATCATTGGCCTGGTGATCATCTTTAAACAGCAGATCAACACGCTGCTTCAGAATATTTTCAAGGAGATCAACCGGCAGGCAAAAGAGGTGTACTGATTGAAGCGGCAGGGAGATATTACGGTATTTTTGAGTCTCTGCCTGCTTAGTATCGCTGCCCTTCTCTGCGTGATGACAGAGTCGGCCAGAACTGCCGGTTCCCGATTCTATTTTCAGACTGCGGTTAATGGGGCGCTGGATAATCTGTACAGCCGGTATCACAGAAAAATGTGGCAGAATTACAGGATTCTGGGGCTTCCCTGTGAATCCGAAGAGGAAATGGAGCAGTATCTGGAAGCCTGTGTGAAGAATTATCTTGATGTGGAAAACTGGTATCCGATGGAGCTGCAGTCGGTGGAGGTGTCCGACCGGATTCGTCTGACGGATCAGGGCGGAGATTATCTGACAGAAGAGATTCTGGCCTACATGGCTTTTGGGATCTGGGACAGCCTGAAGATTTCTCCGGAAAAAGGAGAACAGTTTCTGAAGGACGTGACGGAGGCGGCGGGAGCCGGCGTTATGGCCGGAGCGTATGACCATCAGGAGAAAGAGGTCCGAAAGCTGGAAAAAGCGGCGGAACGGATCGCGGAATGCGTGAAGAGACAGGAGCAGTGGGGTGAGGCGATTGCCCGGCAGCTGGACGGGGACAATCCTCACGGATTCCGAAAAGCGGCAGGGCAGTTTAGGCGGGAGGAAAACCGGATGGACAGCCTGATTCAGGCTTATGAGCGTCAGGCGGAGACCCTGCGGAAAAAGCTGAAGGATTCCCGGCAGAAATTTGAGCAGGTGCGGCAGGACTTCCGGGAAGACCGCGGTCGGTTGTTTGAGGAGCAGCTGAATCCCTATGAAGCTTATATCAGTCAGGACGGAACCCGGCGGAAAGAAATATTGGAGCAGCAGGCGGCAGGACAGAGGAACCGCAGGCTTCTGGATCAGGTGGAAGAACTGGTAGACGAGCTGGAGGCGGAATATGAAGCCCGTCTGGAACAGGACCGGCTCTCCGACGATTCCGAAGGAACGGCAGTTCTTTCCCTGGCGCCGGCGGGAACCCTGTGGAGAGGTTATGGCCGCTGCAGGTGGAGCCTGGACGTGAACAGAGGGGACAGGAAGAAGCGGAATCTTCTGAATCAGGCAGAACAGCTGATTCAGGGGCGGCTGGTTGAACTGGTGATGCCGGAGGGACAGACGGTTTCTTCCGGAGCGCTTCCGCCCGGCGGACCCTCCCACAGACTTGAAAGCAGCAGCGGCCGCAGGCGAAACGCGGCGGAGCGGGTTTTGGTTCATGAATACTGCGGATACTTTTTTCTCAACGCTTTGAGCAGAGAGAAAAGGCCGGTTCAGTATGAGATGGAATATCTTTCCCAGGGGAGACCATCGGATAGAGAAAATCTTGAGGCGGCGGTCTCCCGGCTGTTTCTGATAAGGCAGGGATGGAATCTGATTCATATTCTGTCTGACCGGGAAAAAAGGGGAGAGGCGAAAGCCCTGGCAGCCGTCGTCACAGGAGTCACGGGCATAGCGCCGCTGACGGAAATTACAGCCTGCTTTATTATGGGGCTTTGGGCGGCGGCAGAGGCGGTGGCTGATCTGCAGGCAGTGCTTTCCGGGAAGACGGTTCCGATGTGGAAAACCAGGGAAGACTGGCAGCTGTCTTTGGAAAGTCTCCTGGAGTTTGGGGCGGCAGGCAGACCCGCGGCAGGACCGGACCGTCCGTCAAAAGGACTGACCTACGGCGATTATCTGAAGCTTCTGCTGTTTTTGACGGATATGGAGGATCTGCAGCTTCGGGTGCTGGATTTGATAGAGATGAACCTGCAGAGAGAAGAAATCGATTTTAAGGCAGACAACTGTGTATATCAGGTGGATATTCAGGGCAAAGCCTGTGGAAAACATGTGTTTTTCGCGCTGCCCTTTGTGGAAAACCTGACAGGACAGGCTTCCGGATACCCCCTGGAGGCCCCGGCGGAAAGAGCGTACTGAATATGCGGAGGTGAAGAGGAATGTCCTTTTTCTGTTTATTGAAAACTCCTTTCATGAAGGTAAGAATAATGAAAAAAATACGGTTAGTTCCTCTCCAAGCACGAATCCCTTTTTCCAACGAAGCGGACAGAAAAAGGGCATTCCTCTTCGCCTCCGCCAGTATGACGGCGGAAGCTGCCATAGCGCTTCCGCTGATGCTTTTCGCCGGAATCCTGCTGCTGATGCCATTTCGTATTCTGGATGTGGAGCGGCAGATGCAGGCGATCGTCAATTCCGCAGGGGAGACCATCAGCCAGATGGCATACCTTGCGGGAGAGGAAGGAAAAACCGGTTCGGCTTATGAGGCCTTTCTCTACGGAGAAGGCGCCGTCCGGTTAAAAGCCAGGGAACTTCCGATTGAAGGTCTTTCTCTGGCCGGCTCCCGGCTGCTGGATGACGGTGAGACGGTGAATCTGATGGTGACGTACCGGATAAAGCTTCCGTTTTCCGTATTTGGCCTGGACGCAGTCAGGAGGACCAACGGCTGTTTTCTCCGGGCCTGGATAGGCGGAGGGAAGGCCGGCGGTGATGAGAAGGATGAGGAAGAGGATCCGATCGTGTATGTAGGTCGGAGAAGCACCCGGTATCATGCCAGCGCCGCCTGTCATTATCTGGATAACCGCCTGACGCCGGTACAGGCGGCGGAGATAGAGCAGTATCGGAATGAGGGAGGCGGCAGGTACACGGCCTGCGCCCGCTGCGGCAGCCTGTCCGGCGGCGTTGTCTATATTATGCCGTCCGGCGAGCATTATCACAGCAACAGGAACTGTCCGGCAATTCTTGCCTATGTGTCAGCGGTCCGGCGGTCGACGGTAGCGCATCTGGGGTCCTGTTCGTACTGTTGGGGAAAGGGAGGGGATGGAGGATGGTAAAGTGGTTTTGGTGGCTTGTACTGTCGCTGGCGGCGGCAGAGGATTTCAGAAGCCGCAGGATTTCCCTGGAGCTGCTGGCAGCCGGGCTGGTTCTCGGAAGCGTGCGGCTTACGGCAATGATCGCGGCGGGGTCCAATGTGTCTACGCACCTGTGGGCATTAGGGATTGGGGTGATAATGCTGATCCTTTCAAGAGCGACGCGGGGAGCGATAGGCGAGGGTGACGGTCTGTTTTTTCTCCTGACAGCCTGTTTCCTGAACCTGGGCGAGACGGTGATTTTTTTCCTGGCCAGTCTGGCGGTCAGCTGCCTTTGGGGAATCTGCTGTATCGCAAAAGGGTTGTATACCGGGCAGAGCAGGTGGAAAGAATCTATCCCGTTTCTTACCTGCGCGTGGCTGCCGGGATTATGGATCATCTGGAGGTAGAATAATGAGAGAATCCAAAGTGCTTTTTCCGGCTTCCTATACGGTGGAGGCAGCCTGTGTGATGGCAGTTGTTCTTTTGTCACTGGCCTTTTTGATAGGCCGTGCCGGCAGCCTGTACCGCCGGGAGACCGGAATCATGCGGCTTCATCACATGGTGGAGCTGTCCCGGGGACAGGAGGAGGAAACCCGGTTTGATTTTGCTTCCGCCGGGGCGGAAGGATACAGCAGGCGGAAAGGCCGGAAGGCGGAAGGCGCGGTCGCGGGACACAACTGGCGGAAGGAGATCTCCGCGGATGTTCACGAGCCGGAAGCGTTTCTGCGGATGATGACTATTTTTCAGAAGGACGGCAGAAGAGAGGAGGGGTACAGGGATGCCCAGGGATTTGGAAATCAGCTATCACCGGGAAATGAAACAGAATTATCTGATGATTCAGGCCGGGCCGGGGGAGGATGAGACCTTTGAGGCCAGGATGATGGAGGAGAACTCCATCGAAGGGCTGCTGCGGTTTCGGGTGCGCCGTGAGGACGGCCGCTGCTGGTGCTGTTATGAGATTACCTCCCGGCAGCCACTGAGCCGCCTTCTGGAGAGCAGGAGCATCGGAGCGGAACAGATCCGCTCGCTTTTGCTGGGAATTGCCCGTACTCTTATGGGAATAGGGGACTATCTGCTGTCAGAGGCACAGATTTTACTGCGCCCGGAATACATTTATGTGAATACGGAGGATTTTCGGCCGGAGCTGTGCCTGCTTCCCGGATGGGAAGGAAATTTCCCGGAGGAATTCAGCGGACTTCTCCAGTTCCTTTTGGGAAAAACAGATCATCAGGACCAGGAGGCGGTAGTGCTGATATACGGCCTGTACCGGGAAAGCCTGAAGGATAACTACGGACTTGACAATCTGCTTCGCTGGCTGACGGCCTCTCCCGGCCCGGACGTGCCCCGGTCTCCGGCCGGCTCGCCGGATTGGAGCGGCCGTGATGACTCAGTTCGGATAGGCAGTGGCAGTGATGATTCAGAGCCGGTCCGGTATCCGCCTGAGAGCGCAGCCGGGGATAAGGCACGCGGGAAAGGCTTTATTTTCCTGGGTGTTTTCCTGGCGGCGCTGGCTGTTCTCTGGCTGCGGCCGGAAATCGCGGCGCGGTGGCGTTATGGAGCGTGGGCGGTCGTGATTCTGGCAGGCGGGGCGGGTATTGCAGGTGTTGGGACAAGGGTTCGTCCTTTTTTCCGAACGGGGGAACCGTCCCGTGAGCAGCGGGCGGAACCGGAATCCTGGGAGATGGCCTTTGCCGGGGATACGGTTTCGGAAGCTTCGGAATCTGTGTTTTCGGAGGACACCGGCCCGCCTGATTCCCATACGGTGCTTCTGCAGTGCCACGATTTCCGCGAAGATGTCCGCTGTCTGGCGGGACAGGAGGGGACGGCGGAGATGATCCCTATTTCCTATTATCCTTTTCTGATCGGAAAACAGAAGAGTATTACGGATTACGCGGTATCCAGGGACACCATCAGCAGGCTTCACGCCCGCGTCGACCGCAGAGACGGCCGGTATTGGCTGACAGATCTGAACTCTACCAACGGCACATCGGTCAACGGCCGGATGCTGGAAGCCAACGAGACGGTTTTGCTGGAGGAGGGGGATACCGTAGCTCTGGCAGATATGAATTTCCGCTTTCAATAAATTTCTTAACAAATAAGAGAAGCTATGCTAAAATATAAGGCAGTTGTTGAAAGGCGGAGCCTATGGAGGACAAAAGCTATCACGGTACAGCATATGCCAACCTTACGATCATAGCGGTAAATTTCATATATTTTATGTATCTGGAGGCAGTCGGAGACACTCAGGACAGCGAGTTTATGATCCTGCATGGAGCGGTATTTCTTCCTGCCGTGCTTCGGGGTGAATACTGGAGACTCTTGACGGCTGTGTTCATGCACTTCGGAATTGAGCATATCGTCAATAATATGCTGGTCCTGTACGTGCTGGGAGAATACCTGGAAAGGGTTTTGGGCAGCGTAAAATATGTGCTTTTTTATCTGATATGCGGAGCGGGGGCGAATGCGGTATCGCTGGCGGTGGGGATGTCCGCCTCGTCCATGGCGGTGTCTGCCGGAGCTTCAGGAGCGGTCTTCGGTGTGATCGGGGGACTGCTGTACGTGGTTTTGGCAAACCGCGGCCGCCTGGGAGATCTGAGCGCGAAACAGCTGGCTGTGATGATTATATTGTCTCTGTACTTCGGCTTTACCAGCAGCGGGGTAGATAATGCGGCTCATGTTGCCGGACTGGTGCTGGGAATCATTTTTGGCGCTGTGTTTCACAGTTTTTTACGCCGGCGCGGCGATTGAGTGTAAAAGGAGGAAAAGTAGATGAAAGAAGATTGTATTTTCTGCAGGATTGCAAATGGCCTGATCCCGTCAACCACTCTTTATGAGGATGACGATTTTCGGGTAATACTGGATCTGAATCCGGCGTCGAAGGGACATGCGCTGATTCTGCCGAAGAGGCACAGTCAGGATCTGTGTTCTCTCGATGATGAGACAGCCGGGAAGGTGCTTCCTCTGGCCGGAAAACTGGGTACAGCCATGGTAAAAGCCTTAGGCTGCGACGGGTTTAATCTGGTTCAGAACAACGGCGAGGCGGCCGGTCAGACGGTCCTGCATTTTCACATGCATATCATTCCGCGTTACGCGAACGGGCCGAAGATCGTGGCCTGGAAGCCGGGAACTGTCAGCAAGGAGGAAATGGCTCAGATTGCTGAGGCTGTAAAGGCAGAGTTGTAAGGCAGGTAGTGGAATGCAGCAGGAACAGAGAGAATTGTTGCAGGCATTATATAGGGAACATGTGGAGACGATTCGCTTTGTGGCATTGAGCAAGGGACTTCCGCCGGAAGAGATTGACGATGTGATTCAGGATACCTTCTGTAATTTTATCGACGCTTATGAGAGGGAGTTTGCTCAATGGAACGAGAAACAGATAAAGTCCGCGCTGATGAGGATCCTGTATAACCGGTGCGCGGATTATTACAGGGAAAAGCAGCGGCATCCGGATACCAGCATAGAGAACTGCGCACAGGAAGATGAATACCGGATCGTAATGGAAATGATAGCCCCTGACGTTGAAGAACAGGTGGAAAAGAAAGAGTACCTTCTGCGGCTGAGGGAATGTATCTGTATGATGACTCCGGCGATAAGGGACGTGGCAGTGCTCTGTCTGATAGAGGAAAGGCCCGTAGAGGAAGCCAGCAGGATTCTGAGGATCAGCGCGGCTACCTGCAGAATGCGGCTGTGCAGAGCCCGCAGGCGTCTGCTTGAAATGGCGGCGGTCTGAGGGCTTAAGAAGAAAAACGGCGGGGAGTTACGACTCCGCCGCGCATTCTTCAATCAGTGAGACGATGGTTTCAATCGCGTTGTTCAGATGGCTTTTTTCCATATGATGAATAAATTCATCACGTCTGGCATAGGTGTCGGAGACAGCCTGATAGAGGGTTTCGTCGGTCAGGTTCTCTTCCTCCAGTACGGTGCTGAAGCCTTGTTTGGCAAAGGAAGCGGCGTTGAGGAGCTGGTCGCCCCGGCTGGCGGACGCGGACAGAGGAATTAGTACATTGGGTTTGCGCAGAGCCAGTATTTCGCAGATGGAATTGGCGCCGGCCCTGGATATGATCAGATCGGCGGCGGCGAACAGATGACGAAGGGGATCGTCCACGTACTCATATTGGACGTAGCCTTTGGTATCTGCAAGGGTTTCATCCAGATGCCCTTTTCCGCAGATGTGAATGATCTGATATTCTTCCAGAAGCCTGGGCAGAAGGCTTCTCACCGCCTGGTTAAGGGCTACAGAGCCCAGGCTTCCGCCGATCACCAGGATTACCGGTTTGCCGGCTGACAGATGAGCGTATTGAAGGCCTGCCGTTTTGTCTCCCTGGAGCAGCTCCCGGCGGATAGGAGAACCGGTCAGGACAGCCTTTTCCTGCGGGAGATAACTAAGGGTTTCAGGGAAATTGCAGCAGACCTTTCTGGCGGAAGGAATACACAGTTTATTTGCCAGTCCGGGAGTCATGTCGGACTCGTGGATAATGGCGGGGATGCGGTAATGCCTGGCGGCCAGGACGACAGGTACGGCGACAAAGCCGCCCTTGGAAAACACCACGTCCGGTTTGTATGTTTTCAGCAGCTTTAAGGCTTCCGCGTAGCCTTTTATCACGCGGAAAGGATCAGTGAAATTCTTCAGGTCGAAATACCTGCGGAGTTTCCCGGAAGATATGCCGTCGTAAGGAAGTCCGGCATTTTCAATCAGTTTTTTTTCTATACCCTGGTAGGAGCCGATATAACGGATCTCGTATCCCCGTTCCTGCAGGGAAGGTATTAGGGCCAGATTCGGCGTTACGTGTCCGGCAGTGCCGCCGCCGGTCAGGACGATTTTTTTCATGATGTTTGCCTCCGGTATTGCGTTGTCTGTCTATTATTATATTACTATACTAAGCAAACAACCTGAAAAGTCAACCCTAAAACCAGGGAAATCGCAGTAAAGAGGTAAAATAGTGGGGAAAGACGACAGGATTTACCAGGGCAGTGATGATGTGGAATCAAGTTTAACGGAAGCGTTCGGGTATAGTGACGACCAGCTGGCCGATGAGTATGACCGCGCGGAGTCCGCCGGGAGGCCTGCTCATATGCCTCCGGCCCCGAAATGGGAATTTGAGAAGATTCTGGAAAGAGTAAAAAAGAAAACCGATGCGCCGGAAAGCCGGGAATGAAGGCCGGTACCGGCGCATCAGGTCAGGTGTTTACAGGTTCATCTCAGACAGGGCCGGATTGTCTGCTATGACGGTCACGTCCGGGTGAAGCTGAAGAACGGAAGCGGGAACCCGCGGGGTGACGGGACCGCAAAGAGCGGCATTCAGGATGTGTGCCTTGGCCTCACCGTTGACCAGAAGCAGGATTTTCCTGGCCTTCATGATGGTTCCGATTCCCATGGTGTAGGCCTGCTTCGGCACAGCCTCCGCGCTTGCGAAGAACCGTTTGTTGGCCTCGATGGTGCTCTGAGTCAGATCTACGCAGTGGGTGTTCACCGGGAATGCGTCCGCCGGTTCATTGAAGCCGATGTGGCCGTTGTGCCCCAGTCCCAGAACCTGAAGGTCCACGCCGCCCAGCCGGCAGAGAATCTGCTCATAGCGGGCGCACTCCGCGTCCGCGTCCGGGTTTGTGCCGTCCGGGATATGGGTGTTGGCGGGATTGATGTTTACATGGCGGAACAGTTTGTCCATCATGAAGAAATAGTAACTGTTCGGATTTTCTTTGGAGATTCCCCGGTATTCGTCAAGATTGGCGGATTTTACCTGGGAAAAGTCCAGACTGCCGGATTGGTGCTTTTCAATCAGGCATTCATAAGTGCCTACGGGGGTAGAGCCTGTGGCCAGTCCGAGTACGCAGGCCGGTTTCATAAGAATCTGCGCGGCTATCATGTCGGCTGCCTTTCGGCTCAGTTCATTGTAATCAGATGTTCGGTATATTCTCATAGTCATCCCTCGTTCTGAAACCGATAAATAGTTACATATTTAACATATCATTTTTGAGTCATACTTTCAAGGGCAACCCGCATAGAATGTAAATCAGAGGGGTGGTAATATGACTAATTATCGGCGTTTAATCTCTTACATATATGCGTATGAGGGAAATGTAAAAGGCAGAAATGTAGGATTTGCCAAGCTGGAGGCCAGAGGCGGCCAGTGCAAGATCCAGGTAAGCGTGCGGAACATTTATGTCGGAGGGCAGGATACCGGTGTGTACCTGCTTACTGAAAAAGACGAGATTTTTCTGGGAAAAATGTTTGTCCGGGGAGGCTGCGGAGAGTTCCGAACAGCAGTTTCTTTCGATAACATAGCCGGTTTGGGACAGTCCATGGAGCAGTGCTACGGACTGACGATCCACGGAGTGGCTGATGCTTGGCGCGCTTACACTACGATCTGGGAAGACGCGGTTGCTCACGCGGCCGAAGTGGATCTGAGCGAGGCAACGGCTGAGAAAGCGCGGGAAAGGGAGTTGGAGCAGATTCCCGGCAGCCAGATTACGGACCGGGATTTGAAAAGGGCCGAGGCGGAACACAGGGATTCAGTATCAGACCTTATTGAGAAGGAGATTGACAGTCAGAGCCGGAACGAACTGCCGCTTCCGCCGGTAAAGGCGGAACCGGCTGCTGCAGAGCAGCCTGCGGAGAAGCAGGCGGCAATGGAACCGCTTAAAGCGGAACCGGCTGCTGCAAAGTCGCCCGAAGCGGAAACGAAATCGCCAGTAAAGAAATCGCCTGTGGCAGAGTCACCTGCGGCAGAACCGGAATCACCTGCGGCAGAACCGGCTGCAGAGGAGCCGCTGCCTCCAGATTCGCAGTGGCATGGCATTCCTCCCTTCCAGGCAGATGACACTGCAAAGGCCCCGGCAAAGGAGCCGGCACAGGAGCAGGAAAAAACCGTCAGCGAGGCGCAGAAGCTCTGGGAGCATTTCCAGCGCCATTATCCGAAGATTCAGGCGTTTGATTACAGCGGAACCTGTGAGATCCTGATAATCAAGCCTCAGGATATCGGTCTGCTGCCCAGGGAAATGTGGAACTATGGCAATAACAGTTTCCTTCTTCACGGTTACTATAACCACCGTTATCTGATTCTGGCCCGTCTTGCGGCCGAAGACTCTGGAAAGAGCGGGGAACGGTTCCTGCTGGGGGTTCCGGGCCATTATTACAATAATGAGAAGTACATGGCCTCCATGTTTGGGTTCCCCAATTTTGTATTGTCAAAAATGCAGCCGGCTAATGACGGCCGGTTTGGATACTGGTACACGGATGTCTGCCTGGAGACGTGATCTTCAGGCAGATTCTGTCAGTAGTCGACGCCACGGATTTCCGTTCGGGGAATGCAGGGACGCAGGATGGCCGCAAATTCCAGAAGCTCCGCCCGGGAATAGGAGGAGAAACCGCTTTTGAGGACCTTTCCGGAATCTACAAAGCCCTGCAGGAAATACTGGCTGCATCCCTTCAGCCATTGTGCGATATCGGTAAAATCGCTGGTAGTGTGAATACCTTTTACCACAGTAGTCCGAAATTCGTAGGGCGTCTGCCCACTCATCAGAAAATCTGCGCTTTCTTTGATCGGTTCTAAGGACAAGTCCGGAATACCGCAGGTCCGTCCGTACTGCGCCCGGCCGGATTTGATATCCATGGCCACATAGTCCGCCAGCTTTTTTTCACAAAGATTTTTCAGAACCTGAGGCCGGTAACCGTTGGTATCCAGCTTGACCGCGTATCCGAGTTTTTTTATCTGACGCATCAGATCTTCCAGCTCCTCCGGGTGCAGGGTGGGCTCGCCTCCGGTGATGCAGACTCCCTCTAAAACCATGGAACGTTTTTTGAGAAAAGCCAGCAGCTCCTCTGCCGTCATCAGCTCCTCTGCCTCCCGCTCGGTCAGCAGATCGGAGTTGTGGCAGAAGGGACAGCGGAAATTGCAGCCGCCGAGAAATACCGTCGCCGCTACCTTTCCGGGAAAATCCAGAAGAGTCGTTTTTTGAAGACCACATATTTTCATAAAGAAATCCTCCTGATCCGCAAAGCCGGTAGTTCTTTCAGTATAGCACACCTTTGCCGCTTTTTCCAGTTGAGGAAAACGGAATACAGTGTTATAATAAGTGCATTATAGAATGTTCGGGGGATACTATGAGAATCATTATTATCGGATGCGGAAAGGTAGGCCGGGCCCTGGCGCGGCAGCTGAGCGCTGAGAACCACGATATTGTAATAGTGGATACTCAGGCCAGGAAGCTGCAGGAGTTCAATGAAGACGTAGACGCGATCTGTCTGACCGGCAACGGCGCCAGCATCGGAGTCCAGCAGGAGGCCGGGATCGAGACGACGGACGTGCTGATCGCGGTTACAGGCTCTGATGAGCTGAATCTGCTGTGCTGCCTGGTGGCGCGCAAGGTCAGCCAGTGTCATACCATCGCCCGGGTGCGAAACCCTGTATATCAGCGGGATATCAGTTTTATCAAAGAGCGGATGGGAATCTCCATGATCATCAACCCGGAGTACAATACGGCCATAGAGATTGCCAGGCTTCTCCGCTTTCCGTCGGCGCTTCAGATTGACAATTTTGCCGGCGGCAATGTGCGTATTATTAAATTTAAGGTGCTGCCGGAATTTAAGATAGACGGCGTGAAGATTATGGATCTGCCGAAGCGTTTTCCGTCCAAGGTGCTGATCTGCGCCGTGGAGCGCGACGACATGATCGCCATTCCGTCCGGTAATTTTATGCTGAAGAACGGCGATCTGGTGTCCATTGTGGGGGCGCCGGAGGACTGCGCCACCTTCTTCCATCAGCTGGGTCTGTCCACACAGCCTGTGAAAAACGCCCTGATTGTAGGCGGAGGAACCGTCGGATATTATCTGGCAGACAAGCTTCTGGAATACAAGATGAACGTGCGGATCATAGAGAAGGATCAGAGCCGCTGCGAGACCCTGTGTGAACTTTTGCCGGGAGCGTCAATTATCCATGGAGAAGGCTCTGATAAGAAGGTACTTCTCCAGTCCGGCATCACAGCCGCGGAGGCGGTTATTTCTCTTACCAGCATGGACGAGGAGAATATTTTCCTGTCCCAGTATCTGAAGGAAAGAACCAATGCCAAGCTGGTGACGAAGGTTACCCGTATCGCTTTTGACAGCATTATCCAGAAGCTGGATATCGGAAGCGTGGTGTATCCCAAATACATCACGGCGGACAGTATTCTTCAGTATGTCCGGGCGCTTCAGAATTCCGTAGGCAACAGCGTGCAGACCCTGTGCCATATTCTGAACAACCGGGCGGAGGCGCTGGAGTTCTCTGTAAAGAGCAGCAGCCGGGTGCTGAACGTTCCTCTGTATCAGCTTCAGCTGAAGAAGAACCTGCTGGTCTGCAGCATCAACCGGGGCGGAAAGATCATTATTCCCAAAGGTCAGGACACGATCCAGGCGGGAGACACGGTAATTATTGTTACGACGCAGAAAGCGCTTCAGGATATTGATGGTATTCTGGCAAGGCAGGGGTAAGCTATGAATTATTCGATTATCATATATATTATCGGGATGACGATGATTCTGGAGGGAGCGCTGATGGTTCCCTCTGTGCTCGTGTCAGTCATTTACCGGGAACAGGCGGTTGTTCCGCTGCTGATCTCAGCCCTGGCCTGTGTGGTCATCGGATTGCTGCTCAGAAGGAAGAAACCGACAAACACTGTATTTTACACCAGAGAGGGCTTCGTGACGGTGGCCCTGTGCTGGATTGTCATAAGCGTTATGGGCGCGCTGCCTTTCCTGCTGAGCGGGGTTATCAAAGATCCGGTAAAGGCCCTGTTTGAGACGGTTTCCGGATTTACCACGACGGGGGCCAGCATCCTTCCGGAGGTAGAGAGTCTCCCCAAAGGCATTCTGTTCTGGAGAAGCTTTACCCACTGGATTGGCGGCATGGGAGTTCTGGTGTTTCTTCTGACGCTGCTTCCCATGACCGGAGGTTCCCATATGAGCCTGATGAAAGCGGAGAGCCCGGGCCCCTCAGTCAGCCGCCTGGTGCCCAAGGTTCAGACTACGGCGAAGATTCTGTATGAGATTTATATCGCGCTGACAGTGATTGAGGTGATTTTTCTTCTGGTGGGCGGCATGCCTCTGTACGATTCCCTGACGCTGTCTTTTGGCACGGCGGGAACCGGCGGTTTCGGCATCAAGAATGACAGTATTGCAAGTTATTCCACCTATCACCAGGTGGTGATCACCATTTTTATGATATTGTTCGGAGTCAATTTCAACGCCTATTTTTTCCTCCTGCTTAAGAAGGTAAAGGCAGCGTTCAGCATGGAGGAGGTCCGCTTCTATCTGCTGATCATAGCGGCCACGGTTCTGCTGATCACGTTCAATGTCAGAGGGATTTACGGCAGCGTACCGGTAGCCTTTCAGCAGACGGCGTTCCAGGTGGCGTCCATTATTACTACCACAGGATATTCCACCACGGACTTTAATATATGGCCTCAGCTGTCCAGGACTCTTCTGGTTATGCTGATGTTTGTAGGCGCCTGCTCCGGCAGTACCGGCGGCGGCATCAAGGTGTCCCGCTTCGTGATGCTGATCAAGACCGTCGGCAAGGAGATTGAGACTTACCTGCGGCCGGACAGCGTGCGGAAGGTGAAGATGGACGGCAAGGTAGTGGAGCACGAGGTGGTTCGTTCCACCAATGTGTTCATGGTGATCTATATCCTGATTTTTTCCTTCTCCATCGTAGCCCTTGCCTTTAACAATCTGGATCTGGTTACCAACTTTACGGCGGTGGCGGCCACGCTGAACAACATTGGACCCGGCCTTTCCCTGGTAGGCCCCATGAGCAATTTCTCTGTTTTCTCCGACGTATCGCTTCTGGTGCTGACCTTCGATATGCTGGCCGGAAGGCTGGAGTTGATTCCGCTGCTAATCCTGTTCTCCAGGAGTACGTGGAAGAAGTTCTGAGCGCCGTTTGTTTTGCCTTAATTCAAGAAAGAAACCGGTCAGCATCCGGGAACACTCTTCCCCCAGCAGACCGGTTTCTGTTTTTGCCTGGTGGTTGAAGCCCGGTTCATGGAGCATGTCCAGTACGGAGCCGGCGCAGCCCGCTTTGGGATTCATGGAGCCGATAACGACTCTGGGAATGCGGGCCTGGATAATGGCTCCGGCGCACATGGGGCAGGGCTCCAGAGTTACGTACAGGGTGCAGCCCTCCAGCCGCCAGTCGCCCATCTTTTTGCAGGCCTTGCGGATGGCGATGATCTCCGCGTGGGCCAGGGCGGAGTGGTCGGTCATGCGCCGGTTATAGCCCCGCCCGATGATCTTTCCTTCATATTCTATGACGCAGCCAATGGGAACCTCGCCGAGGGCAAGTGCCTTGCGGGCTTCCCGGATGGCTGCTTTCATGTATTTCTCCTGTTGGGTCATTATGTTGTCACCTTTTACAGCATGTGATTGTCTGTGATGGCCTTGTAGTAAACGGCCAGAGGAATGAAGCTCTGGGCGAAGTTCTTGGTTCCGTCGCCCTTCTGGATCACGGCGTCCTCCACGATGGTCTTGACGCCGCCGATCGTGCCGGTGATCTTGCTGATGGCGTTTTGGAAGGTGCGCATGCCGTAACGCAGGTAGCCCTTGTCTCCGCTCAGCTCACAGGCGATGGTCAGAGCTTCCAGGACCAGCGTGTTGTTGCCGAGCCGGCCGAGGCTGGGCAGTTCCTTGTAGAAGAACAGGCCGGTATTTTTCATGTAGCAGCATTCGATCAGGTCGTCCACGGCGGCAAGGATCATGGTCTTTATGTCTTCCTGCGGGGCAATGCGGTAATATCTCATCAGACTTCCCACAGCCACGGAAATCATAAACGGAACTCGTATCATGGTATTGTCCGTGTAGGGAGAGATCCATCCGCCGTAAGCGTCGAACCACTCCCGGAACTGGTTTACGATCCAGTCGCATTTCGCGGCCCAGCGGGCCTCGTGAGTTTCGGCGTAAAGGGCGGAAAGGGTCCGGAGAGCCCATCCCGTTTCTCTGGCGGTGCTTTCTCCGCTGGTCTGATAAGCGGGAGTGTCCAGAAGGCGCAGCACATTCTCGCCGATTCCCAGAGCAGTCTCCAGGGCCCGCTCATTTCCGGTGAAATGATAGCAGTCCAGCAGTCCTTCGACCCACTGGTGGGAACAGACGATCTTGCTGTCCAGGCAGTGGCGCCGGGTATGCTCCCACTGGCCGTGAAGGAGCAGGGGGTCGCTGCTGTAATGGCAGATATCCACGTCCATCCAGTGGCTGGCGGCTGTGAGCATGTAGTCCAGGAATCTCCTCTCGCCTGTGTGGGCGTACAGCAAAGCGCAGGCGTGAGGATAATCGTACTCGTTGTTGGTCCAGACCTGCTGGCCTTTTCCGCGGCCCTGGGTAGTGTAGCCCGGGTCGGGCGCGTCGCCCCAGTTCAGCATGCCGTAGCAGCGGGCGTGATTGTCCGCCAGCAGATAGAAAGCCGATTCCGTTTCCGGAGAAGCCAGGTCCGGAGATACGAAGATATCCGGCATGACTTTGGCCTCGGCGAAAACCCCGGCGGGAATGGAAGGCCGGTCCGGCATCTGATAGATCAGGCTCCGGTTGTCGATCTCTGCCAGCGGTTCGTCGGGGGCGTGAAAATGCAGCAGGAACCGCTGTTCTCTGGACATGCCGGATTCCATAACGATCTTGTCTACTCCCTGAGGCACCAGCATCACATAGATGCCGCTGCCGTCGGCTTTTACAGCCTTGGGATAGTTCTGCTGCGCCTGAAAAACGGCAGCGCACACGCCGTCTGTTTCGTCGGTGCGGTCGGCAAAGAAGGTTCCGTACAGGACCTCGGCGTAGTGTTCATTGGCTTCCCCCACCAGCCAGGCGGCGTCAATGATCTTGCTGACCGGTTCGCCGTTTTGTCCGATAATGAAATTGGTCTTATAGTTGGAGCTGGCGGCGCAGGTTCTCACGGTCCGGCGGCCGATGGCGGCCTCCGCCTCCGCCAGCTGTTTGGTTCCGTTGATATGGTAAGGGCCGCTTGGGGAAGCGCCGCCGAATCCGGCCTCCGGATCCGCGCCTTCGCCCATGGAGTCGCCTGTCTCCCGGTAACGGATGTCCGGAAGCGACGGGTCATAGACGGCGCCGGCGTCTGCCGTCAGGGCAAATACCAGAGACGATACGTGAAGAGGCGTTGAAGTGGAATTGATGATGCGGAAAGCGATCTCTGTCCACGGTTTTTCTGCCCAGGCGGTCAGCCGGACTTCAAAGGTTATTTTCTCGTCCTGGTCGTCCGGGGCAACAAAATGTCCCATGCATCGGAGAATCGCTACAAGGGGGCCTGTCTCTTCGGCCTTCCACCGGTCAAGGCAGATGTTCAGCCGAGATCCGTTTCCCGGATCCAGGTATGGGCCGGCAAATTGTCCGGCGGAATACCGCCGTCTGCCGTCGTCCAGCCAGTCGAACAGGCTGGAGCTTCCGTCTGATACGGAGAAGGCGACGCCGCTTCGCACGGTGTATCCGTGTTCCGTCTGTGTTACAGACACCGGAGTAAATTTCAGGCCGGGTTCGCCGGAATCGCCGGTTTTGAACTCCAGCACAGTTTTCTGATTTCCCGCCAGGTCTGCCATAAAATAGGCCAGCAGGTAGCGGATGCTTCCGTCCTCATATCTTGAAGTGGGCTTTAACTGGGCCGGAACAGCCGTTCCATTCTGGATAATATGGACCTGGCTGCAGTCGGTCAGAGTTCCTTTGGCAAAAGGAATTGCCGTCTGGCAGTGTTCCCTCAGCCGTTCATAGCGGTACAGTTTGGGAAAACAAATATCCATAATGATCCTTCCTTTCTTATGGATTCATTTTACGGCCATTTTATCAGGCTGTCAATTCCTGCCTTGACAAATGCCGGACAAAACGGTATACTTAGGAAGCTGTAAGCAAATGGATCAACTGCGCTTGCAGCCTCAAATACGTCATAAAGCTTCCGTGCAGCCGGGGAGATAGCGGTGCCCTGTACCTGCAATCCGCTCTAGCAGGGGTGATGTCTCACCCCGGGCATTCTGTTGTGGAGCTGCCCTGTGTAAGTGGCGATGACGCTTGGGTCTTGCGCAACAGAGCTTCGTGAACCGTGTCAGGGCAGGAATGCAGCAGCACTAAGCGGATTCCTCTGTGTGCCGCGAGGCAGCCTGGGCCGAGTTAACTGCACAGGTAACGTCTGTGACAGGTGTTCAAAGTGAGACGCACGGAGATAAAGAGTTACAGTCATGGCTGTAACTTTTTCTTTTTTCCCTTGCCCATACCCGGCCTTTGTATTATAATCCTGCTTTTGACACTTTATGACATCAAAAATCCCAGAAGCTGTTGAAAAATCAATAGTTTCTGGGATTTGTTGGA
>CANQSK010000010.1 GCA_947626475.1 uncultured Lachnospiraceae bacterium
GCAAGAGCCTTCTTTTCGTGAGCGGCCTATGGGGCGAAAGCCCCACATCCGATGGTGCCGCAGGCGCCAGCGGATGCTGCCCGGCGGTGGTGGCTCTGTTAAGCCGCAGGCGCCAGCGGATGCTGCCCGGCGGTGGTTGTTCCGCTAAGCCGCAGGCACCAGCGGATGCTGCCCGGCAGTGGTGGTTCCGCTAAGCCGCAGGTGCCATCGAAAGCTGCTCATTGACAAATACTGCAAAAATGCCCTTGCCAAAACCTTTCAGTTGTCATATAATATAGTTAGCTAATCTGGCCAGATTGATAGTAAGGAGGAAGCGATATGACTCAGGTCAACATGCTCGAAGCCAAAACAGAGTTATCAAAGCTCGTCAAAATGTTGGAAACCAGACAGGAAGAAGTAATTTATCTCGCGAGAAACGGACGTGCAGTCGCGCAATTGACATTAATTCCGAAGAAATCCGCCGCAAACCGTATCGGCGTGGCAGAGGGGAAATTTAAAGTTCCGAATGAGTTTGACGCATGGGATAAAGAAGTGGAAGAAATGTTCGGAGGAGAGCTATGAACCTGTTGCTGGATACCCACATTCTTTTATGGGCGCTTACGGATGATCCGCGCCTTGATGAACGCGCCAGAAAATTGATTCTCGATGAGAAGAACGAAATTTATTACAGTATCCTGTCCCTGTGGGAAATTGAACTTAAGCGTTTGGCGCATCCGGACGCGATGACCATAACCGCGAAGGAACTGGCAGAGTATTGCGCGCAGGCTGGGTATATGAGGCTGCCGCTTCAGGAGCAGCATATTTTCGCGTTGGAAAACCTTAGGCGTAAACCGGATGCACCGGTTCACAAAGATCCTTTCGACCGGCTGCTTATTTGTCAGGCATGTACAGAGGGGATGGCATTTATCACTCATGATGCTCTTATTTCCGGATATGATGAGAAATGCATTTTGACAGTGTGAGAAAACGCCGGCCGGGTTATAAAAGCAGTACTATCGAATGACGGCCAACACCAGAAAGGATACAGAATCGCCTGCTCCGTTCGCAGGGTTCTGTATCCTTTTTTTGATTCCTGTAAAGTTTCTACCCTTTCTTCTTCCGGGCCAGCTCCTTCATCTCACGGGCGTTTTCCCGCACTGCCTGGGTGATCTCCGCGCCGCCCAAAAGCCTGGCCAGCTCCTCCACCATCTGTTCAGAGTCCAGCTGGCGGATCCTGGTCGTCGTCATGCCGCCCTCCGCCGCCTTCGCGATCTCGAAATGCCGGTCCGCCATGGCCGCGATCTGGGGCAGATGGGTGATGCAGATCACCTGCCGTTTTCCGGCAATATAATTCAGCTTCTCCGAAACCATCTGAGCGGTCCGGCCGCTGATTCCCGCGTCTATCTCGTCAAAGATCAGCGTGGGAATGTCGTCCGTGTCCGCCAGGACAGACTTGATCGCCAACATGATCCTGGAGAGCTCGCCGCCGGAAGCCACCGTTCCCAGCGGCCGCAGGGGCAGTCCCGGATTGGTGGAGATCAAAAACTCCGCCTCGTCATAGCCGCCTGCCGTATAATGGGGCAGTCGGGTAAACTCCATCTCGAATTTCACGTCAATAAAATTCAGTTCCTCCAGAGCCTGCCGAATCCGGCCGGTCAGGACGGCCGCCTCTTCTTTTCTGATCTCGGACAGCTGCCCGCAGAGCTTCTCCAGGCGGTTTTCGCACTCTCCCAGCTCCCGCTCCAGGCGCTCCCGCGCTTCTTCAAAATGTTCCAGCTGGTCCAGACGGTTTCGCTTCTCCTCCAGTTTTTCAAGAATCACAGCCACGCTGTTCCCGTACTTGGCCTGAAGATTGTGGATCAGATCCAGCCGTTCGCCCGTCTGACGGAAGCTTTCCTCATCAAGCGCGAAGGAATCCATATAAGAATTAATATCGTGAAGAGCGTCGCCCAGGATGGATTCCGCGTCGGCCAGCTGATCCCGGATGCCCTTCAGCTCCCCGTCATACTCAGCCGCCTGGCTTACCTCCCTGAGGGCCCGGCCAATCTGCTCTCCGTCCACAGCCTGATAAGCGCAGGCCAAATGCTCCATGATCTTCTGGGCGTGCTGGAGCCGCCTGTAACCGGCAGTCAGCTCCTCCTCCTCGCCCTCTCGCAATCGGGCCTGATCGATCTCCTGAATCTCGTACCGCAGGAAATCCGCCTCCCTCAGCCGAGCCTCCCCGTCCAGATTCATGCCTTCCAGCTTTTCTTTCGCCTGACGGTACGCGTGGTACGCCCGGGATATCTGTTCCCGCAGCGGCTCCGTCCGGGATCTGGCGTAGGAATCCAGAATTTCAAGATGCTTTGATTTATACAGCAGAGACTGATGCTCATGCTGGCCGTGAATATCAATGAGACGGCCGGTGATCTCCCGAAGGCGCCCCGCGGTCACCGTCTCGTCATTCACCTTGCTGACGCTGCGGCTGGGGGTGATGCGTCTGGAAATGACCAGAAGCCCGTCCTCCGGCAGCTCCACATCCAGCTGCTGAAGGGCCTTTCTCTTCTCCGGCTCGTCCACCGCGAACACCAGCTCCACATAGGCGGAATCCGCCCCCTGGCGGATCACGTCCCTGGCAGCCTTTCCTCCCAGCGCCATATTGACCGACCCGATGATGATCGACTTGCCGGCGCCGGTCTCACCGGTCAGTATGTTAAGGCCCTCTGAGAAATTCACTTCCGCCTTCTCAATGAGAGCCAGGTTCTTCACCCGCAGATCAAGCAGCATACAAACCTCCCGTCACTTTCCGGACATCAGCCCGCCATCAGCTTCCGTATCTTGTCCATCACCAGAATCGTATCGTCCACGCTGCGGACTGCGCACAGAATCGTATCGTCCCCCGCGATACAGCCTACGATCTCATGAAAATGAATGGAATCCAGGGCAGCCGCCACGGCCATGGCCATGCCGGACACGGTTTTGACCACCAGAATGTTCTGCGCCATGTCCATGGACACAAAACCGTCCCGTAGGATGCGGATGTATTTGTCGTTCAGATTCTCCTGGGTGTGAAGAATCGTATAGCGCTGTTTTCCGTTCTCCCCCTGGATCTTCGTCAGCTTCAGCTCCCGGATGTCCCTGGAGACCGTCGCCTGAGTCACCTGGAACCCGGCCCTGTTCAGCAGATCCGCCAGCTCCTCCTGAGTCTCGACCTCATGTTTTCCGATCAGTTCCACAATCTTGCTGTGTCTCTCCACCTTCATATATAGTTTCCTCCTGTACCGTGCCTCTAAACTCCCGCCATCTTGCTCCGGAGATTATCTACAAATGATACTTCCCTCAGTTTCACCAGAACCGTTTCCACCGACGACCGCTGAACCTGCAGCCTGTCTCCTACCTGCAACTGCACCACCGTATCCCCGTCGAATACAACCGACTGTCCCCAGTCATCCCGGCCCAGAACTTCAATCTCAATGGTGTCCTCCGCCGAGAACACAATGCTGCGCCCCGCCAGCTCGTGAGGGCAGATGGGGGTCAGGATCGTCATCTGGGCGGACGGGGCCACGATCGGTCCTCCCGCGGACAGATTGTAAGCGGTGGAACCTGTAGGCGTGGCCAGAATCATGCCGTCCGCCTTGTATCTGGTGAGAGGCTCCCTGTTGACCAACACCTTCAGATCCAGAATCCTGGGCATCTCCCATCTGGTGATCAGAATCTCATTGAGGGCCAGGTCTTCCTTCACCAGGCGTCCCTGACGGTACACTGCGCCCCGCAGCATCATCCGCTTTTCCAGCTGAAACTGCCCGTTTATCAGGTCGTCCAGCATCTGCGTTACTTCACCCTCCTCCTGATAACCTATCTGGGTGAGATAGCCAAGGTTGCCCATGTTTACCCCGATCATGGGAATCTGCCTGCCCCGCAGGTCTCTGGCCGCCCGGATCAGCGTCCCGTCTCCGCCCAGGGTGATGACGCACTCCGTATCCTCCGGCACCTGCGTTTGATATGTATGGGCGGGAGGCACGTCCGGCTCTCCGCCCCGAACCCGGCAGACACAGCCTCTGGACGAAAGATACGCCTCAATCGTCCCGGCCATCTCCTCCGTTCCCGCCTTGTATGGATTCCAGATTACATAAAAATGCTTCATGATTTGCCTGACTCCTGCAAATTTCTGTGGGCTTCCTCCACTACCTGCTCCGGCTCCGGCATCGCTCCGGCTTCCGGGCACGCGGCGGCTTCCTCCGGCCGCTTTTCCAGATACAAAAGATACTCAATATTGCCTTCCGGCCCCTTGATTGGGGAATAATCCAGGTTCAGAAGAGCGAATCCCAGGGACTCTGCGCAGGCGCACACCGTCCGGATCACTTCCAGATGAGTGCTCTTCTCCCGGACCACGCCCTTTTTGCCTACTTTGTCCCGACCGGCCTCAAACTGCGGCTTTATCAGGCAGACTACTCTCCCACCCTCCGCAAGAAGCTCTCTCACCGGCCCCAGCACTTTGGAAAGGGAAATAAACGACACGTCGATGGAGGCAAACTGTATCCTGTCCGGTATGTCTTCCGGCGTCACATAGCGGATATTGGTCTTTTCCATGCAGACCACCCGGCTGTCCTCCCGCAGCTTCCAGTCCAGCTGGCCCCGGCCCACGTCCACCGCGTATACCTTCACCGCGCCGTTCTGAAGCATGCAGTCCGTGAAGCCGCCGGTGGAAGCGCCCACATCCATGCAGATCTTTCCGGCCACATCCACGCCAAACACTTCCACGGCCTTCTCCAGCTTCAGCCCGCCGCGGCTTACGTACCGCAGCGTACTTCCCCGCACCTCGATCTGCACCGTATCCTCAAACACAGTACCCGCCTTGTCTTCCTTCTGTCCGTCCACATAGACGATGCCGGACATGATAATAGCCTTGGCCTTCTCACGGGACACCGCCAGATTTCTGTTTACAAGAAGCACGTCCAGACGCTCTTTCACCCTATTCCTCCCTCTGCTCCAGTCCAAA
This sequence comes from uncultured Lachnospiraceae bacterium, assembly GCA_947626475.1. Taxonomy (GTDB): domain Bacteria; phylum Bacillota; class Clostridia; order Lachnospirales; family Lachnospiraceae; genus UBA3402. Next base: position 4,958 of record CANQSK010000010.1, read on the forward strand.
CTCTTCCTTCATCCTGCGGATAATGGAGCTGCTGTCAATCCCCAGCATCTCCCGCAGCAGGGACACGTTGCCGTGCTCCACATAAGCGTCGGGCAAAGCCACATTCAGCACCCTGAGGGCCGGATAGTTCTTCTGGATAAATGCAGTCACCTGCAGGCCAAATCCGCCCTGCAGGACATTCTCCTCAAGGGTCACCAGGCAGTCGTGGGACTTTGCCAGTCTGTCTGTCAGCTCCAGATCTATGGGTTTGACGAACCTTCCGTTGGCCAGTGTAACCTTGTAACCTTCGTCTTTTAATTTATTGCGGATATGCTCCGCAGTGCTTACCATGCTTCCCACAGCCAGCAACGCAATCCTTGGTTTTCCGCCGTTTTCCGGCTGTTCCCCCGCCGCGGCCGCCTGCTTTTCGCCGTCTTTGTAACCTTCATCATACAACAGCTCTCCCCTGCCGTATTCTACAGGCGAATCAAACTCCTTCAGCCCCCGGTAGGCCATGCCCCGGGGATATCGCACCGCGATGGGACCGCCGTACTGAACCGCGAACTGCAGATCCCGCCGCAGCTCCCACAGGTTCTTGGGCGCCAGCACGCTCATGTTGGGAATCGAGGTCAGATAGGACAGGTCAAACAGTCCCTGATGGGTCTCCCCGTCGCTGCCCACCAGACCCGCCCGGTCAATGGCAAACACCACCGGCAGATTCTGAATACAGACATCATGGAGGATCTGGTCATAACCTCTCTGAAGGAAAGAGGAATATACCGCCACCACAGGCCTGAGGCCTCCCGCGGCCATACCGGCCGCGCTGGTCACCGCGTGCTGCTCCGCGATGCCCACGTCAAAGAACCGGTCAGGGTACAGGCTCTTAAACCGGTTCAGCCCTGTTCCGTCAGGCATGGCCGCCGTCACCGCCACGATCCTCTCATCCTGCTCCGCCAGACGGCACAGCTCCTTGGAAAATATATCCGTATAGGAAGGATAACGTTTCTTTTCCTTCGGCTTTCCCGTGGCAATATCAAAGGGCTCTACGCCATGGAACCTGGCGGGATTTCTCTCGGCAGGCCCGTATCCTTTTCCTTTCCTGGTCACCACATGGACCAGCACCGCGTGGTCCACCCGCCTGGCTTCCTTGAGAACCTTCCGAAGCTGCCTGAGGTCGTGGCCGTCCACCGGCCCCAGGTACGTGATTCCCATGTCCTCAAAAAACATGCCGGGAATCAGCAGCTGCTTGATGCTCTGCTTGGTCCTCCTGATCTTGTCCACCATTCTGGGGCCGACTCCCGGAATCCGTTCCAGAAGCTCCGTGACGCTTTCCTTCAGGTCGTTATATCCCTCCCCGGTCCGGATCCCGTTCAGGTAAGTGGAAATTCCGCCCACGTTCTCAGAGATGGACATATCATTGTCATTGAGGACAATGATAAAATTCTTCTCCATTCTGGCCGCGTTGTTCAGGGCCTCGTAGGCCATGCCTCCGGTGAGGGCACCGTCGCCGATGACCGACACCACATAGTAATCCTCCCCTCTCAGGTCCCTGGCCTGGGCCATACCCAGCCCGGCAGAGATGGAGGTGGAACTGTGTCCGGTATTGAAGGCGTCGCAGGGGCTCTCCTTGGTCTTCGGAAACCCGCTGATCCCTCCCAGCTGTCTCAGATCGTCAAAGGCGTCCTTTCGCCCGCTCAAGATCTTGTGGGTGTAGGACTGATGCCCCACATCCCAGATGATCTTGTCCTTCGGCAGATCAAAGGACAAAAACATGGCCATGGTCAGCTCCACCACGCCAAGATTGGAGGCCAGATGGCCGCCTCTCAGGCTGGTCTTCTCAATCAGAAACTCCCTGATCTCCGCCGCCAGCTCCGTCAACTCTTCTTTCTTTAGGGCCTTAATATCCTCCGGCCCGTTTATCCTGTCAAGCATTGAACTCTTCCTTTATTTTTCCCTTGTTACCAGCATCAGAATCAATTCTCTGACGATCTCATGATTCCCCGGCAGGCCTTCCAGTATGCAGATCGCCTCGCGGGACAGCTCCTCCACGTCCCTGCGGGCCTGCTCCATTCCATAGAGGCTCACATAGGTAGTCTTATGATTCTTCTCATCACTGAGAACCGGCTTGCCCAGCACCTCCTGGCTGCTGGTCAAGTCCAGAATGTCGTCCTGAATCTGAAATGCTTTGCCCACGCAGGCCGCCATGCGTTCCACGGTCCGGACCTGCTCCGGGCCGGCTCCCGCCAGAATCGCCCCGATCATCATCGGCGCTTCCAGAAGAGCCCCCGTCTTCAAACGGTAAATAAAATCCAGCTGTTCCCGGTCCAGGCTCCGGCCGGTCAGCTCCACATCCGCCGTCTGGCCGCCGATCATGCCGTAGATTCCCGATTTTTCAGCCAGAAGGCCTATGCACCGGGCGACTGCTGCCTGGGACGCGGTATCCTCTGAACCGGTCCCCGCCGCAGCGGCGAGCATGGAAAATGCTTTCGCCGCCGTCTCAAAGGCATAGATAGCCAGGCCGTCCCCGGCCAGAACCGCCATATCGTACCCGTAAGCCACCCAGGTCGTCGGCTGTCCTCTCCGGTACCGGTCATTGTCCATACAGGGCAGATCGTCGTGGATCAGGGAAAAGGTATGTATCATCTCAATGGCAGCCATAAACGGCTCCACTTCCCTGCCGGTACCGCCGAACATCCGGTACACTTCCCTCATAAACAGAGGCCGCAGCCGTTTTCCTCCGGCCTTCACGCTGTAATTCATGGCCGACAGCACCGTCTTCTGGTGACCTTCTTCCTTCGGGAGATAAGTCATAATGATATCATCCACTTCTTTTGTGTATCCGGTCAGCCAGTCAGTCATCATTCTCCTGCCCTTCCTCCGCTAAGATCCGTATCTTTTTCTCTACCAGCTCGATTCTGCTGTTGCAGTCCTTCACCAGCCCCATCCCTTTCTCATAGAGGGAAAAGGTTTCCTCCAGAGAACTGTTCCGGTCCTCCATCTTCGCGATGATGGCTTCCAGCTCCTCCAGAATCTCCTCTATAGTCCGCTCCTGGGGTGAACGTTCTTTGTCATCCGCCATAGGTTATCTCCTTTTTCTCCGTACTCAGCACCTGCGTCTCCACCGTTCCGTCGGCCAGACGGATATCCAGCCGCTGGCCGCTTTCCAGATCATTTACGGAATCCACGGCCTTTCCCGTCCGGTCCGTCACAAATCCGAAGCCGCCTCTCAGCCGCTTCAGGGGGGACAGACCGTCCAGCCTGCCTCCCAGCAGCGCCAGCCGGTGCCTCCGGTCTGTCATCATGCTATCCATAATCTGGCCCATCCGGTCTTCCATATCCGCCAGCTGCTGCCGTTTCTCGTTCAGCTGCCTCTCCGGATGCCGTATCAGCAGTCTCATGGTTCCCTGCTCCACCTGATACTTCTTCCGCTCCAGGCTTCCCGCCATCTCCCTCACCAGGGCCTGACGGATCGACTGCATCTGCTCCGCGAACTGATTGTAATCAAATACCGCCAGCTCCGCCGCCGCGGACGGCGTCGGCGCCCGCATATCCGCCACGTAATCGGCAATGGTAACGTCCGTTTCATGCCCCACCGCGGAAATAACCGGCGTCCTGCACTCAAAAATGGCCCGCGCCACGATTTCTTCATTAAACGCCCACAGATCCTCAATGGAGCCGCCGCCCCTGCCTACAATTATCACATCCAGGCCCATCCGGTCCAGGGTCCGGATTCCTCGCACTATGCTGTATTTGGCGTTCTCTCCCTGCACCAGGGCCGGACAGAGCACCAGCTGGACATAGGGGTTTCTTCTGGCTGCGATATTCATAATATCCCGGATTGCGGCCCCGGTGCTGGCCGTCACGATTCCCACGGTCCTGGCATACCGGGGTATGGGCTGCTTGTACTGTCCGGAAAAAAGACCCATGTCCTCCAGCTCGTCCCGCAGCCGCTGAAACCGTTCGTACAGGTCTCCCACTCCGTCCCGCTCGATCTTCCGGGCGTACAGCTGGTACCTGCCGTCTCTCTCATACACGTCAATGGTGCCGGTGACTACCACCTGCTGTCCTTCCTGCAACTGAAAAGCGAGACCTTTTCTATGGCTTGCGTACATCACCGCAGATAAGGTCCCTGACTTGTCCTTCAGCGTAAAAAAAATGTGTCCGGACGTGTGATATTTGCAGTTGGAAATTTCTCCCCGGACACTAATGCGACTGAGGAGAAAATCCTGAACAAACATATTTTTAATGTAGGCGTTCACCTGGCCCACAGAATAAATACTCGCCATATTACACCAGCTTTGCCAAAACGCCGTTGATAAACGCGGGAGACTCGTCCTGGCCGAACTTCTTGGCCAGCTCCACCGCCTCGTTGATCGCCACCTTCTCCGGTATCTGGTCGTCATACAGCATCTCGTAAAGCGCCAGCCTGAGAATGGTCAGCTCCACCTTGCCCATCCGCCTGGTCTTCCAGCCCTCGGCTACGCCGTCTATCTTCCTGTCCAGCTCCGGGAGCTTCTCCATCACTGCCTCCGCCTTCTGAAGCAGATACTGCCGGTCGGCGTCGCCGGCCTCAATCCGGTGCAGCGTCATCTCCACCCCCTCCGGGGTCGTCTCATCCTCCTGGGGAGCCTCAAAATAGCGCTGAAACTGCTGCTCCGTCTCCGAAACCGGATAAAAATCCGCGCAGAACAGCATCTTAAAGCAGTGCTCGCGCAACTCTCTCCTGGTCATCCAATGTCCTCCTGGTCCTTTTCGCCCTTTACCTGTGTCCGTATATACAGAGGCCCTGCCTCAGACAACCGAAGCGGAGCACAGCCGCCCGGCGGCTGCGTCCCGCAGAACTCAGTGTTCGTCCTCCATGTTCACACCGGCGATCTTAATGTTCACATCCAGCACAGACAGCCCGGTCATATTCTCAATGGCCGTCTTCACCTTCTCCTGAACACGCTCCGACACCTCCGGAATGCTGTAGCCATATTTCATGATCAGGGACAGGTCCACCGATACGTGTTCCTCGGTCACATCCACCTTCACGCCCTTGGACAGATTCTTCATGCCCAGACGGCTGACCAACTCGTTGGTGATATTGCCGGCCATGGAATCCACGCCCTTCACCTCGGTAGCTGCCAGACCCGCGATGATGGCCACCACTTCATCAGCGATCTGCACTTCCCCGATTCTGTCTTTTTCATATACTTTATGAGTATTTCTGCTCTCGTTTTCCGTCACGGCGGTCAACCTCCTCATAATCCTATAGTAGCCTTATTATAGCAAAAATACTCCTGTTTGCAAAGTTCTTTTTATGTATCCTGTCAATTCTCCAGATTCAGAAGGGTTATAATGATATTTTCCGCGCCAACTTCCGCTTTTCTCTTGACCACATCCTCAATCTGGGCTCTCTGGGGGTCTGTGATGGAGGCCGCGTTGATGACTACGTCCACCTTGTCGGACGAAATACTGACTACCGGGTCCGCGAAGCCTTTCGCCATCAGAAGCGTCTCCGCCGCGTTCTCCTTCTCCGCGATCTCGGTCAGCTCGATCATATTCTGGATGGCCTCCTGTTTCGCGGCCTCCTCGATTCCCGTGTTGTTGATAATATTCAGAAGCGTCTCCTTATTTCTGGCCCGGACCTGTTCGCGGCTTAACTGGACTCCCGCGATATAGTCGGACACGCTCATACCGCTGGTGAGAATGGCCTCCCCGGGATTTTCAAATCCCGAAAACTCTCCTTCCTCCGCCCCCGTTTCCGTCTCCGCGGACACAGACTCCAGCTGTCCGGTTCCATCTTCCGCCTGAGCCAGCATGGTCTGCTCCTGAGACTGTCCGGCGACCTCCCCGGCGTCCGCCAGAGACTCCCCTTCCTCCACCGGCTCCCAGTCCTGATCCAGGCTTTCCACATCCTGATACCCGCCCTGCAGGTTCAGATAGTTCTGGTTTTCCGCCAGAATCTCTTCCTGGGAAATGTCGGTAACTCCCGCCTCATAGGCCCCGTTTCCCTCCAGCGCTTCCTTCTGGGTGTAATTCAGATAGCCCGCCGCCGCGATCATGATCGCCAGGGTGGTGACAATGATCTGGTTTCTGCGGAACAATTTCTTCATATTGACGTTTTTAAGGTCTCTCCTGAACTTTAATTTCATAAAACGACACTCCTTTTTTCTAAATAAGCCCCTTTCGTACTTTCATTCTATGTGCCGCCTTATGGTTTTATCACTGATTCTGTCCGAAATTTCCTTTCAGAATAAACAGCCTGTCCCGACCTCTTCTGAACAGCGAAACAGGCGGCGGAGTGAAAACGCTCCGCCGCCTGCTCTGTATATATAACCATACTACCCATATCCGGACTTTCCTGCCTGCTACTGCTCCGGCAGGCTAAGGGCCCTTACCCCCTTTGCCTGCCCGGCTCCCCCGCAGTTCCCGGCCGTCATTCAAGTATCCCCCTCTCCTGACCAATTCGGATACAGATATTCCCCTCACAGATTATAAAAGCCGTTTAATTTTTACCTGTTTTATAGGATAAGTTTAACACATTTTCAACATAAAGTCAACTGCTTTTTCAAAGATTCTTCTGCGGCTTCGCGGAATGCCTCTGACCAGACAGCAGCCGGGGCACGCGAGATCATCAGAATTTTTGATAAACAGTGATTTTCATCTCCAGAAATGGGCGAGCAGGCAGTGGAGTTGGGCTTCTCCACCGCCTGCCCTGAGGGAATTTACTTGTTGTCTTATTCAGGCTCCGCCAAATGCGGGAAAATGACGCTGTTAGTTAAACTTTGTTGAACTTTCTCGTCTTTTCACTTACTGATTTTACCAGTTTATTTACTAAATGTCAACAGATATTTTCAATATTTTTAATCAGAAAGCCAATATATCGCCTGGCCCAGCAGAACCAGCCGCCGCAGGTATCCATCCCCGGTGCAGGTGGAAAGAAGCACCAGGGGCGCCGCGCCCGCGCCGCCGTCCGGCACAGAGATATCATAGGGGGCGTTTTCCTTCATCCGCCGCAGATACCGGCTTCTCTCCTCCTCATCGGCGAAGGCGACCGGATAATACCGGCTTTCCGCCGGCACATTTCCCGCCATGATGATCCGGCACCGGTACGCTCCCTCCGGCGTGTACACGTCAAAGAAGGGAAACTTTTCCTGCCAGCTTTGATCCAGATACTTTTTCAGGCGGCCGAACATGGAGCCGTTCTTCATGTTGTGCCCGTAAAGGATGGTGCTGCCGTCGGTCATGACACCGGTGTTCCGGCAGTCCAGGAAAATGCTGCCCGCCCTGTTGGGACTCCCGCCGAAGGTACGGGAAAGATACTTTTCATTGTCCTCTCCCTGTACCACCGGATAGCTGATATCCTGCCCCGGAAAATCAATCCAGGCCACCGTATCGCCATTAACCGCCAGCAGGGCGTCAAAATCAATCTCCAGAAGCGGCGGCTCCTCCCCGGTGGCCTCCTTTTCTTTCCCGCCGGACGCGCCCTCTGTCTCTCTGTCTGCCGGAACAGTCTTACCGGCAGCCTGTCCCGTCCCCACGACGCTCCGGGCAAGCTTTCGGTACTCCTTCTCACTTTCCCGGTAACTATACTGATTGCAGACCAACATTCCCGCCGAGGCCAGGAAAGCGGCCGCGCACAGCGCAAACAGCAGCTGAGTTATTTTCTGTCTCTTCATATATCATATTGTGGCATACAGGAGATTTCCTGTAAAGGCGATTCACCATCTGATCAGCCTTTCATCTTCAGGACCTTGACCCGATGGGCGGGCAGGCCGAAAAGGGCCTCCACGGCGGCGGAGATTTCCGCCTGCACCCGGGAACTGCCGCCTCCCTCCGCGCTGACTACCACGCCGCTGATCTCCGGCCGTATTTCTTTCTGAAGCAGGGCCTCCTGGCTGCCGTTCTGCCCGGCAAGGACCGTTTCCCGGGCAAGCTCCTGACTCTCCACCCGGCGGCTTCCGCCTTCGGAATCCGTCTCCTCCGTGCGGGAATAGGAAGAGTCCTGGTCCACATGCCACACCTTCTCCTCCGAAGAACTCAGCACGACCATCACCTCCACATCTCCCACGCCATCCACCTTTCCCAGCATCTCCTCCAGGCGCTGCTCCAGCTGCCGTTCATAATCGGCATCGGAAAATGACGCCGCCGGACCACTGCTCTCCGCCTGCGGCTGGAGGCTGTCCCGGCTTTCGCTCCGAATCACATTTCCGCCCGCTTCGCGTCCTGACGGGAAAGCCAGAAGAAGCAAAATCAGTCCGGCCGCCAGCAGAATCAGCCACCGTTCCTTTTTATTCTTCCAGTCGAATTTCCAGGTCTTCGGGTTCCAGTTCATAATACTCCTCCACCTTTCTTCGCAGCTGTTCTATCCCGGCGTCTGAAAGCCCGCCCCGGCTTTCCCCGCCGCCGGAAACCGTATTTTCTCCCGGCCCGGCTGCCTCCGCCGCTTTTCCTCCTGCCCCTTCCGCCATTTTTCCTTCTGCCGCTTTTCCTCCTGCCCCTTCTGCCATTTTTCTTCCTGCCGTTTCCGTCGTTTTCTCGCCCACTGCCACCGGCTCAATCTGTATCTTTATCTTCCGGGTTTCTTCCTCGGAAGTCTCCTCCTGCCGGTTCCGCAGAACCAGGATGATATGATTAATCTTTCCGTAGTTTTCCTTCTCCTGATCCGACTCGATCTTTACCTCCGCCTTCACTTCCAGCCCGGCTTCGCGGGCCATGGCCTCCACGCCCTCCGCAACAGCCGACTCATATCTTCCCACAAGTCTCTCCTTCTGCTGCTGCCCGATTTCCAGGACCCTTCGCTCAAACTCATGGGATTCCGTCTGAAAGCTCAGGCTCTCCAGCTGCCGGCTGAGACGTTCCTCCAGCCCTGTTGCCTTGGCAAGAGGCCGCATTACCAGAAGAATCAGCACCATCCCGGAAAAGAAGCGAAGATATCTTCCGTATTTGGGGGACGGCAGAATCGTCTCGGTCAGATTCATAAGCACCAGAAAAAACAGGATATTTCCCACCCACTGATACAGACCTTCCATCCGGCATCTCCCCGCCTGTCACGCGTAGTAGACCGCGTTGGTCCCGGCGCACACCACCGCCACCGTCAGTATCAGAATAAACGCGGCTGTCAGCACGATCTTCAGAAGCATTCTGTGACCGGCGGCAGAGGCCGAGATGCAGGCCAGAATCCGCTTGTCGCAGACCGGTTCCAGCACAGCGGCCGTCCACTGGTACAGCAGCGTCAGGATCAGCAGCTGCACCGCCGGAGCCGCCGCAAGAAGCAGAAGGATCACCACTGCCGCCGCTCCCAGGGTATTCTTGATCAGCACGCCGGAACCCAGAAGCATCTGAACCGCCGCCGACATGCCCTGCCCGACCCCCGGAATCAGCTCCGCCAGCTTCCGCAGCGAGCCGTTTTTCAGGGAATCCACGTAAGGCAGAACCAGAGTCTGCAAAAGCTGGATGCCCACCACAGCGCCCAAAAGCGTTTTCATACCCCAGCCTATGGCCTGTTCCAGAAGCGCTGTCAGCCTGGAAAACACATTTTCCTTCATCATGTTTCCCGACATGGATAGGATCAGGTAGACGCGCACCAGAGGAATCATGGCCGTGTACAGCAGCCACTGTCCCACAGCCAGAAGAGCCATGGTCACTTCATACAGGGCTGCCGCCGACACGGCCGCGCCGGAGCAGGCCACCGCCAGGAAATAAGCCGGCATCAGCACCTTCATAAACTCCAGAATCTTCGACACCGTCTCCGCCGCCAGCATCATGCTGGCCGTCAGCCCGACCGTCAGGAGGGCAAACAGCAGCAGATACGCGGCAAAAAATCCTGTCTCCGCGATCTGGCTGCTCCGGAAGACGCTGGAAAAATTGCTGAAAACCGCCGCGAAAATCCCCAGGGTCAGAACCTGCCCCACCAGATGCCCTTCGCCGGTGATCTGAGAAAGCAGGGCGTCCTTCAGCGCCTTCAGCACTTCCTCCGTCACCTCCACCGCCTGACCGGCCATCAGCCGCCTCATGATCTCCTGAATACCCGGAAAATCCCGGCCGGCTTCCTGCCGTCTGAGATAATTTTCTATCTCCTCCAGTCCCAGCCGGGAGAGAATCTCCTCCTGCTCCGCCTGCTCTTCCCGCGTCTCACCGGCTTCGCCTGCCTGCACCCTGCGGGCTTCGTTTTCCCATATTTCACCGGCCCCGCCTTCCCGTATCCCGATGGCACCCGCCGCAGGGGCCGCCAGCGTCTCCACTGTCCGGAACACGCAGCCGAATACAGCCAGAAAACACAGTCCCAGCACGAATCGAACCAGATATTTCATGACAAAAACCCCTGAACCGTCTCCATCAGCGCCAGCAGTATGGGCATACTTACGGCAAGAATGGACAGTTTCCCAAACACCTCAATCTGATTTCCCAGAGCTCCGTATCCGGCGTCCTTGCAGATTCCGGATGAGAACTCGGCTATGTAAGCGATCCCCACCATCCGCATAAGGGTATCCAGATAGATACGGTCTATCTGAATGCAGGAACGCACCTTCTCGAAAGTCTCCATTACCGTTTCCAGCCTGGAGACACCGTACACACAGATCATCAGCCCGGCCCCGGCCACCAGAAAGACTGCGTACTCGCCTTTTACTGATTTAAACTGGGCCGCCAAAAGCACCGCCGTTATTCCCAGAATCGCCGCTGTCACAACTGTCATTTTCCCACCTACAAAGCAAACAGGTTCCGTATGGTCTCAAACAGCTCATAAATATAAGGCACCATCCAGAACAGCACCAGGATCAATCCGGCCAGACTGGTCAAAAATGCCTGCTCCTCCCGGCCGCTGTGCTTCAGCACCTGGCAGATGACCGATACCAGGATTCCCACCGCCGCAATCCGGAATATCAGATTTACTCCCATTTCATCCTCCCATCGCCTTTTCCTCAAAACAGGGCGGTCAGCACAAGATCACCGCCAGAAACAGGCCTCCCATGATTCCCAGGCTGGCGCACATCCGCATCCGCTCGCTCTCATGCTCCCGGTAAAAACCGATGGCCATATCCAGCTGCTCCAGGTAAAGGGCGATAGTTCGTTCCTGCAGCTCCAGATCCAGATATCCCAGATGCTGTCCAAAATCTTTCAGCTCCTGCAGCTCCCGCCGGGACAGAAGAAGCTTCTTTGCCTGCCTGTCCAACTCCTCCTGCCAGACGGAGGGAAACCCTTCCCCTTCCTGCCGCCGGAGCCGCTCCGCCGTCCGGCAGAACCATCCGGCCAGAGGTCCGTCCGATTTCTTTCCCGCCCGTTCCAGCGCTTCGCTCAGAGGCGCCCGGCCGTACAGGATTTCTCCCCGAAGAAGGTAGATCATTTTTCTCAGCTGCTCCAGCTGGCCGCGGTGTTCCCTCCACTGTCTTGCTTTCATAAAGCCCAGCCCTCCGCAGGCCGCCGTCACGCAGACGCATCCCGCCAGTCTCAGCCACATGCCCGTCTCCTTTCCGCCGGTACCTTCCGTTCCTGCCCAGCCGTTATGTTCCCGGTCTCCGGCTCCCCGGCCCTGTACAGGGCCGCGCCGGATTCATCCAGAACTGCTTCCACCGCCCCGGCCTGTCCCCGGTTTCCCAGCAGGATATACCTCTGGAACATCCGGTTTCTCACCAGTTCTCCCAGCACCGGCTTGCGGCTCACATCCTCCAGGGAACTGCCGTGAACGGTGGCGATCAACCTGCAGCCGCAGTTCATGACATATGCGGCAGCCTCCAGATCCTCCCTGCCGCCAAGCTCATCCACGGCGATCACCTGAGGCGACATGGACCGGACCAGCATCATCATGCCCTTTGCCTTGGGACAGCAGTCCAGCACATCTGTCCGCGGTCCCAGATCATTTTGAGGTACCCCGTTATAACAGGCCGCCAGCTCCGAACGCTCGTCCACCACGCCCACGGCAAGACCTGCCTCTGCCAGGGCTGGTCGAGTTATCGCCCCCTCCAGGGTGGGGCGAATTGTCACCTCCTTCAGATCCGGTCCGCCGGACAGCTGCCGGACGATATCCCGCAAAAGGGTGGTCTTTCCGCAGCGGGGCGGCGAGATGATCAGGGTGTGAAGTGCCTGCCCGTTCTCGTACAGATAAGGCATTACCGGATCGGCGCAGCCTTTCACCTGATGGGCCATGCGCACATTGACAAAGGATATGTCCCTCATGGTGCGGATGCCCCTGCCGTCCGGCACCGTCTTCCCCGCCAGGCCAATCCTGTGTCCCCCGGGCACGGTGAGAAATCCCTGGCGGATTTCTTCCTCAAAGGCGTACAGGGAATAGTTTCCCATACATTCCACGGTCTCCCGTATCTCCCCGGGCCGAACCCGGTAAGCCTGTCCGAACCCGCCCGTACCGTCAGATACGCCTTTCGCCCCCGCCGGCCGGAGCGCGCCGCCGGCCGTCACGAAATATTCCCGGTTCCCCTGCACGATCATCAGGGGCTGGTTCGCCCGCAGCCGGATTTCCTGCAGCTTCTCCGGATCCAGGCTGCAGCGCCCAAGCACCTGACGGACAGACCCGGCAAACAGTTTCAGCAGCTCGTCTTGTCTTTCCACCTGCATCCCCTCCTCACTTTCCACAATATATGTAGGGGACCGGGGAAAACATTCCTGTAATTTTGCGCAAAAAAATCCCGGAGACGCGTCCGCCGCAGCAGATCGTCTCCGGGGTTTTCTCTCTGTCATTCAGCTTGTTCCGTCAGTCGAAATCAAACTTGGTAAACCGTTTCATCATCGCTTTATACTTGGTGCGCACCATCTCATTGCCGGCAAGGACCTCCTCCTCCGTTCCCGTGAACTGGCAGCGCAGACAGTAATACTCGCCCTTCTCCTTGTCATAGAACATATCGATGTCCAGGTCCCTCATAAAGCAGGCGGGGCACCGGTAATTCAGTTTGCCTTTTCCAGCCTGAGCCATGTAGCGTACACCTCCTTGTCTGTAACCTTTTTCCTGTAACCCAGCGTGAACATAGGTGAAAACGCGTAACCTTCCCGGATATAACCCATACCGCCGCCGGTCTGGGTCATGGAGACCTTCGTCTCGATCTGAGGCACCACCGCCGACACGGAAGCGGCGCCGTCCAGGCTCTCCTCCCGGCATTTATACTCGTAGACAATGGTCTTTTCCCCGGCTGTTCCGCCCTGCGCGCCTGAGCCCTCGCAGGTCAACACAATGCCTGACATATCTTCAGGATACTCTGTCGTCCCGTAGCAGGCCACCATATATTCGTTCAGCTCCACCTCCGCCGACGGATCGCTCATTTCCAGAATGGTACGCTCGATCTTCACCGCGCCGCTGCCTTCCTCAAAATACTCCTTTGTCTGCAGCTTCACCGTCAGATCGGCGAACTCGATCTCCACCGGGTCAAGAGTCAGGATCCTCGTCCGGCCCTCCTGAGAGAAATGAGCCTTGGTCCGGCACAGGCAGAGATCTACTTCCTCTCCGTTGTGGCTTAATTTGGCGCTCCGGATGGTTCCCTCGCCGGCGTAGTGGGTGAAATAACCTGCCCGGTACTTCTCCTGAATCAGGAAAGGATAGGAAGCATCCTGGACATGCTTCGTCCCGATGCCCACCTCCCAGCGCAGCTTGGCCGCGTAGGGCCGCAGGTCTACGATGGCGCCGCCCTGGTCCATGTTGACGCCCGCGCGCATGTACGGGTCCGTGTACCAGAACAGCTGCTTGTCGGAGCCGTAGAGAATATCGCGCCACAGGGCGCACTCCGGCTCGGTGTAGGTCTTCTTCTTACGATAGTAATCAGCAAACTCCGACATAGTCATGTCAATGAGCTTTCCCTCTCTCTTCAGCTTCCCGTAATACCGGCAGCCATCGGAATAGGATTTCTCCAGAAGCTCATAGGGTGCCTCCCACCGGCCCATCTTGTTCATCCAGCCGGGGCCCACGAACATCATGTTGTAGGAATAGCCGTTGTTGTATTTCTCCTGAGCCCGGTACTGGTCGATGAGATTGTAAAGGTAGGGATATTCCCAGGTCTTGGAATCGTAGATCATCCCCCGCAGCACGTTCTGCGGATGGGTCCCGAAGTTGGAGCCGTTGCCGTCGTAGCAGGCCAGCAGATCTCTGGAGAGATGGGGGATGGCCACGATGCCGCTGTCCTCGCTCTCATCCGCGGCGGGCGCGTGGGTGTTCTGCTTCGACGGGATCCAGGGCGCCCAGGGACCGCCGTCAAACAAGGTGTACCAGGAATTGTTGCAGGTATGGTAGGCCTTGGGGCCCTCCTCCCAGCAGGTGGCTACGGCGCATTTCACTGACGGATACGTTTCCTTAATATAATTGATCAGATCCGCGTCCAGATAGTAGGAGCCTGTGGATTCCGGCCAGAAGCCGAAGATGTCGCGGAATTTGCCGAACACGTCGTCCACGATCCGCTTCTTGTCCTCCATGGAAAACATCCAGATGCAGAAGTCCTTGGTCTTGTACTTCTCCCGGAACTGCTCGCAGGGCAGCCCCAGAAGGGACAGGGCAATCTCGTCTCCATACATGGTATGGTGGTCCCTGGCCAGCTGAACCGCCTCCTCATTGAACAGGGACGCGTAGGTCATCTGGATCGTGGTCTTCAGTCCGTTCTCATGGGCCAGGCGCTGCTGGGTCCTGAAAATATCCAGGGACTCCGTCAGCAGCTTTTTGTTGCCGATGTCCTCCTCCCTGCCGTGGCCGGTGACCGTGGCGGAATACTCCGGCACCATTTCCGGCCGGTGAATGATATTGAGAATAAAGTCACTCATAGCTCGCTCCTTGAAAAAAGCGTCCGGCCGGCTGCCGCTGCAGCCGTCTGCCGGACGCGAGATTTTTGATCGATCTGTCTGTAAAGACGCTGAGCTTTCCCGCTCCGCGCTTACGCCTTCTTACTTCACCGCTCCGGTGATACCTTCCGCGAACTGCTTCTGCAGCACGAAGAATACGACCATGGTGGGGATGGAGCAGAACAATACGCCGCACATCAGCATACCGTAGTCTGTCACGTAGCCTGTGATCAGGTTGGCGATCAGCATGGGCATGGTCAGGGACTTATTGTCAGTCATGATTACCTTCGGCCACAGATAAGCGTTCCAGGCGTTCATGAAGGTGATAACGGCGGCTGCCGCGTAGGTGGAACGCATGGTGGGGAAGAACATCTGGAAGAAGATCTGCACCTCGTTCAGTCCGTCGATACGGGCCGCCTCAATGATGTCGATGGGGAACGCCCTGGCGTTCTGGCGGAACATCATGATCATGAAAGGCGTGGATACCATGGGCAGGATGAAACCTACGGAGGTATTCAGAAGCTTCGCCTTGGATACCATCTGGAACAATGGGATCATGGTCGCTACCTGAGGAACCATCATTGCCAGCAGCAGGGTGGAGAACAGTTTGTCTTTCCACTTGTCATGGTAGATCTCAAAGCCGTAACCTGCGATGGAGCAGACCAGCAGGCAGACCACGGTAGTCAGAATGGCATAGAAGAAAGAGTTGCCCATCGCTTTCCAGAGGGGCTGCTGGGAGACCAGGTTCTTAAAGTTCTGCATAAAGTATCCGCCGGGAACGATCTTTCCTCTGGAGACATCCGTGGAGGTATTGGTAGCCGCGGAGATCATCCAGTACAGCGGGAACACGGAGATGATGGATACGATCACCAGGAAAATATAAGTCGGGATCAGCCTGCGCTGAATCATGGATACGTTCTTTTTCTCAGTCACGTGTATCACCTACTTTCAGGTTGATGAATGCCAGGATGGCAACCATGATGAATACAATAAAGGACATGGCCGACGCGTAACCGAAGTTCGGCACGTTGACGAAACAGGTATTATAAATGTAATGAGACATGGTAATGGACGCGTTGGCCGGACCGCCCTTGGTCAGGTTGACAGACTCGTCGAACAGCTGCAGGGTACCGTTGATGGACATGATGAACGTCATGATGATGGTGGGCCGCAGCAGGGGAACGGTGATCCCCCAGAAAGTCTTCCAGCCGTTGGCGCCGTCGATCTTGGCTGCCTCATATACGGAATACTCAATATTCTGAAGACCGGACAGATAGAACACCATATTGTAACCGGTCCATCTCCAAATCAGAGCGATGATGATCACGATCCTGGCGCTGAGCGCGTTCCCCAGGAAGTTGTACGCCTGAGGCAGAATATGTAAATTCACCAGAACGCTGTTCACCAGACCGTCCTGAGCGAACAGGGAACGGAAGATGATAGCGTAGGAAACCAGCGATGTGGCGCAGGGAAGGAACACGCAGGTACGGAACAGTCCCTTAAAGCGCAGGTGCTGGTTGTTCAGAAGCTGGGCCAGCAGGATCGCCAGAACCAGCATGATGGGCACCTGAATGATCAGGTAGAAAAATGTGTTTCCGATAGACTGGATAAACACCTTGTCGGCAAGAATTCTCTGGTAGTTGCTGAAACCGGTAAACTTCATGTTGACGCCGGTACCGGTCTGCAGGGAGAGAATAAACGCGCGGATCATGGGATAGAAACTCATAACGGCGATCATGATGGACGCCGGAGCCAGGAAGAACCATCCTGACATACGCTGCTTCTCAATCAGCGTCATACCTTTTTTCTTGGTATTCACAAGTAAAAGCCCCCTTCCAACTAGTTTCCTGTGACAACCGGGGAACCGTCAGCCGGTTCCCCGGTCATTCACACTTTACTTCTTAATGCTGTGCCGGAACAAAATATCCTTCGCCGGGATTACTGTCCCATGTTGAAGGCCAGAGTATCCTGAGCCTCCTGGAGAGCCGTCGCCGGATCCGCGCCGTCAACGATCTGCTGTACGGCAGTGTTCAGAGCGGTTCTGGACTCATAGTGATACGGAGTCCTGTTGTATGCCGGGATATGACCGGAATACTCAACGATGGTAGCGAAGATGGGCTGTCCGTTGAAGTACTCGCTGGGCGCGTTGTAGGCCTCAGTCTCAGCGGCCGGCAGATAGCAGGCGATGGCGCCGGTGGTCGGCAGGATCGCGTCATAGAAATCGGTGTTGTTGCCGAAGGTGTTCAGCAGGAAGTCCTTAGCCAGGGCTACGTCCTTGCAGTTGCTGGTAATGTACCAGGAAGAGCCGCCGTTGTTGGCATAGTTGGTAGCGGTAGCAACGCCGTCAACCCTGGGCATCGTGGTGATCTCCCACTTGCCTGCCTGATCCTCAGTGGACATCAGGGTACCGGTGATCCAGTTGCCGTTTACGATACCGGCTGTCTGTCCGGTGGTAATGCTCTTGATATAGTCATCCCAGCTGTTTACCAGCAGGACCACGTTGTTCTTGATCATCTGCACATAGATATCTACACAGGCCTTAACCGCCTCGTTGTCAACGATGTAGGGATTGCCGTCCGCGTCCACCACGCCGGCGCCGCAGGAGAAGATCATCATCAGCAGGGTGTCGCCGCCGCTTGCCTCAGAGGACAGAAGGTACTTGCCGGTCTTGGCAAATACATCCTGGCCGATCTCCATGAAACGGGTCCAGGTAATGTCGGTCAGATCGTCGATGGTGTAGCCGGCCTCTTCCAGAATATCGGTACGGTAGCAGCCGATCACAGCGCCGTTATCAAAGGGAACGCCGAAATGCTGGTCGCCCACCATGGAGTAGGACTGCTTCAGCTCCGGGAACTGGCTCCAGTCAATGCCGATGTCGCTCAGATCCGTGAAAGCGTCGGGATAGCTGGCCAGGAATTTCTGGTAGCTGTTGTCCTGCATCAAAACAATATCAGCCATAGTGCTGTAATCGCCGGAGTTGGCGCAGGTAGTCAGCTTGGTCTCGCAGTCCTCGGAAGGAGTCTCGATAACCTCAGCGTCGAAATCCGGGTGATCTGCCTTGTACATCTCAATGGCAGTATTCATAGCCGCAATATTGAACGACTGGTCCCATGTCCAGATGGTCAGCTTGGTGCCGCTGCCGCCTGAGCTGCCGGAATCCGCTGCCGCCGCAGCGCCGCCGCCTGAACTGCCGGAATCTGCCGCCGCAGCGCCGCCGCCTGAGCTGCCGGAATCGCTGGAGCCGCCGCCGCAGGCTGCCAGGGACAGGACCATAGCGCCTGCCAGTAACATGGAAATTACTTTCTTCTTCATAAAAAATCCTCCTTTTTTACAATGCTGACAAGTCTTTATACTGCTTGGATTTGACTTGCTTTAGTAGATTATAACAAAAGAGGATTTATAATAGTTCTTAAATTCGACCCTATATTGTGCGGATTCGACCAAGTATATGATTTTTACACTATTTTGCATTTTTTTAAGTACATTTTTTTGTGGATTTTGTCGTTTGCCCGAAAAGGCGGATTTTTAACGCTTTTATCTATATTTACCATTCTTTATTTTAAGACGATATTTCGCCCGGAACAGCCGTTTTTGTGCAGAATGACTATTCCGGGCGGTTTCTCCGAAGCGGCCGGTCATGAGAGAAGGATCTTCTCCGGGTACTTCCGTTTCATGGCCTGGAGCATCTGGTCGTTCAGATCCAGCAGGATCTTGATCTTCTCCCGGTCCTCCGATACGATCATGGTAAAGTAGGGAACCTGGTCGTCATAGGAGGTATAATCAAACTTTTTCAGCTTCTCGCCACCGCCCTTCCTGTATTTCGCCACCGCGGGATGGGCGCTGGGCGCCACCACCTCGATATCCTTCAGATCCAGCACATGGGCGCAGCGGCGGTACCGTTTGCCCAGGATCACATCAATGGAAAAGATGTTGTCGTCCAGGGTGTACTCGTAATCCCTCTGGCTCAATATATCGTAAGCAAAATACAGCAGAAGAAGAAGGCATCCTGCCAGCATGAAGCTCTGATGGACGGTGATTCCCAGTATCACGAAAAACACCGCGAACACCACCATGGTCTTTCTGAGGAAGCCTGTCATGGGCTTGGGCCTTCTGGATACCTGCTGCACGATCTTGTAGTCTAACATGTTTGTTCTCCTCCTCTTCTCTTCCGGTACTCGGTGGGCGTCTGTCCCCGGCACTTCTTAAAGGCTTTTGAGAAATAAAGATTATCCTCATAGCCGGTGGAACGGGCGATGGCCCGCACTGTCAGCTCCGTCTTCTCCAGCATCTGGCACGCCTGATTGATCCGATATTCCTCCAGATAATCCTTGGGCGACATCCGCATGACGCTGCGGAACATCCGGTACAGGTAGCTGCGGCAGACGCCGGTATTGCCGGCAATATCCTCCACGGTGATCGGACAGGCGTAGTTCTCCTCAATATAGCGGACCGCCCGCTCCACGTAGCGCTCCTGAACGCCGCTTCCGCCGCCTCCGGCTCCCGCCTTCTCCATCAGCATGGCCATCATGCTGTACAGGGCGCCGGTCATGGATACCGCCGCGTGGAAGGTGCTTCCTTTCGCCTCGTAGACGCCGCGGATCTTCTCCTCGATCAGCCCGCTGATGTCCGCCTGAGCCAGCACCGGCGAATCCAGGGAGAAGGCCGTATGGTTCAGCAGATACTGGGCGTCGGCCCCCGTAAATCCCACCCAGGTGTACTCCCAGGGATCCTCCCCATCCGCCCGGTAACACGCCTCCATGCCCGGATAGATCAGAAAGGTATCTCCCCTGGCCAGCCGGTAGGTCTTTCCCCGGAACGTGAAGATCCCTCTGCCGTTCAGCACATGATGGATGAGATAATGATCGCGCACTCCGGGCCCCCACTGATAGCCCGGCTTGCATTTCTGGCTCCCCACATTGCTGACGGAGAGGGAATTCAGAAGCTTCCCCTCCGCAATATAGGAGTTTATGTAGGTTTCCTTGGAATTGTACATAACCGCCTCCTGTCGTCTGCTGCAAGTATAGCGTACTTTTTTTCGGCAGGCAACATTTTTCCATATTTTCGCAATGATTTTTTATTGTTTCCCGACGGCTTATTTCCCATAATTGAGGAGAACACAAGATTCAGTTACCGCAAAAGGAGGGATTTCATGTTCCATTTCGATAAAATCAAAGATCCTGAATTTTTCAGGGAAAATACGCTTCCGGCCCACTCCGACCACGTCTGCTGGCCGGACGCCGCCAGCATGGCGGCCGGCGTCAACCCGTTCCGGTTCAGTCTTAACGGCCTGTGGAAATTCTTTTACGCCGCCAATATGGCCTCCGCCCCGGCCGGCTTCGAGTCACCTGACTACGACTGCCGCAGCTGGGAGGACATCCGGGTTCCGGCCCACATCCAGACGGAAGGCTTCGATATTCCCGCTTACCTAAACGTCCAGTACCCCTGGGACGGCCACGAGGACATCTGGGCCGGCGAGATTCCCACCCGGTTCAATCCCACCGCCAGCTACGCCCTCTACTTCACCCTGCCTCAGGCCATGGAGGGAAGGCCCGTATACATTTCCTTCCAGGGCGCGGAAAGCGGCATGGCCCTCTGGCTCAACGGCCGGTACGTAGGCTACAGCGAGGACAGCTTCACCCCTTCCGACTTTGAGCTGACGCCGTACTTAAAGGAGGGGGAGAACAAGCTGGCCGTCCAGGTCTACAAATGGACCAGCAGCAGCTGGGCGGAGGATCAGGATTTCTTCCGCTTCTCAGGCATTTACCGGGACGTCTATCTGTATACCCGGCCGGACGTCCATATCCAGGATATGAAGGTTCAGACTCTCCTGGACGACACCTTCCGGGCAGGGACCCTGACGGTAGACGCGTCCGGCTTCGGCACCGGTTCCGTAAGCGCCGTCCTTACGAAAATGCCGGCCCTGGCGGACCCCGGCGCGGACTTCGGCGTAAGCCGCGGCGAAAAGGCCGGAATCTTCGCTTCCGCGGAATTTCAGTTCACGGAGGGAAAGGGCAGCCTGTCCCTTCCCGTATCCGGCTTCGACCTGTGGAGCGCCGAGGAGCCGAACCTGTATGAAATGCTTCTCACAGTGCGGGATGAGAGCGGCGCCGTCACGGAAGTCATCTCCCAGTGGGTAGGCTTCCGCCGGTTCGAGATGGCCGGCGGTCTCATGTGCCTGAACGGGAAACGCATCGTTTTCAAGGGCGTCAACCGCCACGAATTCAGCTCCAAAGCAGGCCGCGTACCCCAGGAGGATGAAATCCTCCAGGATATCGTCACCATGAAACGGCACAACATCAACGCCATCCGCACCTGCCACTATCCTGACGATTCCAGGATCTACCGGCTGTGCGACCGGTACGGACTCTACATGATCGCCGAGAACAACCTGGAATCCCACGGCACCTGGGACAAGGCCGTCAGAGGCATGGGCGGTCCCGAGATCGTCATTCCGGGAGACAACCGGAAATGGGAGCCCATGATGCTGGACCGGGTCAACTCCTGCTATCAGAGGGACAAGAACCATCCGGCCATCCTCATATGGTCCTGCGGCAACGAGTCCTACGGCGGCCCTGTCATCAAGGCCATGTCCGACCTGTTCCGGCAGCTGGACAATACCCGCCTGGTCCACTACGAGGGCATATTCTGGGACCGGCGCTTCAACGACACCAGCGACATGGAAAGCCAGATGTACCCGTCCGCCGACAGCATCCGGCAGTTTCTGGCGGAGCACCGGGACAAACCTTTCATCTGCTGCGAATATTCCCACGCCATGGGCAACTCCTGCGGGGCCATGGACCGGTACACGGACCTGACCGACACGGAGCCTCTGTACCAGGGCGGCTTCATCTGGGACTATGTGGACCAGACCCTCTACCGGAAGGACCGGTACGGCCGCGAATTTCAGGCTTACGGCGGCGACTTCGGCGAGCGGCCCACCGACTATAATTTCAGCGCCAACGGCATCGTCTACGGCGGGGACCGGACTCCTTCTCCCAAGATGCAGGAGGTCAAGTTCAACTACCAGAATATCACCGCCGAGGTAAAAGAGGACCGGGTCCTGATCCGGAACAAAAACCTGTTTGTGAACACCTCCGCCTTTGACTGCCTGGTGGCAGTGGCAAAAGACGGACAGCCCGTCTATCAGACCTTCATGGACACCGGCGTGGCCCCGCTGTCAGAAAAGACTTATGCGCTGCCCCTTCGCCGGGCCCGGGTTCCAGGCGAATACGCCGTCACCGTATCCTTCCTTCTGAAGGAGGATACCCTCTGGGCCAAAAAAGGTTATGAGACTGCTTTCGGGCAGGGCGTATACCGGGTTGAATCTGACCCCGTTCCCCAAAAATGCCGGGACAGGATCACGGTCGTCCGGGGCGCCAGCAACGTAGGCGTCCGCGGAGAGCATTTCCAGGTGCTGTTCTCCGGACTGACGGGAGGACTGACCTCCTACCGGTTCAACGGGACGGAGCTTCTGGAAAGCCCTGTCAGGCCCAACTTCTGGCGGGCCCCCATCGACAACGACGAGGGCAATATGATGATGGCCCGCTGCGGCCAGTGGAAGCTGGCCAGCATGTATCTGTCCCACAAGGATTTTGAAACCGGCGGCTGGCGCTATCCGGAAGTGACGGTAAAGGAGGAATCCGCCGTTGTAACCTTCCATTATAACCTTCCCACCCGACCGGCTGCCGGCTGTGATATTTCCTATGAGGTTTACGGAGACGGCACGGTGGAGGCCTCGCTTTCCTACGATCCTGTAAAAGAACTGGGAGATATGCCGGAATTCGGCATGATGTTCAAGATGAACGCGGATTTCGACCATGTGGAATGGTACGGAATGGGGCCGGAAGAGACTTACGCCGACCGGCAGAAGGGCGCCCGGCTGGGCATCTACAAAAATCTGGTGAAGGACAATGTGGCCCGCTACATTGTACCCCAGGAATGCGGCAACAAGACAGGCGTCCGCTGGGCCAAGGTTACAGACCGCCGGGGCTTCGGATTCCTGTTCCAGGGCGACGGCATGAATTTCTCCGCTCTCCCCTGGACTCCCCATGAGATGGAGAACGCGCGCCATCCCTATGAGCTTCCGGAAATCCACTATACGGTCATCCGCGCCTCTCTGGCTCAGATGGGCGTCGGCGGCGACGACAGCTGGGGGGCCCGTCCTCATCCGGAATATCTGCTGGACGTAAGCAGGCCCATGAGATTCACCTTCCGGTTCAGGGGAATCGTATAGAAAAAGAGGCGGTTTCCGGCCGCCTCCTACCATCCTTCCTCAGAGTGAACCTCAAACTTCAGAAGCTGCTGTTCGTAATGGGACGGCAGCTTCCGCCATTCTCTGGGCGTCACCCCCATCACCTGCCGGAAATTCCGGTTGAAGGTGGACGGGGTGACAAACCCGCATTTGTGGGCGATGCCGCTTATGGGCTCCTCCGTCTTTCTCAGATAATCGCAGGCAATCTTGATCCGCACCTGGTTGATGTATTCCAGGGGACTCATATTCATGTAGGCGGAGAACATCCGCCGGAAATGAGTCTCGCTGATATGGCAGAAATCAGCCAGCTGCTCTATTTTCAAAGGCTCCATGTAATGGTGGGTGATATAGTCCATGGCCCGCGCTATGGGAATGGTAGTGTCTCTTCCCGGTTCTTCCAAGTCTACCCCCCCATTTTCATTTTTTCGGGCCGCCTCCGCCAGGATCACGATCACGCCTCCCTTGGCCTCCTCCAGGTAATACTCCCTGGTCTCCCGCATGGTATCCAGCACATCGAGAATCACGTCGGCCAGCTTGGGAAACTCTTCCCTTGTCAGGAGAAGGGCGCCGGACTGAATCTTCTGGATCATGCGCCTCTGCCTGCCGCCCTGACCCAGGTTCTGCAGCAGCCCTTCCACATCTACAAACAGATATTCCCACTTGCTCAGAGTCCCCGGGTCGCTGTTGGTCGTATGGGGA
Source organism: uncultured Lachnospiraceae bacterium (assembly GCA_947626475.1). Taxonomy (GTDB): domain Bacteria; phylum Bacillota; class Clostridia; order Lachnospirales; family Lachnospiraceae; genus UBA3402. Next base: position 28,641 of record CANQSK010000010.1, read on the forward strand.
AAATTCTTTGGGATCACGGTAAAACTGCCTTCCCCGAACCGGTGCTCCTGCTCCCCCAGCACCATGGTTCCCTTTCCCCCGTAACAATACCCGATCTCCAGATAATTGTGAAAATGGAGGGTGTCAATATCCTTGCCGTACTCCTGATACCACTTCTCCCCGAGAAGGGCCAGGATCGGGCTGCCCGGAGGCATCTTGTAGTACCTGAATTCAATTTTGGGCTTTCTGCGTTTGGGCATGGAAACAGTTCCTCCTTCTCAGCAGAAAACTACTGCAAAAATCCGCGGATGATCATTTCTTCCGCTTCCTTCTCGGAAAGACCCATGGTCATAAGCTTCATCAGCTGCTCCCCGGCGATCTTTCCGATGGCCGCCTCATGAATCAGCTCCGCGTCCACATTGGTCGCGCGAAGCTGAGGCGTCGCCAGGATCACGCCCTTGTCCATGATAATGGAATCGCACTCCGCATGGCCGTGGCAGGCCGCGTTGCCGTCGATCCGGATGACAACCTCCTGGAGGCTCTCTTCCTTGGCCACGCCCCGGCTGATCAAATCGCAGGAGGATGCGTTGCCGTCCAGCTCCACGGCGATCTCCGCCTTGGCCTTCTGATCGCCTTCCGTCAGTATCTTGTCGTGGATGATCAGGGACGTATTGTCCCCCAGCTTTGCCTTCGTCACCCGGAGCGTATCGTCGATCCCTCCGATCTGGGAGGTCTCCAGCTCCATCACCGCTCCCTCCGAAAGCTCGATCACCGTGGTGGGGTTCATCAGCCGTTTTCCCCTGCCTGTTCCCTCGCCGTAATGCTTTTCGATATACCTGACCCGGCTTCCCCTTCCCACATAAAAGCTGTGGATACCGTCATGCCGGGAATCCTCGCCGCCGCAGTTGGAGATGCCGCAGCCGGCCACAATAGTCACGTCGCAGTCCTCCCCGATGAAAAAGTCGTTGTAAACCATCTCTTTTAAGCCGCTCTGGCTGATGATAACAGGAATATGCACGCTCTGATTTTTCGTGCCGGGCTTGATTATGATATCGATTCCCGGCTTATCTTCCTTTGTCACAATATCTATGGAAGCCGTGGTGTTTCTCGCGGCGCTCTGCCCGTTGCTTCGGATGTTGTATGCCCCTACAGGAAGCGCGTCCAGCTCCGCCACTTCCTTCAACAGTTTTTTCTGAATCGCGTCCATATCAGTTCACCCCGTTTCCCCAGGTACAGTTTTCCTGGTACTTCTGCAGCGCGGCACAGGTTCCCGGCCGGATGTCCAGCTCAAGATGCTCCATGACCCGCTCCCTCTCGTCATACTCCAGGACCACTCCGTCCTTCAGATAAATGATTTTATCCGCTATGTTCAGAATCCGTTCCTGATGGCTTATGATCATGATCGTGCCCGACGTTTCCTGATAGAGTTTTTCAAAAACATGGATCAGGCTCTGAAAGCTCCAGAGGTCAATGCCGGCCTCCGGCTCGTCAAAAAGCGTCATCTTGGTTCCTCGCGCCGCCGCCATCGCGATCTCGATCCGCTTCATCTCACCGCCGGACAGGGTGTCATCCAGCTCCCGGTTGATATAATCCTTCGCGCAGAGTCCCACTTCGCTGAGAACTTCGCAGGCATGGGCAAACCGTTCTCCGCCGTCCTTTCCCTGGCCTCCCGCAAGCTCCAGCAGGTCCCTGACCCGCAGTCCCTTGAACCTGACCGGCTGCTGGAAGGCAAAGCTGATCCCCCGGTTCGCCCGCTCCGAGATGGACAGATCCGTAATATCCTCGCCGTCAAGCCAGATCCGTCCGGTGGTGGGCGTAAGAATCCCCATGATGATCTTCAGCAGCGTAGACTTCCCGCTCCCGTTAGGCCCGGTGATCGCCACAAAGCGGTCGTCAACCGTCAGGCTGATGTTCTTCAGAATCTCCTTGTCATCTGCCGTAAATGATATGTTTTCCAGTTTCAGCATTCTCGTCACCTGTTTTCGTATATTTACAAAGGAATTTTCTTCGCAGGCCCTATTATATCCTATTTTCGCCGATTTTGGAAGAGGGTGTTGGAAATTGAGCCGCACAGAGACTGGAATAAAAGGATGATTTATGATATAATTTCTCCAATATTCAAAAATGACCACTATATTCTTCCGGGAGAAAACAAATGCAGAAAGTCACATTGAAAGACATCGCAAACCGAACCGGATATACCATCAACACTGTATCCAGAGCTCTCAAAAACAAAAACGATATCTCTCTGGAAACAAGGAAACGCATCTGCCAGGTCGCAGACGAGATGGGATATATCCGAAATTCCGTAGCCGGTTCTCTTCGGACAGGGCTCACTCTCTCCATCGGCATCATTGCTGCCAACGTCTCAAATCCTTTCTTCGCCATCTTCAGCCGCGAGATTGAGAAACGGGCTTATGATTACGGTTACAATGTAATCATATTCAATACTTACGGAGAAGCCGACACAGAACTAAAACGGGTAAAAGACGCTCTCAGCAAGCATGTAGACGGCATTGTCATCAGTCCCTGCGAAATGGAAAGCAAAAGTCTGGCTTATTTAAGGGAAGCAGGGATTCCCTTTGTTGTTATCGGCCGCACACACGGAGACGAAGACGTCAACTATGTAACCGCAGATGACGAAAAAGGCGGTTTTCTCGCCACCCGGCACCTGATCCGGCACGGACATCAGAAAATCCTGCATCTGTCCGGTCCGCGGGACGTCCCCAGCACCATTTACCGTCTGAACGGTTACCGAAAGGCCCTTAAAGAAGCGAACATACCTTATGATCCCAGATACGTGATCGAGGTAGGCCTGGGATGCGGCCAGTGCCGCCAGGTGATCCACCAGCTTGCTGAAAACCATTTTCCCTTTGACGCAATTTTTGCATTCAACGATATTATAGCCGCGGAGGCTGTATACGCCGCATATGAAAGGGGACTCAAAGTGCCCGAAGACTTTTCCCTGGTCGGTTTCGATAACATCCAGAAGGATATCCTTATGTCAATCCCTTTGGATTCTATCAGCACTTCAGCGGAAAGTATCGGAGAAAAAAGTGTTGATATTCTGATGGACAATATCAAACATCGCGAACACTGGGCTGTCTGCCAGGAAACTCTAAACGTAGAGCTTGTAACCAGAGGAAGCGTTATCTGAACGTTTTTCGGAAACGATTCGGAAACGACAAATTTCAACGTCCGCATGGACAGCGATATTAAGAAACCATTGCCGCCATGTTAGAGACTGAGCGGCAATTGAGCAGGAAACACAGCGATCTGTTCGGGAATTAAAACACCGTCGTATGGGATAAAATTCTGTACGGCGGTTTTTCTTATCAGAATCATTTCTCATTTCCCATAAAATGTATAAAAAATTTATATTTGTTAACGTTAATCTATCAATATACTTTTGAAATGCCCTTGACATTCGCAGAAATATCATGTATTATATGTATAACATTAACGTTAATGCATTTTTGTAATTCATACAATTTGCACATTTTTCCAACTGTATCATTGTCCACACAAACTTCAAGGAGGTGTACTATGAAAAAAAGATTATTATGTACAGCTGTCGCCGCCGCAATGGCTATATCACTTATAGCCTGCGGACAATCCAGTTCGTCTGACCAGACCAGCCAGGCACAGGCTGAAACAGCTGCCGCGGCAGAAACAGCAGCCGAAAGCGCGGCGCCTGAAAGCGAAGCGCCTGCCGAATCAGGGGAGAAAAAAGTTGTCCGGGTTGTAACCGGATGGAACGAAGCTTCTTTCCCCAACTGGCCGGCAGCTATCGAGAAATTCGAGCAGGAACATCCGGATATTGATGTACAGATTGAATACACTCCGTCCGGCGAAGATGCCACCACAAAGATCAAAGCGGAACTGATCGCCGGCAATGCTCCGGATATCTTCCAGACATGGAAAGTATTCTTCAACGATTTTGTTGACGCCGGCTATCTGACCGATCTGACAGACAGTTATGAAGCTTACGGGTTCACCGATGGCGTTTTGATGAACGGCAGCAAAAACTGGTGCGCTCCTCTTATGGATGCAGCCAACGAAGACGCTCATGTATATGGCGTATCTGATTTCATCTGTCCCAGCGTCATGTTCTACAATACGGACATCTTTGACGAACTTGGGCTGGAAGAACCCACCAATCTTCAGGAATTAATCGATGTTTCCAAAAAATTAAAAGAAGCCGGCATCAAGCCCCTGGTAGTACCTGGAGCAGCCGATAACTTCCTTGATATCCTGGCCAAAATCCAGGTGCAGTTTACAGGCCTCCAATACCTTCTGGACGTCAACCAGGGCAAGGCTAAACTGACTGACGACTGCATGCTGCAGGCCATGAATGTGCTGGATACCCTGATCAAAGAAGAAGTCATTGACCCCAGCTGTATTTCCTACACGGAAGATGATTGTGTGGCTGCCCTCGCCAACGGCACCGCCGCCATGTTTTCCATGCATTCTCAGTATGACAATCAGCTGAGAGCCGCTCAGAAAAGCAATCCGGATTTCCACTATTCTATCCTGAAAGGCATCGATTTTACAGAAAATCCCGTTACCAGATTCTCCTGCACCTTCGGCGGCTGCTGGGTTATTCCGGAACAGAGCAAGGTCAAAGAAGAAGCCAAGGAACTGCTCTTCTATCTGTTTGGTGAAGAGGTTTCGGAAACAAGCGCTTCTGAGGGAGGACGTATCACCGGCATGGTGGAAGCCAATAAGAACTTAGGCAGCGAAGCTCTTCAGGTCGTAGTTGAAAATCAGCTTCCCTACTTAAGTACAGATTCCTATTATCTGATTGACATGCTGCCCGGTTCCGTATACACAGCCCTGCGCAGCGGTATGCAGGAAATGCTTCAGGGTACCGGCGACGCGATGAGCACTCTTGAAGCTGCCCAGACTGTCATGGATCAGGTAATCGCCGACAGATAACTTGCTGTAAACTATCATCATAGAAAGCGGAGGTGCCACTATGAAATCAGGAAGAAGAAAAAAACAGCTTCGCAACTTCTGGCTGTTCGTACTGCCCGCGCTGGTTCTTTACACAGCCCTATGGATGCTTCCTCTGGTTTTTAATCTGGTTATCAGTTTTACCAACTGGAACGGCATCAATCCGCTTTCTATGACTAAGATTGTGGGACTGCGGAATTACATCAATATGTTCCGGGACAATATATTTTACAAGTCCATCTTTCATAATCTGGAATTTACGGTTCTTAATGTTGCTTTTATTCCCGCAGCCTCTTTTTTAACGGCAATCGCCGTGGAAAAGAGCTTTATCCGAAAAAAGGGCTTCCTGCGCACTACCCTGTTTATTCCGGCAATTTTGCCCATGCTTCTGGTATCTATTCTGTTCCGCTGGGTTTACAGCGTTGACGGCGGTATGCTCAACTCGATCCTGGAAGCCGTCCACCTCGATTCCTGGCAGAGAAACTTCCTAGGAGACTACAGGATTGCTCTTTTCAGCCTGTTTGTCATTAATCTCTGGAAAAACTATCCTTTTTACATGACCATCTTTTTATCCGGTCTCCAAAGTGTTTCTACCGATTTGGAAGAATCTGCCAAAATTGACGGCGCCGGTTACTGGCAGACGATTTGGTATGTGACTCTTCCCTGCATAAAACCCATTGTAGGTGTAGTAGTAGGCCTGGTGATCATAGATGGTTTCCGGGTATTCGACCTGGTCTTTAACACGACGAAGGGCGGCCCCGCTTATGCGACAGAGGTAATGGGAACATTAATCTACCGGATTGCTTTCAGCGATTCCCGGTTGGGATATGCGACCGCTCTGTCAACTGTCAACGTACTTGTAGTACTTGTAATCTCATTTATTTACTTCAAATGGAATCGTTCTTCGGAGGTGGACAGTTAGGATGAAAACAAAGCTTTGGAAAAAAATCATCATTTATATAATCCTCGGTATCCTTGTCATAACTGCCCTCTATCCCTTAATCTGGATGTTTTTATCATCCTTTAAAAGCGACGGAGAATTTCTGATTAATCGCTTTGGATGGCCAAGACAGTTTACGTTCCAGAATTATATAAATGCCTGGAACCGGGCTAACTTCCCGCGATTCTTCCTAAACAGCGGTTTGGCCGCAGTCATTGCCCTCACAATTATGATCGGGCTGGCCTGCATGGTGGCTTTCGCATTTACCCGCTATGATTTTGCTGTCTCCAATAAGCTGATGATGTATTTTATTGTAGGACAGATGCTCTCCGCTCAGGTCATGCTGATCGCCGTATACCTTGTCGCAATCGCTTTTCACATGGTAGACAGCATTCCAGGCCTGGCTTTGTTTTATGCTGCCTCCGGCCTGCCATTTACCATTTTTCTGCTAAATGGTTTTTTCCGCACCGTCCCCCGCGAGCTCTATGAAGCGGCAGAGATTGACGGATATCACGATTTTAAGATTTTTACCAGTATTGCCATTCCATTGGTGAAACCTGGACTGGCTACTGCTCTTATCATACAGTTTATGTATGTATGGAATGAATTTCCGCTGAGTTTAATCGTCATCAGTTCTCCAGACAAAAATACGCTTCCCGTAGGAATTTACCGTGTAGTCAACGATATGTACTACTCCAGTCACACCCTTGCCTGCGCAGGTCTGGCGCTGACCGCAATCCCTGTTATTGTGATCTACGCGCTGTTCCAAAAACAGTTCATGGAAGGAATGACTGCCGGAGCGGTAAAGGGATAACGGAGGAAAATGAAACCATGGAAGACTTAAATGTTCTGCTGAAAGAAATCGTCCGGCAGGGCTTGCCGGGCTGTGCCTGTCAGGTCCGTCACAAAGGCGAAATCATATTTGAAGGGTACGCCGGTTATGCAGATATTAAAAACAAAACTGCATTTTGCTCCGATACCATATATCGGATTTTTTCTCTGACCAAGATCTATACCTGTGTAGCCGTACTCAAACTGGCCTCTGAAGGGCGATTATCCATTACGGATCCGGTATCCAAATATCTTCCGGAATATGAGTCCCTCCATACATGGAAAAACGGCTGTCTCCAAACCAGCGGCGTACCGCTGCGAATCTGGAATCTTCTTACAATGACGGCGGGAATTCCCTACAACGGAACCAATGGCGGGCCCTGCGCCCTTTCGCTTCAAAATATTATAGAAGAGCTGAACATCCAGTATCCCGGCGAGTCTTACACTACCCGTGAATTTGCCCGCCGGCTTGCCGGTGCTCCTCTGGAATTTGAACCCGGACACGGCTGGGTCTATGGCCTCAGCCACGACATATTGGGGGCACTGATTGAAAAAGTAAGCGGGCTCCGTTTTGAGGAATATTTGAAACAGGCGATTTGGGAACCTCTGAATCTTAAGAATACCTCCTTTAAATTAAGCGGCAGCATGCAAAATCACCTGGCAGTTTTATATCAAAGGGATAAATCCCTGGGTCATGTTCCGGATGCCAGCCGGGATATTTCTTACCAGAGGAATGCTCGTTTTGAAAGCGGAGGCGGCGGCCTGCTTTCTTCTTTGAATGATTTTGCTGTTTTTGCCGATGCGCTCTGCTATAACCGGTATACCGGCAGCCAGAAGAGACTGATTGACGGACATCTGTATGAACAAATGATTCACAACCAACTCGATACTGCCCTTTTGTCCAATTTCCCCTATCAGGGATTTGGTTACGGTTTTGGCGTGCGCGTATCATTAGCAAATCCCAGAGAATTTGGATGGTATGGTGTATCCGGTTCATGGTGCGTGATCAACCCTGCGAAAGAATTGGTTATTGTCTATATGCAGCAGGCCATTCCCGGACACGAAGAACAGATTCTTCCTTATATCCGGGATTATGTATACCGCTGCCTGACCGACAGATAAACTGTCACATCATCGCGTCATCCTGAAGTACCTCGGCCAGCCTGATCTTCTTCACGCTCCGCCATCCGAGGAAATAGGCCAGCGCGACCGACGCCGCAATCGCCGTCATAAAAAGAAGGACCGGAACACAGGGCGCTTCCGCCCAGAACACGGAAGGCTCCATGTAGCTCATCCGCAGCAGTCCCCACACGGCCAGAGCCGCGGCGGGCAAAGAGAGAAGAACAGGACGCGCCGCAATCACAAGCGCCTCAATACAGAATATTTTCCGGATCTGCGCCGGAGTCATCCCGACCGACAGATAGCGGGCAATCTCCCGTCTCCTCTGGCGCACAAACCCCAGGGCGTTTGAGAAAACGCTGCCGGTTCCGATCACAGCCAGCAGCCCGCAGAATCCGCTCAGGAAGGCCTTCATCCCGTTGATCTGACGGTCATTAAGTTCCTTTTCACGGATCCGGTTCTCGCTCTCCACAGTATAGCGCGCGTCCAGGATCCGGTCTATCTCCGCCTGGAGGCGGTCCAGTTCCTCCGGAGCCCCATTTTCAAGGGCCAGGACGCGAATGTATGTGTCCTTCTCCGTTCCTCCGATCTGTCCCCCGATTTCCTTCCAGAGAGACAGGGGGAGGAAATGTACCAGCTCATAATAATCTATGGTCGCATATTCTTCCCTGAGAAGAGGAACCTCATCGGTGTAGGCGATGACCGGAATCTCCGCCGCCTGCTCTTCATTTCCCGCCTGCCGCAGAACCGTCGTTTTCTTTTCCCCCTTTACATAAGGACGCATGTCCGGATGCCGGAAATCAGGATTCGTCACGTCCCGGATCCGGTTGAGCACCACCGCCCCATTAAGCCGCGGCGCGGCGCCAATCTGCTCACAGTAAGCGATAAAACTGTTATCGTCCAGTATCACAACCGGCGCGTTCACCAGCCATCCGCCCTCTGTTTTTGTCACATAGCTGCCGGACGCGGCGTCAAAACCGCCAAAAGCGCGCATTTCATCGCTGATCTCGTCCTCCCCAATCACCCGTTTCGCGAACGCCTTCTGGTACACCACCGCGCTGCGGACGCCCGGCATTTTCTGTACTGTCTCCGTGTCTTTAAAGGACTCGATCTGCGTCTTCTTCACTGCCGTCATGATATCCCAGACATTCAGATTCCGCTCAAAATAAGTCTCCCTTGTGCTGATGCCTGACAGAGTAAAGAAACACTGCATCATCGTAAACGCCAGGAAAGAAAAAAAGAAGGAAATGGAGGCCGTCCGCAGGGCCCGGCTCTGTGCCTTCAGCGCGGCGCCGGCCAGCTCGCCCTCCACCCCGAATATCCGTGAAAGAATACGGGATTTCTTCTGCCGTTTTAACTGCGGCCCGTCGGAATTTCTGATCGCTTCAAGGGGCGTCAGCCTGCTCAGATGTCTGGCCGGCATCCAGGCCGAGACCCATACCGTCAGAACCGTCACCAGCAATGTGAACGCCAAAACCAGGGGATGATAACCGAAGACCGACTGGTGGCGGCCGGGAATCCCGCTGCCGGGAATGCGGTTCGTCATTTGGACCATGATCATTGAGAGCAGGATCCCCAGCAGGTTTCCTGCCGCCACAGGCAAGGCGCACAGGGCGGCCGCCTCACCCAGAAGCCATGCCCGTATCTGTCTGAGCGTCGCTCCCACGCTGGAAAGGATACCCAGCTGATGAAGCCTGGCGTTCATGGATACCGCAAAGGAGCTGCGGATCGTCACGATCAGGGAAACGGACGCCAGCGCCGTGATCAGCAGAAAGAGCGGAACGATCATCCTCGGAGCCGGATCCTGTGAGCTGCGGACCAGATACATGGACAAAAGGCTGTAGTGATAGGATACATTTTCCGGGGAAATTTCCATTTTTTCAGCGATCTCAGGCGTAATCTCCAGAGCCGCCCGGGGAGTATCAAAACAGAGCTCCGCCGTGTCCCCGTTTAACACCGCGCGGCTGACATGGGCAAAATTCCGGATGACGTCCAGATCCTTTCCGCCGATCTCTCCCGTGACGCGGCTGTGCCAGCCGCCCTCCTCCAGCTCAATCCGCTCCACTTCATATTTCCACAGATTGTAGGAGATGCCGCACAGCAGGGAGAGCAGCAGGGCCGAGATAAAAGCGGCTACCGTGATCGAGATTCCGGAGGTCCGGATGCGCTTCAGAGAACCGAAATAATCTTTTTTCCGCATATCCGTCACCTCCGCCGCTGGTCGCTGACGATCCGCCCGTCCTCCAGCGTGACGATGCGGTCCGCCTCCAGAGCGACTCTTTCATCATGGGTAATCAGCAGAATGGTCTGTTCCAGACTGCGGTTTGAAAGCTTCAGCATGTCAACGATTTCCCGTGAATTTTTTCGATCCAGACTGCCCGTCGGCTCATCTGCCAAAAGAAGCGCCGGCCGGTAGATCAGGGAGCGGGCAATGGCCACCCTCTGCTGCTGTCCGCCGGACAGCTGGCCGGGCAGGGCGTCCAGCCTGTCCTGAATGCCGAGAGCATTTACAATTCTCTCAAAATAGTCCTCGCTGGGTTTCCTCCTATCCAGCATAAGAGGCATCAGAATGTTCTTTCTCGCGCTGAGCGTGGGAATCAGATTATAGAACTGGTAGACCAGCCCTACCTTTCTCCGGCGGAAAATAGCCGCCTGAGTCTGATTCAGAGTGGAAAGGTCCGTTCCGTCTACGACCACTTTCCCGGATGTAGGCTTGTCCACGCTCCCCAAAATGTGCAGCAGCGTAGACTTCCCGGAGCCGGACGCCCCGGTGATCGCCACAAATTCCCCCTTGTCCACAGACAGATGAATCCCGTCCAGGGCAGCCACCTGATTGTTTCCGGAGCCGTAAATTTTTTTGACCCCTTCACACCTTAATATTTCCATCTCACCGTCCCCTTTCGTTTTCTTACTGCAAGTATAGCAAACGAAACTTACAATTCAGTGACAATAGAAGCGGATTTCAAAGCAGGCGCCGCCTTCCCTCCGGTTTTCCGCCCGCAGCGTCCCGTTCTGGCGTTCAATGATCTCCTTCGCCAGGGCCAGACCTATCCCGATTCCTCCCGGGGCTGCGTTCTTTCCCCGGTAGAACCGCTCAAACAGGTGGGGAATATCCTCCTTCGCGAAGCCCTCGCCCTCATCCCAGATCAGGATTTCCGTATACAGGGGATTCTGCGAAAAAGCGCAGCGGACAACACCTCCCTCACTATGCTCCATGCAGTTTTTCATCAGATTCATCACCGCCTCAGCGGTCCAGTCCGGGTCAGCCGCAATGACAGCTCCTCCTGTATCCGGAATCTCAATCCCCGTGCCGCCTGCGGCGCAAAGCTCCTGCAGGGAGTCCGCCGCCAGAGCAAGGACCGTCAGGACATCCGTCTCATTTTTCCGGAAAATCAGGGCGCCTGCGTCAAGCCTGGACAGCGTAAGCAGGGCTTTCTCCAGATAGGACAGCCGGGAAAGCTGCTTTCGTATCTGGTCCAGATAACTTCTGTCAAAATCATTTTCCAGCATCTGCACATCCAGAGAAATCGCCGCGACCGGCGTCTTCAGCTGATGGGCGATATTGGACAGATTCTCCGCGAAACCATTTCTCACCTCCACCGCCTGGTCCTTCATATGGCGAAGCGACGTTACAGTCTTACAGATCTCATCTTCCAGTTTGGAAAATTCATCTTCCCCGAAGGAAGAAATCATAACGGCTTTCCCCTCATTTGCCCGCTCAAGACAGCCCGTCAGCGCCCGGATGCGGCCCCTCTCCGCCCGGTCCCGGTACAGAAACGAAAAGAAAAACGGCAGGGTTCCCGCCAGAAAGCCTGCCGCCGAAAACACAGCGCACGGTCCGGCCGCCGGCGCGGAAAAATCCCGGCTCCGGTAACCGAACTTTGTCAGCCCAGCCTTATCCGTCAGTGCGGCTCCATCTGTCAGCCCGGTTCCATCGACCAACTGGCCTCCATCCACCAGACAGGTTCCATCTTCCAGCGGATTCGTCCCACCGGCGCATTCCTTCAAAGCCGCCAGCACCGCGCCCTCCGCCTCCGGCTCCCGTTCCAGTATTTCTCCGCAGACGGCGCTCAGCAGCCCAAACTGACTGCGGCTCCACCAGCAGGAGGTGAGAAACACCGCGAAAGCGGAAGAAATCAGGCTGACGGATACCACAAATCCCAAGATCACCCTTCTGTTTTTCTGACTGCTCATCACACATCCTCCATGCGATACCCTACGCTTCTGACCGTTTTTATGCAGGCCGGCTGACGCAGCTTGTCCCGCAGGCGCTTCATGGTCACGGTCAGGGTGTTGTCATTGACATAGTTTTCATTTACATCCCACACCTGCCCCAGTATCCTCTCCCGGGTTACCGTCCTTCCTTTGTTCTCCATCAGATACAGGAGAAGCTGGTACTCCACGGCAGTTAAAGCGATCTCCTCAGAATCACGGGCGACTGTCCGCCTCTCCCGGTCCAGGGTGATCCCGCCGCAGGAAAGATACGGTTCCACCCCGCTGTCGCTTCTTCTGAGCACCGCCCGGATCCTGGAATACAGCACCCCCAAATCAAAGGGCTTCACAACATAATCGTCGGCACCGCTCTGAAATCCGGAAATAATATCATCGGGATCATCGCGGACCGTAAGAAAAATAACCGGCAGCTTCCTCCAGCACCTCCGAATCCAGCGGCACAGTCCGGCGCCGTCCCCATCCGGCATGTTCCAGTCCAGCAGAACAAGCGACGGCACACGAGTCCCCAGAAGCTTCCGGGCCTGCCCCGTCGTCCCGCACAGCGTCACCACAAACCCCCGCTGCTCCAGATAACGCTTCACAATATCCCCAATATTCTGATCATCTTCCACATAGTACAGTTCTGTCATTTTCTCCGTCCCCCGGCCGCTCTTCACAGATTACAATTTCATTATACCAGAAAGATATTACAAGAGCTACCCGACAAATGGAAATGGTAATAGTACCTTGCTACGAAAATAAAAGAGGTGGCCAAAAACTGAACCTTGCCAACAAATGTTTTCAACAATCATGAAGGCATCACCATAAAGCAGTCATAAAATTGGCTGCTGATAGTGAAATATTGATTATACAGGAAATTAGGCTTGTGCCTCTACATGATAGCCATGTTTCTCTAATTCCCGAATATAGCGGGAAAGCTGCTTTTGCTCACACTTTTTACGTCTGGTTTCAAAACAGGACTCATCAAAAAGAGTCCCTTGTTTTAGCATTGTATAGATGATGACAAGAAGTTTTCTGGCAAGAGCAACGATAGCTTTTTTAGCGCCCTTTTTCTG
>CANQSK010000011.1 GCA_947626475.1 uncultured Lachnospiraceae bacterium
GGGAGCGCGGAGACGCGTGGAGCTGACCGCTACTAATCGGTCGAGGGCTTGTCCAGGAGGCAGGTCGAGCTGGGAGCAGAGAGAGAGTAAGAGATGTCCGGTATGCGGTTTTGAGGGTATGTGCCCTTAATAATCCTCGATAGCTCAGTCGGTAGAGCACGCGGCTGTTAACCGCGCTGTCGTAGGTTCGAGTCCTACTCGGGGAGCTTAACACAAAGATAGCAGAGACATGGGCTGCATTGTGTTTTCTTTTTAAGGCCCCATGGTCAAGCGGTTAAGACATCGCCCTTTCACGGCGGTAACACGAGTTCGAATCTCGTTGGGGTCATTGGTTATGAAGTTCAACGGGATTTCGGTTTTTGTATGTTCGGCGACATAGCCAAGTGGTAAGGCGTGGGTCTGCAACACCCTGATCACCAGTTCGAATCTGGTTGTCGCCTCTGAGGGATCTACAGAAATGTAGGTCCTTTTTTGATAAGAAAGGAGCGGCCATCATGATTGATTTGTCCGGTATTATGGGTATTCCCTTTTTGAAAAAGAGCCGTTTTACGGGAAGCGACGGCCTTCTCCGGTTTATTCTGGAGAAGCGCAGCGATGAGGAGCATGGGGACAGGCTGGCGGCAGTCTGCTGGCATGGTCTTTTGAGTTATGGCGCTACGCCTGAGGAGGAGAAGATTACGGAATATTTCTCCTTTGATCAGGAGGGGCTTAAGCAGTCTCAGGCGTGGCTGAATGCCCAGCGGGAGCAGAATAATGGGAAGTGACGGCGGAAACAAACGCCGCGGGAAAAGAATACAGCGGATCATGCAAAATAAGAAAGACTGGGAAACACCAGGCGGTGAAGTCCCAGTCTTTTAATTTGCGTTACAAGGATTAAATATTGCATGGACGAAAATATAGCTTAAAATTCAATTTCACTCAACTTTACAGGGCGGCCCTCATCCAGAGACTTCTTGGCTGCCTTGGCGATCAGGACCGGCTGCAGTCCGTCGTTGATGTTGACCGGAACTTCCGTGCCGTTCTCAATGGCCTGAATAAACAGGGATACCTCTTTGGTGAAGGAGGCCATGTACCGCTCCAGGAAGAAGTAGAGAGGCTTTTCAGCGGTCACGCCGTTCTCTGTGCTGATGACCGCGCTGGAGGTGGTGTCGTTGGTAACGGCCACCTGGCCCTTGGAGCCGAAAACCTCCGCTCTCTGGTCGTAGCCGTATGCCGCTTTTCTGGAGTTGTCGATGACGGCGATGGCGCCGCTGGCCAGCTTCATGGTGATGATGGCGGTGTCAATGTCTCCGGCTTCGCCGATGGCGGGATTTACCAGCACGGCGCCGTTGGCGTAGATTTCAGTCACGTCGCTGCCGGTCAGGTAACGGACCATATCAAAGTCATGGATGGTCATATCCAGGAACATGCCGCCGGATACCTTTACATACTCGATGGGCGGAGCGTCAGGATCCCTGGAGGTCACCTTTACGATATGAACATCGCCGATGGAACCGTTCTTCACAGCCTCCCGGACTGCCTCAAAGTTGTGGTCAAAGCGGCGGTTGAAACCAACCTGGAATTTGACCTTGGAGCCTTTCAGAGCCTCCATAACCTCTTTGATCTTGCCCAGATCCTGAGAAATAGGCTTCTCGCAGAAAACATGCTTGCCGGCGTGGATGGCCTCAATGGCAATGTCCGCGTGAGTGTCTGTGGAAGAGCAGATCATCACAGCCTGAATGGAGGGATCCTCAAGAATCTTGTGATAATCCGTGTAGACGGCGGGGATTCCCAGCCCCTCTGCCCAGGCTTTGGCGGCGTCATTCATCATAGGGTCCGCGATGGCAGCGACACAGGCGTTTTTGATATAATTCGTGATGCTTTCACTGTGAACCCTGCCGATACGGCCGGCTCCGATAATGCCAATGTTTAACATGTCAGTTAGTCCTTTCTAAAAAAAGAATAATATTAACTTTTTGTTAAGTTCACACGTATTATATCATTTGAGAGATTTAAACACAATAAAAATATAGTAAAAATTCAAAAAATCTTTGTTGTTTCCAAGGAAGTATGATAGAATAGAACAAAGCGGAACGAAACGCCGGATCCGGCGGAGACAATACGGAAAATAATGAAAGGACGGAGGTGGCAGCCATGGGAATGAAAACCTTCCGCCTCAGGCAGATGGAGCAGTATATTCTGGAAAACGACACGGTTTCCATGGAGGATCTGTGCAGCAGATTCGATATTTCCATGAATACTACCCGGATGGATGTAGCCAGTCTGGTTAAAAAGGGAACGGTCAAAAAGATTTACGGCGGCGTCTGCGCCAATCAGACCAACAATCTTGTGCCCTTTGAGGACAGGCGTCTTCGGAACATGGAGCGGAAACGCGCGATCGGAAGGGCGGCGGCCGGTCTGGTGAAAGACGGGGACGTTATCTATATTGATTCCGGAACTACGACCATGTATATGGTGGATTTTCTGGAGGACAGGAAAAACGTGACGATTATCACCAACAGCTTTAACGCCATTTACCGCGCTCAGCCCCATCTCGACCTGACGGTGATCAGTCTTCCGGGAACGCTGGAACGCCGGACCAATTCCTTTGTTTCGGCGGAGACAGGCCGGATGCTGGAGCGCTATAATATCCAAAAGGCCTTTATGGCGGCGACCGGGGTGGGAATCGGCGGAGAGGTGACCAATTCTTCGCCGTTGGAATTTGAGATCAAGGGCTCCGCGATCAAGAACAGTCTTCATTCCTGCCTGCTGGTGGACTCCTCCAAATTCGGAAAAACTTCTCTGATGAGGTACGCGAATCTGTCCCAGATGGAGCGAGTCATCACGGATGAGGGGCTTGGAGGAGAGTATCTGGAGTTGTGCCGTCAGTCCGGCGTAGAAATTGTGATTGCGCAGGCAGATAGGGATTGACTTTTTCAGATGAGCATGGTAGATTTATGGTAAATTATTGGTAATTTCATATCAAGTTTATAATAATCATAAAGCAAGGATTGGAGGCATGCGGCATGGGTTTTGTAGAGTTTGATGAGTCCAGGGAATTTGACATGATTCCCCTGGGGCGGGTGGCAGTGGATTTTAATCCGGTAGATTATTTTAAGCCCCTGTCAGAGAGCACGACGTTTAAGAAGTATCTGGGCGGTTCTCCTGCCAACATTGCGGTGGGGCTGGCCAGGCTGGGAAAGAAGGTCGGCTTTATTGCCAGGGTGTCGGATGATCAGCTGGGAGATTTTGTCACGGATTTCTTTAAAAAAGAAGGAATCGACGTGTCCCATATCACCCGCTGTACCAATGGAGAGAAGCTGGGTCTGACGTTTACCGAGATCCTCAGCGAGACGGAAAGCAGCATCCTGATGTACAGGGACAGGATCGCGGATCTTCAGCTTTCAGTGGACGATATTGACGAGGAGTATATTAAGAAGACAAAGGCACTTTTGATTTCCGGAACGGCCCTTGCCCAGAGTCCATCCAGGGAGGCGGCGCTGAAGGCGCTGGCGTTTGCCAGACGGAACGGCGTGAAGGTGATCTTCGACATAGATTACCGGCCCTACAACTGGAAGAACGCGGATGAGATCGCTATCTACTATTCCACCGTGGCAGGGCAGAGCGATATCATTCTGGGATCCAGAGAAGAGTTTGATCTGACCGAAGCCCTGATCGAGCCGGGAAGGACTGACGCCCAGACGGCGGCCTACTGGCATAAGAAGGGTGCGAAGATCGTAGTGATCAAGCACGGCAAGGAGGGTTCCACCGCCTACACGGATGACGGCAGGGATTACAGCATCCGTCCCTTCCCGGTGAAGCTTCTGAAGTCCTTCGGCGGCGGCGACGGCTATGCTTCCGCGTTTCTGTATGGCCTTCTGGAGGGCTGGGATATTATGGACGCTTTGGAGTTCGGCAGCGCTTCCGCGGCTATGCTGGTGGCCAGCCACGCCTGCTCTCAGGATATGCCCAGCGCGGAGGCTGTGAAGGAGTTTATTGCCAAAGAAAAAGCAGAGTACGGCGAGATGGTCGCCCGCGTGTAAGGCGGCCGCAGCCGGTTTGGAAAAAGTTATTAATTCAGGAAGGGAGAGGATACAGTCATGTTTGATTATCTGCAGTTTGATGAAAACGGCAAAAAGATTGTCTGCCGTATGAACGGTGTAAACGCTGAGATGCTTCAGGACATTACGGTGTACCGTCTGAAAGCCGGCCAGTCTTATTCCGCCTGCCTGGCAGACCAGGAGACAGCGGTTCTTCTGACGGAAGGAAACGTTGTTTTCGAGTGGGAGGCAGACGGCAGGAAGCAGAGCGCGGAGGCTTCCCGAAAGGACGTATTTTCCGAGGCTCCGTACTGCCTGCATGTGTGCAGGGGGATTCCGGTGACCGTGACGGCTCAGGCGGACAGTGAGATCATCGTACAGTCCACTACTAATGAAAGGACGTTTCCGCCCCATTTCTATACGCCGGAGGAGAACAAGATCGAGCTGATGGGAGAGACTCAGTGGGAAGGCACGGCAAAGAGAGAAGTTTTGACGGTGCTGGATTATCAGAACGCGCCTTACTCCAATCTGGTGATCGGCGAAGTGATCACCAAGGCAGGGCGCTGGTCCAGCTATGTGCCTCACAGCCATCCCCAGCCGGAGGTTTATTATTACAAATTTGAAAAGCCCCAGGGCTTTGGCGGCGCATTCATCGGCGACAACGCGTTTAAAGTGAAGGACGGCAGCGCGGCCTGCATACCCGGCGGCCTGACCCATCCGCAGACGGCGGCCCCCGGCTATAATATGTACTACTGCTGGATGATCCGCCATCTGGACGGGAATCCCTGGACTACCCGCGACAATGATCCGGAACACGTATGGCTTCTGGAAGAGAAGTTCTGAAATAATAAGTTTATCATATAAGAAGGAGAACGTCTTATGAGTAAACAATGTATGACAGTGGGGCAGGCACTGGTGAAATTCCTGGATAATCAGTATGTCAGCCTGGACGGTGTGGAGGAGAAGTTTGTCGACGGCGTGTTTACGGTCTTCGGCCACGGCATCGTTCTGGGAATCGGCCAGGCTCTGGCGGAAAATCCCGGCGGCCTGAAGGTTTATCAGGGCCGGAATGAGCAGGGAATGTGCCACGTGGCGGCAGGATTTGCCAAGCAGAGCAACCGCCGCAGGATCATCGCGTGCGCGTCCTCTATCGGTCCCGGAGCCGCCAATATGGTGACGGCAGTGGCGGACGCCACCGTCAACAACGTGCCGCTTCTGGTATTTCCCGGCGACGCTTACGCCACCAGGCAGCCGGACCCGGTGCTGCAGCAGTTTGAGCAGCCCTATAACCTGTCGATCACTACCAACGATGCCTTTAAGCCGGTTTCCCGGTACTGGGACAGGATCAGCCGTCCGGAGCAGCTGATGAGCGCCATGATCAACGCCATGCGGGTGCTGACGGACCCGGAGCAGGCCGGCGGCGTGTGCATTGCCATTCCGCAGGATGTGCAGGGCGAGAGATTTGAGTATCCGGATTATTTCTTCCGCAAGAGAGTACATAAGATCGTACGCCGGGAGCCGGACGCGGAGCAGCTTCAGGACGCGGTTCAGCTGATCCTGGGCAAGAAGAAACCGGCTGTGATCCTGGGAGGCGGCGTCCGCTATTCCGAGGCAGGAGAGGCGGTGCTGAGCTTCTGCGAGAAGTTTAATATCCCCATTCTGGAGACCCAGTCCGGCAAGAGTGTGCTGAATACCAGTCATCCGCTGAACATGGGCGGCGTGGGTGTTACCGGCAACCTGTCCGCCAATATGATCGCGGAAAAGGCGGATGTGATCATTGGCGTAGGCACCAGGCTTTCCGATTTTACCACCGGTTCCAAGGAGCTGTTCCGGAATCCGGAGGTGCAGACGGTTCTGATTAATGTATCGCCCTTCCACGCGGAGAAGCTGGACGCTTATCCGGTGGTTGCCGACGCGAAGGCCGGAATCTGCGCCCTTGGAAAGGCGCTGGAGGAGAAGGGCTACAGGAGCGGCTACACAGATGAGATCCAGACGGCCAAAGCCGCCTGGGATAAGGAAATGGAATTCCTGACCGGCACCGTTTATAATGAGTCCTATGAGCCGCTGATCAAGGCCATGGAGCCGGGAGTCCTGGAGGAATTTGCCAAAGCTACCGGCGGCCTGATCACCCAGACCGGAGCGCTGGGCCTGATCCGCAGGACCATTGAGGAGGATGCCATTGTCGTAGGCTCGTCGGGAAGTCTTCCGGGCGACCTGCAGAGAATGTGGACCACGACGAAGAAGGATTCCTACCATATGGAATACGGCTATTCCTGCATGGGTTATGAGATCGCGGCGGCCCTGGGCTCCAAGATGGCAAAGCCGGACCAGCCCTGCTACGCCCTGGTGGGCGACGGAGCTTTCATGATGCTTCACTCGGAGATGGCGACTTCTCTCCAGGAGGGGAAGAAGATCACGGTGCTGCTCTTTGACAACTGCGGTTTCGGCTGCATCAACAACCTGCAGATGAGCAACGGCATCGACAGCCTGTCCACCATGTTCCGCCGCAGGAATGAGGCCACCGGCAAACAGGACGGCCAGCTGCTGGTCACAGATTTCGCCATGATTGCCAGAGGCTACGGAATGGCGGGTTATACGGCGAAAACCATGGACGAACTGAAGGACGCTCTTGAGGCGGCCAAGAAGGAGACTGTATCGACTCTGATCGATATCAAGGTTCTGCCCAAGACCATGACCGACGGATATAAGTCCTGGTGGCACGTGGGAATCGGCGACAGCGAGACGATCCCGGCGGTTCATGAGGCTTATGAGCGGAGGATGGAAGCGCTGTCCAGAGCCAGGATGTACTAAAAATGTATCACGCATAATAAGGAGACGATAACGATGTTTGACAAGGAAAAAGTAAAGCTGGGGATTGCTCCCATCGGCTGGACCAACGACGATATGCCGGCACTTGGCGGAGAGAACACCTTTGAGCAGTGCATTAGCGAGATGGCCCTGGCCGGATTTACCGGCTGCGAGGTAGGCAACAAGTATCCCAAGGATACGAAGGTTCTGAAGGAAGCTCTGGATCTGCGGGGAATGCGGATTGCCAGCAAGTGGTTTTCTTCTTTCCTGGCGACAAAGCCTTATGAGGAGGTCGAGGCCGAGTTCATCCGGGAGCTGGATTATCTGGCTGCCGTGGGCGCCGACCGCATTAATGTGTCGGAGCAGAGCTACTCTGTTCAGGGCAGGGAGGAGCTGTCCATTTTTGACAACAAGGTGCATTTTACCGAGGAAGAGTGGGCGAAGGTCTGCGACGGACTGAACCGCCTGGGCAAAGTGGCCAGGGACAGGGGCTTCAAGCTGTGCTTCCACCATCATATGGGGACCGGAATCCAGACCATTGCCGAGACAGAGCGGATGCTGGACAATACAGACCCGGAACTGGTGTATCTTTGCTATGATACCGGTCATTTCTCCTTCTCCGGGGAGGATCCGGTCTATATCCTGAAGAAATATCCGGAGCGCATCGGCCATGTCCATCTGAAGGACGTCCGGGCTGAGGTGGTGAAGAAGGCTACGGAAGGCAAGTGGTCCTTCCTGAAATCGGTCCGCGAAGGCACGTTTACCGTTCCCGGAGACGGCGACGTGGATTTTGACGCCGTATTTGCGGAGCTGGAAAAGATGGGCTATGAGGGGTGGCTGCTGGTAGAGGCGGAGCAGGATCCGGCCAAGGCCAATCCCTTCAAGTACGCCAAGATGGCGAGAGCCTATATCCGCGAGAAAACCGGGCTGTGATCATTCTGAAATAAAAAGCTGTATTACAAGGAGGTCCATATACATATGGAAAAGTTAAAATATTTCGCAGGCGGACAGTTCCGCGAGTCCAAGACGGAAAAGTACAATGAAGTCTACAATCCCAGCACCGGCGAAGTCACCGCTTTGGTGCCCTGCTGTACCAGGGAAGAAGTGGAAGAGGTGATCGGGATCGCCAAGGAAGCTCAGAAAGCCTGGGCAAAGGTTCCTGTTGTGAAGAGAGTTCAGGTGCTTTATAAGGTCCGCCAGCTGATCGAAGAAAATATGGAAGAGCTGACCTACCTGGTGGCCCAGGAGAACGGCAAGGTTTGGAACGAGGCGGAGGGCGATGTGCTGAAAGCCAAGGAAGGCACGGAGCTGGCCTGTTCCGCTCCCACCCTGATGATGGGCGAGTCCCTGATGAACACATCCGCCGGGTTTGACACGGTTCTGTACCGGGAGCCTCTGGGCGTGTTTGCCGGAATCGTGCCCTTCAATTTCCCGGCCATGATCCCCATGGGCTGGATGACGCCCATGTGCGTGGCGGCCGGCAACGCCATAGTCCTGAAAGTTTCCAGCTCCACTCCCCGCACGGCGCTGCGCTTCGCGGAGATCTATAAGGAAGCGGGACTTCCCGACGGCGTGTTGAACATTGTTCCCTGCTCCAGAAATGAGGCCGAGATTTTCCTGACCCATCCGGACGTGAAGGGTATCTCCTTCGTGGGAACCACCGGCGTGGGCAAGCACATTTATTCCGTGGCGGCGGCGCACGGCAAGCGCGTTCAGGCTCTGTGCGAAGCCAAGAACCATGCCCTGGTCATGAATGACGCTCCTGTGGACAGGACGGCGGCGGGCATTATCAATTCCTCTTTCGGCTGCGCCGGAGAGCGCTGCATGGCTCTGCCTGTAGTAGTTGCGGAGGAGGGCATTGCCGACGCGCTGGTGGCCAAGCTGGTAGAGCTTGCCTCCAGGATCAAGGTCGGCCCCGCTTATGACAAGACCTCCAAGCTGGGCCCCGTGGTCAACCAGAAGCACAAAGACAGTATTCTCAGATGGATTGAGAAAGGACTTGAGGAGGGCGCTACCCTGGCTCTGGACGGCCGCAATGTAACGATTGAGGGCTTTGAGGGCGGCTATTACTTAGGGCCCACCATTCTGGATCACGTGACTCCCGAGATGTCCGTAGGAACCACCGAGATCTTCGGGCCGGTTCTGTGTGTCAAGAGAGTAAAGAACTTTGAGGAAGGCCTGGCTGTCATGAACGCCAATCCCTTTGCCAACGGCTCCGTGATCTTCACTCAGAGCGGCTACTTCTCCAGAGAGTTCGCTTCCCGCACTGACGGCGGCATGGTAGGAATCAACGTGGGCATTCCGGTACCCATCGGCGTGTTCCCGTTCTCCGGCCACAAGAATTCCTTCTTCGGCGACCTGCACACCCTGGGCAAGGACGGCATCCGGTTCTACACCGAGAGCAAGTGCGTAACCACCAGATGGTTTGATGAGGAGGAAAAGAAGAATACAGAGGTCAGCACCTGGGACGGCACGATCTAATAACAGTTGAAAAGAAGGAGGGAGGAATCAGGATGACTGCGCAGGAAACTTTGAGACAATGGATTGATGCCAGCGATAATATCGTGTTCTTTGGCGGCGCGGGGGTGTCCACGGAGAGCGGGATCCCGGATTTCCGCAGTCAGGACGGACTTTACAATCAGGAATATGATTATCCGCCGGAGACGATCATCAGTCACAGCTTTTATATGCGGAATCCGGAAGAATTCTACCGCTTCTACAAAAACAGAATGATTTTCACTGAGGCGAAGCCCAACGCCGCCCATTTGGCTCTGGCCAAGCTGGAGCAGCAGGGAAAGCTTAAAGCGGTCATCACCCAGAACATTGACGGGCTGCACCAGATGGCAGGCAGCAGGGAGGTTCTGGAGCTTCACGGTTCCATTCACCGCAATTACTGTACCCGCTGCGGCAAATATTACGGCCTGGAGGCGGTGACCCGCGCCCGGGGCGTGCCCAAATGTGACTGCGGAGGCACCATCAAGCCGGACGTGGTTCTCTATGAGGAAGGCCTGGACCAGCATACGCTGCAGAAGGCCGTGTATTACATCCGTCACGCGGACGTGCTGATCGTAGGAGGAACGTCCCTGGTAGTATATCCGGCGGCGGGCCTTATTGATTATTACCAGGGAAATAAGCTGGTGCTGATCAACAAGTCGGCCACCGCCCGCGACGCCCACGCGGATCTGGTTATCAACGAGCCTATCGGACAGGTGTTCGCGCCGTATCTGTAAGGCGGAGACGGATGGCTGCGGGACAGCGGCAGAATTTCGCCCGGAGGCGGCTGAGATAAGATTTCTGCACAGGAGGGATGCAGATGGTATATGAGGTAGGAGACATTGTAAAACTGAAAAAGCCCCACCCCTGCGGCAGTCATGAGTGGGAGATCCTTCGGGTAGGGGCGGATTTCCGGCTGAAATGCATGGGATGCGGCCATCAGATCATGGCGGCGCGCAGCCTGGTGGAGAAAAATACCAGAGGGCTGCGGAAAGGAGAATAGATATGGCCGGAATTGCGCTGCTTCTGCCGGATGACAGCATGATGGATTTGGCGAACAAGATTGTGGGTGAGAAAGAAAACCACGTGATTCTCGCGAAGAAGACGACCAAGGAAACGGTTGTGAGCGAGGCAAGAGACGCGATCGCCCGCGGCGCCAATATTGTGGTCGCCCGGGGACATCAGGCCCTGGAAGTCAAAAACTACACGAAGGTTCCGGTGGTGGAAATCGGAATCACGGCCCAGGAACTGGGCTTGACTGTGATGAGAGCCAAAAAACTCCTGAAGAAGGACCATCCCGTCATCGGTATTTTCACATGGGAAGGGATGCTGTGCGATACCGAGTATTTTGAGGAATTATTTGACGTAAAGATTCTTCGGTATGTACTGGAGGATACCAGGCCCTGGGGCGAGATTGTGGAGGACGGGCTGAATGAGGGCGTTGAGATCGTCATAAGCGGCGAGCAGTGTGTCATGTACGCGAAGCAGAAAGGAATTCCGGCCCTTCTTTACAGGTCTACGGGGGAATCGCTGAGGATCGCTCTGGAGCACGCGGAGAACCTGTACTACATGTCGGAGCTGGAAAAGCACAATTACGCGCAGTTTTCCACAGTCCTTGACAGCTCCTTTAACGGGATCATCAAAGTTGACACAGACGGTACAGTCCTTTTGATGAACCGCGTGATGGCTCAGATTCTTCAGATCGACGAGGATGCGGCTGTAGGCATGCATATCTGCGAGATCCTTGACGGACTGGATCAGGAGATCCTGGGACAGGTCGTCCGGGGAGAGGCGGAAAGCTATTCTACCTTTATCAATGCCTCCGATCAGGCGCTGGTCGTGGTTCTGGAGCCTATTAAGGTGGAGAGTGAAGTCGTGGGAGTGATCATCTCCTGCAACCGTATGAGACGGCTGAAGTGGGCGGATGAGGATACCCTGCGGGAACAGTTTCTCCGGGGAAACGTTGCCAGAGGAAACCTGGATGATCTGTCAAAACGGTATCCCGATCTGAAAAATGTGGCTGACCGGGCCAAGCTGTACGCCCAGTCCGCCAGCCCTATTATGGTAACCGGTCCTTACAGCGGAGAGATCGACATGATCTGTCAGGGAATCCACAATTACAGCCTGCGGAAGGAAGGTCCTTATCTTTTGATCAATCTGGACGGAATGCGGGAAGAGGACCAGATGAGGATCCTGTTTGGGGAGGAGGACGCCTGGCAGGGCAGCGCTTTCAGCAGGGCACAGCAGGGGACGCTGGTCATTTACCATATTGAGAAGCTGGCATTGTCGGTTCAGTACCGCCTGCTCCGTGTGATAACAAGGCGCCAGCTGGCCTCCTATGGCGACAGCGAGGTCATGCAGCTGGTGGACGTGAGAGTGATCGCCTACTCTCCGCTGAGCATTCAGACCTGCCTGGCTGAGGGGTATCTGCGGCCGGACCTGTATTATATTTTTGCCACTTTCTGCCTGGAGGTTTCGCCGCTGCATGAGAGGAAACGGGATGTGGCGCTGCTTCTTGACAAATACCTGGATTCCTACCTGAGAATGTATTCTCATTACCATGTGCTCACGGACGGAGCCAGAAAAGCGCTGCTTGATTATCCGTGGGAAGGACAGGAGACGCAGCTGAAAGCATTCTGTGAATGTATGGTCCTTACTGTGGGAAAGCGAGTGATCTCAGAGGACTTTGTCCGGTCGCTTCTGCAGACTCTGTACGGTGAAAAGGATCCGGAGGAGGCGGAAGAGCCGTCCGGAAGCAGGGAGACCAGACAGGAGCGGGAACGGCTGCGCATCGAGGACGCGCTTTCCCGGCATAACGGCAATCGGGCGCAGGCGGCCCGGGAGCTTGGGGTCAGCACGACGACACTTTGGAGGCGGATGAAGAAATACAGTATTTTTTGAAATAAACTGAAAGAAAATGAAATAAATGAATTGCAGTTTTAACCCCGTGATGAATTTGGAAAAATCTCACGGGGTTTTCGTTTGTTTTGTCAATAGTTCTAAAATGTGTTTTGTGCTACCATATGAAATATATCTAATTTGACGAAAAAAGACATGAAACGGGAGGGAAATCCAATGAGACAGGTGGTTATTGAAAAGCCGGGAGCCATACGCGTTCTTGAAGATGTGGCTCAGCCGGTTCCCGGTCAGGGAGAGGCGCTTCTGAAAGTAATGTACTGCGGCATCTGCGGGGCGGATCTTGCCAGCTTCACCGGCAACCAGCCGTTCACTACATATCCACGGGTGCCGGGCCATGAATTCAGCGCCCAGATCGTCAGTGTTCCGGAGAACAGCCAGGGGTTAAAGGCCGGCGATATGGTTACCTGCAATCCTTATTTTAACTGCGGACACTGTTATTCCTGCCGGAGGGGATTTGTCAACTGCTGTGAAGATAATCAGACCATGGGCGTTCAGAGAAACGGAGCTTTCCAGGAATATATTACCATGCCTGTTTCCAGGATAATTCCGGGGAAAGGCCTGACAGCCCGGCAGCTGGCGCTGGTTGAGCCGTTTTGCATTGGCTATCACGGGATCGCCCGCGGACATGTAAAGGCCGGTGACAAGGTTCTGGTCGTCGGGGCCGGTCCCATCGGGATGTTTGCCCTTCTGAGCGCCAAAGCGGCCGGAGCCCGGGTGTGGGCGATAGATATTCTGGACGGGCGGCTGGAGACGGCGCTTAAAATGGGAGCGCAGGGAGTCGCCAATTCCCGGAGTCAGGACGCTGTGGCCCAGCTGACTCGGGAAGCCACGGGAGGAGACGGCTTTGATGTGTGCGTAGAGTGCTGCGGCCTTCCGGAAACCTTCCTGCAGTGCATTGACCAGGCAGCCTTTGCCGGAACAGTGATCCTGATCGGAAACGGAAAGAGGGATACAACATTTCTCCACTCCATTATCCTGAAAAAAGAACTGAACGTATATGGAAGCCGCAATGCCTACACAGAGGATTTCCACAAGGTTATTGATATTCTGGCCGGCGGGCAGGCGGATGCGGAAGCGCTGGTCAGCGGAGAGTATGATCTGAAGGATGCGGCCGCGGCTTTTGACGCGCTGAAGCATAACGACGGGTCCCTTATGAAAATCCTGCTGAAATCCTGCTGATCGCGGACTGTTAAAATAACTAAGAGGGAGGAAAAGGAATCATGAGTAAAAAAGAAACCGCAATCCCTGCAGTTTCTCAGAAAAGCCGGATGCGGCGCTACCGGAAAGCGGCTACGCCCTATCTGCTGCTGGCCCCCATGCTGGTATTTGTGCTGCTGTTTATGATCTGGCCGATTTTTAACGTGTTTGCCATGAGCCTTGAGTCATACAAGGTTACGAAGCCCAATGCCCGTCATTTTATCGGTCTGGAGAATTTCGTCAAGATCTTTACGAAAGATGATTTGTTCTGGAAAACATTGAGAAATACCGGCGTCTATGTGATCGCCAGCGTCGCGTTCCAGACTGTTCTCGGATTCTGGCTGGCTTACCTGCTGACCCGCAAATTCAGGGGCCGCGGAATCATCCGCGCTCTTGTGCTGGTTCCCTGGGCGGTAGCGGGACTGATGGTCGGAATCATCTGGAATCTAATGCTGGGACAGACTTACGGCGTCGTGAATGATCTCCTTCGCCGCACGGGCCTGGTCGCCACGAATATTTCCTGGTTCTCCAGCGCCTCGTCGGCCATGTTCGCGGCGTGCTTCGCGAATGTGTGGAGAGGCATCCCGTTTTTTACGATCAGTTATATGTCCGCGCTGTCCAGCATTCCTGACGATCTGTATGAATCCGCCAGCATTGACGGAGCCAGCGCGCCGGTGATGATGTTCCGCATCACCATTCCGATGATCAAGGATACGATCATCTTCACCACTCTTCTGAGGTGCATCTGGACGTTTAACGCTGTAGATCTGATCGTAGCGCTGACAGACGGCGGACCCAACAGAGGAACGACCACTCTGGCCCTGTATATCATGCGTACGTTTACCAACAGCTTTGACTATGGCTACGCTTCGGCGCTGGCGGTGATCTCCACGATCATCATGCTGATCCTGGCGTTCTTCTACATCAGGTTCGGGAAGATTGGCGCCAATAATATTTAAGGAGGTACCGGGATGGATTTCAAGACGAAAAAGAAAGTAAAGACCGCTGCTTACCGGGTCCTGCTTCTCTATGTGCCGCTGGCGGTTTTCCTTGTGTTTTCTCTGTTCCCGCTTTACTGGATCATTAATACGTCCATTAAAAACAGCGTGGATGTGTTAAGTATTCCCGTACAGTACTGGCCGGCAAATCCCAGCTTTGAGAATTATACGTATCTGTTTGAGAAAATGGGATTTGGCAATAACGTTAAGAACACAATGTTTGTGGCTGTGCTTACGACTCTTTTTGTTACGCTGCTCAGTCTTCTGGCGGGGTACGCCATGAGCCGGTATAAATTCAGAGGCAAGGGTTTCATCTATGTGCTGATGCTGGTAACCCAGATGCTTCCGGCCGTAGTCCTGATGATTCCCCTGTTCCGGACCATGGTGACGCTGAACCTGATCAACAGCCTGTGGAGCCTGGTGCTGATCTGTACCTGTACCAACCTGCCGTTCTGCATGTTTATGATGATGGGATATTACAACTCCGTGCCCAACGAGCTGGAGGAGGCGGCCCAGGTAGACGGATGCACCCTTCTGGGCTCCGTGTTCCGTGTCCTGATTCCGGTCATGCTGCCGAGTATTGTCGCGACGGGAGCCTACTCCTTTATCAACGCGTGGAACGTATATGTATATGCTACCGCGTTTATCACCAACAAGGCAAAGTATACGCTGCCGCTTGCGCTGAACGTATTCCAGGGAGAATACGGAACGGATTACGGCAAACTGGCCGCCGGCTGCGTGATTGCCCTGATTCCTGTCATTGTGATCTTTGCCTTTATTCAGAAGCACCTTTCCGGCGGAGCCACTTCCGGCGCGGTAAAGGGCTAAACAGCGCATTTGATACTATTGAACCAAGCTGTCCGATACGGACGGTTTGAAAATAAAAAAGGAGGAAAACTATTATGAAACTTGCAAAATGGACAGCCTGCGTGATGAGCGTCGCCATGGTTTCCGCGCTGGTCGCAGGATGCGGAGGCGGAGGCAGCAGCGCGCCGGCGGAGACGACTGCGGCGGCCGCCACAGAGGCAGCGGCAGAGACGACAGCCGCTGAGGCCGAAGAGACTGAGGCCGCGGCACCTTCCGGAGACAAGCAGACTCTGGAATTCTGGTACCATTCTTCTGATCCGGTAACAGATGAGTACTATGAAAGTTATTTTGAGAAACTGAATCAGGAACAGGATCAGTACGAGGTGGTCTATACCAGCTTCTCCTTCACCGATTTCCAGGAGAAGTTCCAGATGGCAGTTTCAACCAACACCATGCCCGACGTTGTCAGCCTGGGATTCTCTAATATCGCGGCGTTTACCGCGCAGGATTCCCTGCTTCCGCTGGACGACTATGTGGATCAGATCTCCAACTACAAGAATATTGACGAAGGTCTGCTGAAGGGTATGATCAGTATTGGCGACGGCGTTCTGTATGGTCTGCCCTTTGCCTACAACCAGGAGGTTTCCTGGTACAATGTGCAGAAGTTTGAGGAGAACGGAATCGAGGTTCCCACCACTCAGTCCGAGTTCCTGGATCTGTGTGAGAAATATGCGGATCCCGACAATTCTTCCTACTTCTACAGCATGCGCGCGGTTCGTCCTTACGACAGCCTGGTAGCCTGGCTGTGGACCTACACAGACGGACTGGGTTATGAGGGTTCCTGGTTTGACGAGGACGGCAAGTGTATCCTTGGCGCTCCCGAGTTTGCCGAGGCTCTGGATGTTTACGCGAACATTTACAAGAACAAATGGGTTTCCGGCGATTCCATCAACAATAACTATGACCAGATCATAGCTGAGTTTGGCTCCGGCGTTTCCATGTATATTGTCCATAACTCATCTTCTGAGTCTACTCATCTTGCAAACCTGGGCGAGGGCAATTTCGCCGCTGCACGCGTGCTTGCCAACGACAAGGGCCGTTACTTCGCGTCCGGCCTGCAGCCCAATGTTTTCTGTATCCCCAACCAGGGAGATGACCATGACTACACCGGCGCGATCTGGCTTATGGATCTGCTGCTGAGCGAGGAAGTGGACGGCGGACTGTGCGAGAATCTTGGACGTGTACCCTGCAATACTCTGATCGAGAAGCAGGATTGGTATGCAAACGATACAGAGATGATGCTGTACGCAAGCTACCTGACGGACGAGAACTATGTACAGATCAATCATCCTTACTGGCTGCCTGATTTCTCCACCTTCATTACTGATGATATGACTGCCGATTTCCAGGCTGTTCTGATGGATGAGATGAGCGCTCAGGATTGTGTGTCAAAGTGGGCTGAAACGATCGATGAGTATCAGGCGGAGTATCTTGCCAGCAAGTAAGTTCCGCTGATGAAAACCAGGTTGATTTTGTAAAGCTCGGATGATTATCCGACTGAAACCAGAGCTGCGCCGCAGACGGAGTAACAGGTTCCTTCCGCGGCGTAGCTGTGTTTAAAAGGGGGTAAAGAGAAAAAATGAATCAGCAGATCACTCTTTTTCAGGATGATTTTCAATCGTTTTCCATAGGGCCGCTGCCTTTTGACCGGGAACACTCCGCTATGGGAGAGTACCATTATGTGAAGCAGCCCGGGTACTCCGGACAGTGGTATGACCCGATCGCCAACTGTTATTACCGGGGGCCCAGCTGGATCGTCACAGCCAGGGACGGAATGCATTTTATGGAGCAGATGAGGGTGCGCAATCCGCTGACCCACAATGTCTGTCCCATACTTGCGACCGGCGATACAGACTGGGAGGATTATACAGTCAGTGTGAAAATGCGTCCGCTGTACACGGGGGAGGAGGCAGGGATCCTGTTCCGCTACCAGACGTCGCTGATGCACTATGGTTTCTTCCTGAATCATGGAACCGCGCAGATGTACCGGGTAGACAAGAAGGAACGGACGCTGCTGGCGGAATGCTCCTTCGCTTATGACTGCGACACTCTCTACACTTTGTCAGTAACCTGCAAGGGAGATACATTTGTGTGCAGTGTGGATGAAAGTCCGCTTCTGACGGTAAAAGATGAACGTTATGCCAGCGGTAAGACGGCTCTGGCTGCTTACATGCCGGTTCAATATACAGATTTTCTTGTGACTGCCGGTGAGGAAAGCTACAGCCGGTATATTGCGAGAAAGGACGCCCGGCAGGCCAGGCTGGCGCAGAAACGGAGCCTTTATGCCAAGCCGAAGCTGTGGAAGGTGATCGACCTTAAGAATTTCGGCGCGTCCCGGCAGATCCGCTTCGGCCACCTGATGGGAGGAAGCGAGTGGTATTTTGTTATGGCGCAGCATCAGAAACGGGTATTTAAGGAGAGATACTGCAACATCAGCTGCCTGACAGCCGTCAATATCAGGACCGGGCAGGTGCTGTGGCAGCAGGGAGAGCCTTCCGACCTTGCGGTCAATCAGGATACTACCTGCGATCTGCCTTTCCAGGTATATGATATTAACAACGACGGGTATGATGAGGTGATCGTGGCTCAGGACTTCCAGGTAAAGATTCTGGACGGCCGTACCGGGGAGGTGATCCGCTCCATGCCTACGCCCTTTAACGAGGAGCCTGCGGACCAGATCCTGGGCATCGAGTTTCAGAAGCATGCCTTTGACCGGTTAAATGTGGACGCTATCCGCATTGTGAATGTTTCCGGCAAAGAAAGGGCCAGCGATATCCTTATTAAAGACCGTTATGCCCGGCTATGGGTTTATGATGAAAATTTCCGGCTGCTGTGGAAATTCAACCACAATAATACCGGCCACTTCCCCTACGCCTATGATTTTGACGGGGACGGCAAGGACGAGGTATTCAGCTGCTATAACATGATTGACAGCGACGGAAAGCTGCTCTGGCAGCTGCCGGTGGATACGGACCATACGGACGAGATCGTGATCGGGCGAATCGACCCGGATGTGGACGACGATCTGATTGCCATAGTTTCCGGATGGGAAGGATTTATGATCGTTGACAAGCAGGGCAGGATCCGTGTGCGGGATATTAACGGTCACGGCCAGCGCATCAGCATCGCCAATTACCGGGATGATCTGCCGGGGCTGCAGATCTGCACGACTACATACTGGGAGAATCAGGGAATCATCTATATGTACGACTGCAAAGGCAATGAACTGTGGCACTGGGAGCCTTCCAGCAACGGAAATGTCATCGCGCCGGTCAACTGGCAGGGCGACGGCACGGAGCTGGTTCTGCTTAACGGCAACACTTTGCTGGGCGGAATGATTGACGGAGAGGGGGACCAGGTTGTAATGTTCCCCGAAGACGGACATCCGGACATGTGCGCGGAAGTGATCGACCTGACGGGAGACGCCAGAGACGAGATCGTTCTCTGGGATGCTCACCGCATGTATATTTACACTCAGGACAGGCCCTGCGCGGTGACAGACAGAGAGTATGTTCCGGAAAAATATCCCCATTGTAATTCTTCCAACTACCGGGGCGAATTTTCTTTTGCCCGGTGGCGTGAGCGGCGGAAGGAATAATCTATTTGGAAAGGATCCAGTCTATGCTTTACCAACGGTATCTCCGGCAGTACGCGGAAGTATTTCGCCGTACCGACCGGAATATGTGGAATTATGAGGACGGCTGCGTGTTGATCGGCCTGGAGGCCATGTATGGGGCCACCGGCGACGAGTTTTATTACGAGACTCTCAAACAGTTTATCGACCGGTACATTGAACCGGACGGCACCATCCGCAAATATGACATCAATGAATTCAACCTGGATTACATACCTGCCGGAAGGGTTCTGTTCCGCATTTTTTCCCGTACCGGACAGCAGCGGTACCGTGTGCCGATAGAGACTCTGGAAAATCAGCTCCGCAGCCAGCCCAGGACGAAAAGCGGAAGCTTCTGGCATAAGGGAATCTATCCGAACCAGGTATGGCTGGACGGGCTGTATATGGGGCTGCCCTATTATACGGCTTACGAGGTTATGTTTGGAGACGGAAGCCGCTATGAGGATGTGGTCCGGCAGTTTTCCAATGCCCGCAGGTATCTGTTTGACAGCGAGACGGGCCTCTACTTTCATGCCTGGGATGAGTCGCGGAGTATTTTCTGGGCGGATCCGGAGACAGGCCTGTCCGAAAATATCTGGCTGAGAGCATTGGGGTGGTATTTGATGGCCCTGGCCGATGTATATGAGCTTTTCCCGGAAAACCGCAGGGAGGAGCGGGAAAAACTGGCGGAGCTGTGGAAAGAGGCGATCGGCGGGATCCTCCGCTGGCAGGATGAAGACAGCGGCCTGTTTTATCAGCTTCCCGCTTTGCCTGAACTGACCGGCAATTATCTTGAGACCAGCGGTTCCCTGATGGTGGCGTACAGTCTGCTGAAGGGCGCCCGGCTTGGAGTTTTGCCCGGGGAATATTACTCCCGAAAGGGCGAAGAGATCCTGGCGGGCATTGAGCTTCGGCAGTTTACGATTCACCGGGGGCAGGTCAGCCTGGGAGGAATCTGCAAAGGAGCCGGACTTGGGCCGGCGGGGAATCTGCGGCGCAATGGGACCGCGGAATACTATCTGTCGGAAGACGTTGTCTTCGACGAACAGAAGGGAGCCGGCGTCTGCATGATGGCTTATGCGGAATATTTGCTGGCGCAGCAGGCCGGAACGCTTTCAGCGGAGTTTCCCAGAGTGGAGATCTTTACGAAGGAGTACGACCCGATCCTGCCGGATGACCCTAAATTTATGGAATTTCAGGCTCGCAAACAGGGGGAAAGCAGTTATGAGCGGAGAAGGGATTCACAGGTTTGAGACTTATTTTAAAGAATACCTGAGCCGGGGGATAGCAGGGGGCGCTGTCCACGGCAGATGGAATTATAAGGATGACCTGATCGTGATCGGGGCATATGATCTGTTTTGCGCTTCGGGAGATACATTTTACCGGGATGCCGTCATGGAGGTGACCCGGGACGCCCTCCTTCCCGACGGGCAGCTGGACGGATACAACCTGGATCAGATCAGCGCGGCGAAGACGGACAGGATTCTTGAGGAGCTGACCGGGCAGCCGCGCTACCGAGAACGGTTCCGGGAGAAGCTTGAGAAGCTGAAAACCCATCCGAGAACCCGCAGCGGCAGTTTCTGGCATAAAGACATTTATCCTTACCAGGTCTGGTGCGACGGGCTGTATATGTGCATGCCGGTCTATATGACGGTTCCGGAAAACGTGGAGGATGGAGTCCGGCAGTTTGAAGCGGCGCGCAGATACATTTTTGATGAGGAGAAAGGCCTGTACCGCCATGCCTGGGATGAAAGCAGGCAGCAGGAGTGGGCGGACAGGGTGACGGGGCAGTCGCCCTGTGTGTGGCTGCGGGCGGAAGGCTGGCTGTTGATGGCCTTTACAGATTGTTACCCGCTGCTTTTGGAGGAATCTCAGAAGGTTCGGTTCTGCGGACTCCTCCGGGAGGCGGCTGACGGCATCCTGCCGTACCGGGACCCGGAGACGAAGCGGTTTTATCAGCTGGTTGACCAAAAGGAGCTGACCGGAAATTATCCTGAAGTCTCCGGTACCGCCATGGTGGCCTATGCTTTGATGAAGGGGGCGCGTCTGGGGATGCTTCCGGCGTCCTATGGGGAAAAGGGCGAAGAAATTCTCAATGGAATCGCGGAGCATGATCTGACCGCGCAGGACGGAAGGCTGGTTCTTGAACATATCTGCGGCAGCGCCGGCCTGGGGCCCGGACCGGACAACCGGACGGACCGGGACGGCACGCCGGAATATTATCTGAGCGAGAAAATCAGACCGGATAATCAGCATGGCACGGGGGCCTGCATGATGGCCTACAGCGAATATCTCCTGCGGAGACAGCCGGAAAAGAGCGGCAAAACGGAATAAAAGTCCTTGCATTTCCCGATGTTTCCTGATATAATGTTATCCCGTGACATATCAATCCTTGCTCCCGTAACTGAAAGCGGGGGCCAGAGACCATAAGGAGGTAAGAGACTATGAACAAATACGAATTAGCAGTTGTTCTTAGTGCAAAGCTCGAAGACGAAGAGAGAGCCGCCGCCATGGAAAAGATACAGGGTTATATTACCCGTTTTGGCGGTACTGTGACGAATGTGGACGAGTGGGGCAAGAGAAGGCTTGCCTACGAGATTCAGAAGATGAAGGAAGGCTTCTATTACTTCGTGCAGTTCGAGGCCGATGCCGCGTGCCCGGGCGAACTGGAATCCCACGTTCGCATTATGGAGCCCGTCATTCGTTATCTTTGCGTAAGACAGGATGCATAGATGAAGGAAAGTGTGATCGTATGAATAGAGTAATCCTAATGGGCAGATTAACCAGAGATCCGGAAGTGCGCTACTCCCAGGGAGAGCGTTCCATGGCTATCACCAGATATACGCTGGCGGTAGACCGCAGAGGCCGCAGAAGCCAGAATCAGGACGGCGAGCAGCAGACCGCGGATTTCATTCCCTGCGTGGCCTTTGACCGGGCGGGCGAGTTCGCGGAGAAGTATTTCCGTCAGGGCATGCGGGTTCTGGTATCTGGAAGAATCCAGACAGGAAGCTACACCAACAGAGACGGTCAGAGAGTTTACACAACGGAAGTGATCGTGGACGATCAGGAATTCGCGGACAGCAGGAACGCGTCTGCGGGAGACGGCGGCAGCTATCAGCAGCCGTATCAGCCGGCTTCCAGACCCGCTCCGTCCAGCGCCATAGGCGACGGATTCATGAATATTCCGGACGGAGTCGAGGACGAGGGACTTCCGTTCAACTAATTATCATAGAAGGAGGTACGAACCATGCCATTCAATAAAACTGATAAGGCCGACGGCGCAAAGCCCAGGAGAAGCGGCGCTATCCGCAGAAGAAAGAAAGTATGTGTATTCTGCGGCGAGAAGAACGGCGTCATTGATTATAAGGACACCAACAAGCTGAAAAGATACGTATCTGAGAGAGGCAAGATCCTTCCCAGAAGGATCACCGGCAACTGCGCCAAGCACCAGAGAGCCCTGACTGTGGCGATCAAGAGAGCCCGCCACGTCGCTCTGATGCCGTATACCTGTGACTGATCCATAAAGCATAACGATTAAATTCCCGCCTGATTCCGCGAGACGATCAGGCGGGGATTTTTTTTGCCTTTTTTAAACCCTGAGTTATTTTTTGGAATAAGTGTAATATTTTTCTGCCATCTATTTTGACGACTTATGAACCCTGAAAATTATAGTAATATGATAAACAGAAAATACCGGAAACCAGCTTTACTATGAGGAGAACAGGATTGTGGATAAAAGAGATTATGTGGTGCTGTCCACGGTTGTCAAGACAAGATGCGCGACAGTCCGTGATGTGGCGGCCAAAACCGGGTATTCTCTGGGCATGGCGGACGCCTCTCTGAAATACCTGATCGCGGAAGGGTATCTGGATGAAGATTTTTTCCTGACACAGAAGACCATCGGCCTTATTCACCGCAACGGCCCGCGGCAGGCGGTGATCCTGGCGGCCGGAACCGGCTCCAGGATGCTGCCGATCAACGATGTGCCGAAGCCGCTTATGACCGTCAACGGGGAACCGCTGATTGAGAGACTGATCAATCAGCTTCACGTCACAGGCATATACAACATCCGTGTTGTAGTGGGGTATGAGGCGGAACGCTTTGCCTATCTGACCAGCGTCTATCAGGTGGAACTGATCGAGAACCCTCAGTTCCTTACCGCAGGCAGCCTTCACTCTCTGAACTGCGCCGCCGGTATGCTGGACAACTGCTATATCATCAACGCGGACGTATGGTGCGGGGAAAATATTTTCAGCCGCACCGAGTACAATTCCTGGTATGCGGTGCGCAGCTATTACGACGACGAGAGCTGTGTGCGCGTTACGAGGAACATGGAGCTTACAGGTACAGGGCGGATGGGAGGCGGCAACGCCATGTGCGGGATCGCGTATCTCTGCGCCGATGACGCGGAGATCGTGCGTGCGAATCTGCAGCGCCTCTGCGCGGATCCGGCCTATCAGCAGGCGGACTGGGAGCAGGCGCTTTTCGGAAGTGACAATAAGAGCGTCGGCTACGCCAACATCATTTACGGCATGCTGGTTATGGATGTCAATACCTATGAGGATCTCCGCATGCTGGACAGCGAGTCGAAGGATCTGTCAGACCGGCGCATAGAGCTTATCAGCGGCATATTCCATGTCCGCCCGGAGGAGATCAGCGATATACACGCCCTGTCGGGAGGCATGACCAACCGTTCCATGCATTTCAGCTGCGGCGGCAGGGAGTATCTGATGCGCCTTCCCGGCGAGGGGACCGATAAGCTCACGAGCCGCCGGCAGGAGTGCGCCGTCTATGAGGCCCTTGCCGGCAGCCGCCTGGAGATTGCCGACAACGTATGCTATATCGATCCGGACAACGGATACAAGATTACGGAATTCTGGCGGGAGGCCCGCTCCTGCGATCCGGACAATCCGAAGGACGCGGCCGCCTGCATGCGCCATCTGCGGCGTTTTCACGAGCAGCGGCTGAAGGTGGACTTTCGTTTTGACCTGAAGGAGCAGATTGAGAAGTATGAGCGCCTGCGGGAAGATTCCATGCCTTTCGCGGACTATGGAGTCACCAGGCGCAATGTGGACGAGCTGCTGGATATCGCTGAGACCTGTCCCAAAGAGATCTGTCTGTCTCACATCGACGCGGTGTACGACAACTTCCTTTTCATAAAAGGACCGGACGGAGCGGAGCAGGTGCGCCTGATCGACTGGGAATATGCCGGCATGAGCGATCCTCATGTGGATGTGGCCATGTTCTGTATCTACGCCTACTATGACAAGCAGCAGATCGATTCTGTTATCGACGCCTATTTTCAGGGAGCCTGTCCTGACCGGATCCGGCTGAAGATATACTGCTATATCGCCGCTGCCGGGCTTTTGTGGACCAACTGGTGCGAATACAAGGCCAGGATGGGGGTCCGGTACGGAGCCTATGAGATGCGGCAGTATCAGTACGCGAAACAGTTTTATACTCACGCAATGGAACTGAAGGACGCTTTGGAGCAATGACAGGCCGTCATTAACGGGAGAGTTCCCCGATAATGAAATACATTTTTGAAGGAGAGACATAACAATGGAAAGAAAGCAATCTGCGTCCAGTAAGTGGCTGACCCTGTTTTTGGTCGCCCTGGCAGGCGGCCTGGTTACCAAGCTGCCTTATCTGCGCGAGACCTATATGGTGCCGCTGCAGAACGCTACCGGTTCCACCATGACTCAACTGGGGCTTCTGATGTCCGCCTACGGCGTCGTCAACTTTATCTGTTACTTCCCCGGCGGAATCCTGGCTGACAAGTTCAGCTGCAAGTCCCTGATTGTATTTTCCTGTATCGGAACGGGATTGACCGGCCTGTGGTTCTGGACCATGCCCGGCTTTGTCTGGCTGGTGGTCATCCACGCCATTTTCGCGGTCACCACCGTGTTCACCTTCTGGGCGGCCATGGTCAAGGCGGTCAACCGCCTGGGAGACGCCAGCGAGCAGGGAACTCTGTTCGGCCTGCTGGAAGGAGGACGCGGCCTCATCGGCACGATCGTAGCCTTCGGCTCGGTGGCGGCGTTCGATATAGCGGCCGATCAGATCGGCGGCATGAAGAACGCGATCCTCTATTACAGTGTGCTGAATATTGCTGTAGGCGTTCTGATCCAGTTCCTGATGATCAATGATAAGCCTGAGAAGAAAGAGAACGTGAAGTCAGGAAACACCTTCAACAGAAGCGATGTGATCGAAGTGCTGAAGATGCCCCGGGTGTGGCTCTGCGGAGCGCTGGGCATCTGCAACTATTCCGCTCTGATCTTCCATGGCGCCATGACCGGATACATGTCAGTGGGCTATGGCCTGAGCGATACGCTGGTAGGCAACCTGAACGTGGTGCGTACCTACGGCATGATGGCTGTGGGAGCGTTCCTGGCCGGCTTCGTGGCCGACAGGATCGGCAGCCGGATCCGTTTCATGAAGTACGCGTTTATCGGCATGACCATATTCGGCTCCGTGTATCTGCTGATTCCCACCCACGGGGCGGCGGTTCCGCTGGTTGTGCTGAACTTCGTGGTATTCGGCCTTTCCCTTTACAGCATCAAGGCGCTGTACTTCTCTACGATTGACGAGGTTCTGGTGCCGAAGCGCCTTGCCGGAACGGCATCCGGCATTATCTCCCTGGTTACGTATTTCCCTGAGATCTTCCTTTACACCGTTCAGGGCAAGATGATCGACCAGTATGCCGGGACCGCGACTCCGCTGAAGGGATATCAGAACTGCTTTATCGCCATGATCGTCCTGTCTGCCCTCGGCGTTGTCTGCGGCTTCATCCTTCACAAGTCCAATCAGAAGGCTCTGGCCGCCGCCAAGGCAGCAGAAGGCGTCTGATCCGGCGGAGGCGGACTGCAATGATCAAGAACATTGCCCACAGGGGCTTTTGCAGCCGGTATCCGGAAAATACCCTTCTGGCGTTTCAGAAGGCGCTGGAGGAGGGCGTGGACGGGATTGAGACGGATGTTCAGCTGACCAGGGACGGCCAGATTGTTCTCATACACGACGAATCCGTAGACCGCACTACCGGAGCCGCGGGATGGGTCAGGGACTACAGTCTGGAGGAGCTGCAGGAGCTGGATGCCAGCGAGAAGTTTGCCGGTCAGTTCGGTTTTCAGCGGATACCTTCCCTGCGCGAGTATTTTGAGCTTGTAAAGGACCATCCCATCGTCTCCAATATTGAGATGAAGACAGGCGTTTTTGAGTACCGTGAGATGGAACCGCTGCTGGTGGATATGATAAGGGAGTACGGCCTGCAGGACCGGGTCCTGATCACCAGCTTCAACCACTTTACCATTTTGCGCATGAAGGGCCTGGCGCCGGAGCTGCGGTACGGCTTTCTTGCCTATGACTGGCGCATAGACGCCGGCGAGTACACCCGGCATTACGGAATTCCCTGCTATCATCCGGATTATCATAATCTTACGGAACGTGTGGCGGAGGACCTTCACAATCACGGCATAGAGATCAATCCTTATACGGTGGACGATCCGGACGATATCAGGGATATGATCCGCAAGGGCGCGAACAGCGTTATCACCAACTGTCCGGACGTTGTGAACCGAATACGCTTTGAGGGTTAAATGACATAAACGAGCCTCCCTCCCAAAACAGGAAAATTCTGACAACTTCTTGTTGGCAGCGCTTACATTTTCATGTATAATGAGAATAGCTGCAGATTTTAAAGTTTTTGGGGGAGGCATCCGGCAGGATTCCGGGCCAGAAGGAGGTAAGCGTTATGCAACATTTTAATCCATTGACACAGCAGGTTGACTGTGACGAGAGATTTATTACGATCGGCGAGATCATGCTTCGTCTGACCCCGCCGAATTATGAGAAGATTCGTATGACCAGCAGCTTTGAGGCCAGTTACGGCGGCAGTGAAGCCAACATAGCGCTGGCGCTGGCGAACCTGGGAGTGGACAGTACGTTTTTTACGGTAGTGCCCAACAACAGTCTGGGCAAGAGCGCAGTCCGAATGCTGCGGAGCAATGACGTACACTGCACTCCTGTCATCCTGAGCACTCCGGAGGAAACTCCCACGCACCGTCTGGGATGCTATTATCTGGAGACCGGTTACGGAATCCGTTCCAGCAAGGTTACATACGACCGGAAGAACAGCGCCATTACCGAGTATGATTTCAGTCATATCGACCTGGACGCGCTTCTGAAGGATTTTACCTGGCTCCATCTGAGCGGCATTACGCCTGCTCTGGCTCCCAACTGTAAGAAGCTGGTCATGGACTGTCTGGCCGTCGCCAAAAAGCATGGCCTGACCGTCAGCTTTGACGGCAATTTCCGCAGCACGCTGTGGACCTGGGAGGAGGCCCGGGACTTCTGTACCCAGTGCCTGCCCTATGTGGATGTGCTTTTCGGCATTGAGCCCTACCATCTCTGGAAGGATGAAGAGGACCACAGCAAGGGCGATGTGAAGGACGGCGTTCCCTTCCGGCCCAGCTATGAGCAGCAGGATGAGGTCTTCCAGGTGTTTGTGGAACGGTATCCCAATATCAAGTGCATTGCCCGCCATGTGCGTTACGCCCACAGCGGAAGTGAGAACAGCCTGAAGGCGTTTATGTGGTATCAGGGCCATACCTTTGAGAGCAAGATGTTTACGTTCAACATTCTTGACCGGGTGGGCGGAGGAGACGCTTTCGCCAGCGGACTGATCTACGCCATGATGCACGGCTACAAGCCTATGGATATGATCAATTTTGCAGTAGCCAGCAGTGTGATCAAACATACCATCCGCGGCGATGCCAATATCACGGATGACGCGGAGAGCATCCGCCATTTGATGGATATGAACTATGATATTAAGAGATAAAAGAATATCAGAGCAGTAAGAGACGGTCTGCAGGCGTTATGTCCTGCAGGCCGTTTTCTCTCGGATTTATCCAAAGTTTAACAGTTTAAAGTTTTTATTTACCGAATCCGAAAATCGTGGTATGATAAACCTATATTTCAGTAACGAAAGGAGATTTTCATGAGCAGGAATACTCCAAAAGAGCGCAAGATAGCCATGTATGAGGCAATCTTACAGTTAAAGACACTTGATGAATGCTGCGATTTTTTTGAGGATATCTGCGCCATGACGGAGCTGCGGGCGATGGAGCAGCGTTTTGAGGTGGCCAGAATGCTGAAGAGCGACAAGGTTTACACTGAGATCAAGCAGGAAACCAACGCCAGTTCCGCCACGATCAGCAGGGTCAACCGAATGCTGAACTATGGAACCGGATGTCTGGGAAAGATCATTGAACGGCTGAGCGAAAGTGAATAAAATCTCCAAATACATACGTAGAAAGGATATTTTACATGAAAGAACTGATGTTAGGCAACAAAGCGCTGGCCAGAGGCCTGTATGAGGCCGGGTGCAGCGTGGTGTCCAGCTATCCCGGAACCCCCAGCACGGAGGTGACGGAGGAGGCCGCCAAGTATGATGAGATTTACTGTGAATGGGCGCCCAATGAAAAGGTAGCCATGGAGGTGGCGTTCGGGGCGTCCCTGGCCGGAAAGCGCAGCTTTTGCGGTATGAAGCATGTGGGACTGAACGTGGCGGCGGACCCGCTGTTTACCTGCTCCTATACCGGAGTGAATGCGGGGATGGTCATTTGTGTGGCAGATGACGCCGGTATGCATTCCTCCCAGAATGAGCAGGATTCCCGCCATCATGCCATTGCCGCCAAGGTGCCGATGCTGGAGCCGGCGGATTCCGCCGAGGCCCTGGAATTTGCAAAGAAGGCTTATGAACTGTCAGAGCAGTTTGATACGCCGGTTATCATCAAGATGTGCACGCGCATCGCTCATTCCCAGAGCGTTGTGGAAACCGGAAGCCGGGTGGTTCCGGAGACAGTGCCCTATGAGAAGAACATTGCCAAGTATGTGATGATGCCGGGCAACGCAATCCGGCGCCATCCGATTGTGGAGGAGCGGACGCGGAAGCTGACGGAGTATGCGGAAAGCTGTGAATTTAACCGTGTTGAGATGGGCGGTACGAAGCTGGGAATCATCACCTCCTCTACCAGCTATCAGTATGCGAAGGAAGTGTTCGGAGAGAGCGCCAGCATCCTGAAGCTGGGTATGGTCAACCCTCTTCCGGTGAAGCTGATTCTGGATTTCGCGGCCAAAGTGGAAAAACTGGTAGTTGTGGAGGAGCTGGACCCCATTATCGAAAATCACTGCCGCCAGCTTGGCCTGACTGTCTCCGGCAAGGATGTACTGCCGGTCTGCGGCGAGTTTTTCCCCAATATGATCGCGGAAAAGCTGGGCGGGCCGGTGCCGGAATACAATACTCTGGACGAGGCGCTGCCGGGAAGGCCGCCGGTCATGTGCGCGGGCTGTCCTCACAGAGGCCTGTTCTACACTTTGTCAAAGAATAAATGTACGGTCCTGGGCGATATCGGCTGCTATACGCTGGGAGCAGTGGCGCCTCTTAGCGCCATGGAGATGACTCTGTGCATGGGAGCTTCGGTCAGCGCGATTCACGGCTTTAACAAGGCCCTGGGGAAAGAAAGTGAAGGAAAAACAGTGGCGGTCATCGGCGACTCCACTTTTATGCACTCCGGTATGACCGGCCTGGCCAACATTGCCTACAACCAGAGCAACTCTACCGTGATCATTCTGGACAACTCCATTACCGGCATGACCGGCCATCAGCAGAACCCGACGACCGGCTACAACATCAAGGGAGACCCGGCGGGCAAGATCGATCTGGAGAGTCTGTGCCGCGCCATGGGCTTTAACCGGGTTGTGGTGGTAGACCCGTACGATCTGGCGGCCTGCGATAAAGCGGTGAAGGAAGAGCTGGCGGCAGAGGAACCGTCGGTGATCATCAGCCGCCGTCCCTGCGCCCTGTTAAAGTATGTGAAGCACAATCCGCCTCTTCATGTGGATTCGGACAAATGTGTCGGCTGTAAGTCCTGTATGCGTCTGGGATGTCCGGCTATCAGCGTGAAGAATAAAAAGGCAGTGATTGACAGTACCCAGTGTGTCGGATGCGGAGTCTGTGAGCAGCTGTGCAAATTCGGAGCGCTGTAATTTCAAGAAAGAGGAAGGATTTTCCGGCTGCGGACCGTTAAGACGGAGCCGGATTCCCGGAAGAGGAGAATATATAGAATGACGAAGAATATTATGATCGTGGGAGTAGGCGGCCAGGGTTCCCTGCTGGCAAGCAAGCTTCTGGGCCATCTGCTCCTGACAGAAGGGTATGATGTAAAGGTTTCCGAGGTTCACGGCATGAGCCAGAGAGGCGGCAGCGTGGTGACCTATGTCCGCTTCGGCGAGAAGGTCTATTCCCCGGTGATCGATAAAGGACAGGCGGATTTTATTGTTTCCTTTGAGAAGCTGGAGGCGGCCCGCTACATGGAGTATCTGAAGAAAGGCGGGCGGATCGTGGTCAATACTCAGGAGATCGATCCCATGCCGGTTATTACCGGAGCAGCCGCTTATCCGGAGAACCTGATTGAAAAAATGGAGGCGGCGGGAGCCGCGGTTGACGCCATGGATTGTCTGACGCTGGCAGAGGCGGCAGGTTCCGCCAAGGCGGTAAACATCGTTCTTATGGGCCGTCTGTCCAGGTATTTTGATATCCCGGCGGAGAAGTGGCAGCAGGCTATCCGGGAATGCGTTCCGCCGAAATTCGTGGAGCTGAATCTGAAGGCCTTTGAGCTGGGACGCGGAGAGTAAGAGAGAAGAAGCCCTGCGCGCCGGAAAAAACGATTTCTTGGATGATTTTCCGGCTCCCAGTAAAACAGTTCCGGTAAAACAGAATATGATGAGAGAAGGGAGTACCGCGTAACTGAATGGCTGCCGCAGAGGCAGCAGATCAGGAAAGCGGTACTCCCTTTTTGAAAATCCAAAGACAGGATTAT
Source organism: uncultured Lachnospiraceae bacterium (assembly GCA_947626475.1). Taxonomy (GTDB): domain Bacteria; phylum Bacillota; class Clostridia; order Lachnospirales; family Lachnospiraceae; genus UBA3402. Next base: position 30,797 of record CANQSK010000011.1, read on the forward strand.
GCCTCAGGAATAAGGGAAATTGCCGGGAGGGTCGGGGGTATGGTTCTACGCTTCATGGTCAATCGCGTCCAGCCATGCCTGTGCTGCGTCCGGGTTGGCGTGGGCAGGGTTCAGCGGAAGTGTGAAAAGGGCGTTAACGCCGTCGTAATTTTCATTTCTTGTGATCTCACCTGTGGATTCGTCGTAGCAAAAAACGTCCGGATTATAGAAGACTCCATCGCTGACACCGATATACACGCCCCGGTCCGCGAACAGTTCTACGCTGGTAGTCTCAAGGAGACGGTACAGCACGCCGTCGATCACCAGATCCGAGTAAGAGCCTTTTAGGGTAAATGCGTTGTATTTATGGGGAGGAAGCCCCTTCACATAAGGAGAGACCAGAAAGGTTTCGTTTCCGTAAGCGTCGTCGGAGGTGGTTGGCATGGGTGTGCCGTCGGTGTGTTCGATGGCCACTATGGTGTAGAGACGATTGCTTATGAAGGATAAATCTTCTCCCCCGGATACATAGACGGAGTCGCTGCCGCTTATGGTGTCCTGTCCCAGATAATCGCTGATATTCTCGCCTGCCACGGCGCCGAGAAGGGTGATGCGGTAGTTTTTGCAGGTCTGGGTTTCATTTACCAGCACTGCGTCTTCGCCGGTGAATGCCTCGGCCAGCTTCAGATCTCCGTATTTTTGGACCACGTCCTTTGCGCCCAGCAGCTTCCAGGCGGCGTAGGTAGTGATGGAACCTACGGCCAGGACGCAGCAGATGGCAGCGGCCACGGCAGTGCGGGCGCGGAAACGCGGTCTGCAGCCGGTATTTGTGTTTGTCTCTGTGTTTATTCTTGTGTCTGTATTCATTTTCAGATTCTCCTTTCCCTGGTGTATGATACGTTGATTAAGCAGCGTATCCGGCGTAAAATCGGGAGAAAGGGCCTGTTTTAATATATCGTCGATCTCACGTTTCATCTAAAACCTCCTTCAGTTTTTGCGCCAACAGTTTTTTCGCTTTGTGGAGTCTGCTTTTGACAGTTCCCGCGGGAATCTGCAGGATTGCCGCAACCTCCGGGATTTTCATATCTTCCATGTAAAACAAGAGAACCGGAAGCCGGTAACGGTTCGGCAGAGAGGCGACAGCCTGACGGACGGTCTGAGCTTCCTCCCGGGCGATGACTTCGTCCAGCGGTCCGGATAAACCGGAGGTAGGTTCGCTGCCGGAAAATGAGCCTGCAGACGGAGACGCGTTTTTGCCGTTCGGCCGGCCTCCGGCCTCCCACGCTCCTGTGGCTGCATGAAACCCGCCAGTTTCCCGCAAATACTCCAGTGAGGCTACCGGCCCGGTGATCCGCTGCCGCAGAGACAGCTTCCGGCACCGGTTTCTCCAGAGATTTACAGCGATGGACAGCAGGGTGTTTTTGAGGGTGCCGTCTGCGTCCAGCCGTCCGGCGATTTTTGCCGCTGTCAGGAAAGTGTCCTGATATAGATCGTCAGCCTCCTGGCGGCTGCGGGTCAGGAAGCAGCAGAAGGAATAGATGTCCCTGCCGTACAGCTCTATACAGTTTTCCAGATCGCGCATTTGCATAAGCAAGGCTCCTTCATCTTGTACTCTTGCGGGAAAGAGCGCCTGGGGACGCGCTTCCCGATTTGGACGTCCGGGGACAGGATGACTGCCCTTCATAACTATATTGTAACAGGAAATGAATTTGGTTCACGAAAGTATATAAAAACCGGGAAACCAATCTGATATATCCTTTGTCAGACAGATAAAGGATATATCAAAATGGATTCCCGGCAATTAGCAGTATGGTGAGCCGAACGGTCCGGCATGAGCGGGTATCTGTTACGCAAGCCCCAGAAGCGCAGCGGCGTTTCCGGAAAAGACAGCCTGCTTTTCGTCATCTGTCATTGGCATCCGCGTCATTCGCCCGATATAGTCAGCCTGGTCCTCCCAGGGAGAATCAGTGGCAAACAGCACTTTGTCCGCGCCGTGTTTTCTCATCAGCCTCACGAAATCCTCATCGGACAGGTTGTAAGGAAGAAGAGGCTTCTCTGTCTGTATCGGATTGGGAGTGATGGGGCCAATGGAAAAGGCAGTATCCAGCCAGACAGGAGCGCCTGCCAGGTCGCGTTCCACATCCTCCCAGCCGCCCCAGCCGCCCATATGGGCCAGGACCAGCTTAGACGGGTGAACCTGCTCCAGCACATTCAGGATCATTTTTACAGAACAGTAATTGTGCTCGTAGAGTCCGATATCGATACCGGCGTGAGTTACGATAATCAGCCCCAGCTCCGTGGCGCAACTGATGATTCTCATTGTGCGGATATCGTCAAAATCAACTCCCTGATAAGCCGGATGCAGCTTGATTCCGAGAGCGCCGGCGTCTTTCAGCTTCTTAAGCTCTTTCCGGTAGTCCTCGTAATCCGGGTGCATACCGCCGAAGGTGATGATTCCTCTGTCCAAAAGGGCTTCCCGCTCCCTCATGAGGGAACCGTTTACTTTTTCCACCTGTCCGGCGTAGGTCATGACCGGAAGGTTCACAGAATAGTCCACGCCGGCCTGTTCCATGGAAGCATGAAGGCCGTCTGTTGAACCGTCGGTGAAGTAAGCGGTGTGGGAGAGTCCGGCCAGATTCGCGAGCACGGATTTTGATATTTTGGCAGGAAATGTATGGGTATGGAAATCGATGATCATAGGGAAATGCTCCTTTAATATGATGGAATTATCATAGGACAGTTTTCAGGGAAAGTCAATGAGAAATCTCAAAATAGTGAATAAATCAAAAATATAGACTATATAGTGAATAACTATTGAATATTCATTATATAGGGTGTATAATAATCTCCGGAGGTGCAGGTGATTATGTTTTTCTTCTTTAATGAGCAGTCTTTTGTCGCTGTAATCGGTGATATCAGAGGATCAAAGCAGTTGGAGGACAGAAAGCAGACGCAGACCGTATTAAAAGAGACTTTGGAGAAAGTGAACCGGAAATATGAGAATGATATTGCCGCCAAGTTTGTAATTACTCTGGGAGATGAATTTCAGGGACTGCTTTTTGACGGAAAAAATGTTTTAAAAATCATTCAGGAAATAAAGACGCAGATGTATCCGGTGGAGCTGCGTTACGGAATTGGAGTAGGAAAAATAACAACGGACATCAATACGGAAATGGCGCTGGGGGCAGACGGTCCGGGGTATTATAATGCGAGAGCCGCTGTGGAACACATCCGCCAGAATGAAAAGAAAAATAAGGCGATCTTGTCGGATATACGTTTGGAAATGAACGATACGGACCGGCCGCAGGTCGTGTTGATTAATACTGTTTTTGAATTAATGAAATCTATCGAGCAGACATGGACTGACAGGCAGAGAGAGATTATATGGGATATGCTTAAATATCGGGACGGGCAGAAGGATGCTGCCGATCGATTCCATATTTCCCAGTCAACGATTCAAAAAGCCCTGGTAAAAGGAAAATATTACACATATGAAAACGCAATGGAGAACCTGGCTGAAATACTGGGAGAAATAAAAGATGATTAAAACAATGTTTCTGTTTTTTCTGATGATTCATATTTTGTGTGATTTCTATTTTCAGACAGAAGAGATGGCTGCGCGCAAGCAGGCGGATGTTAAATGGGTACTCCTGCATTCTGTACTATACGCGGGAGTCTCAGCGATAATATTCCGGGTATTTCTGCCGGGGTTCAACCGAAGAGGTATCCTGTATTTTTCCCTGTCACACGGTGTTATTGATCTCCTGAAATTCTTTGTATGCAGAACCTTCCGGCGGGATGAGGAGGGCGGACGCAGGCTGAAGGCTTTTCTGATTGATCAGGCACTGCACATATCGGTGATTGTGCTGCTTGTGTATTCAATTAGAAAGACGGATATACCTGCGCTGTTTTCTCCGGCTGTCCTGTCCGTCATGAAAGTTTTCGAGGTATCCGGTTCGGCTGCGCTGGTCTGGACTGTGAAGCTGCTGCTGTTGCACAAACCGGCCAATATTCTGATTGCGAGTATGCTGGAGGCCTACAGACCTCCGTCTGCCGGAGCAAAGATAGGCGGCAGGCAAACAGGCCGCCTTATAGGGACATTGGAAAGAATGATCATAGCTGTGTTTCTGTCGCTTGGTGAGTACTCGGCAGTCGGTCTGGTGCTGACTGCGAAGTCCATTGCCAGGTATGACAAAATCGCGAAAGAGCAGGATTTTGCGGAATACTATCTGCTGGGAACGTTATTAAGCACACTTTACGCAATTGCAGTGTCCATTATTTTTTAAGAGCGTTGACTTTCTCCTGTATTTATGGTATCTTATAATAGCGCTTTAATAGATAAAATTTTTAAAGCATAAAAGAGCCAGAACTTAGGAGAGGAAGTATAGCAAAATGCCTGTAACGGATTTATTGGAGAGAAATCACAAGCTTTATGGGGACGAGATAGCTTTGGTGGAGCTGAACCCGCTGATGGCGGACAAGAGAAAGACGACCTGGAAGGAATATGACCTGGTGCAGCAGACATCTCCCATACCGTATCGGAGGGAGATAACCTGGAGCGTATTCGATGAGAAGGCCAATCGGGTGGCCAATATGCTGCTGAGCAGAGGCGTAAGCAAGGGCGACCGTGTGGCAATCCTTATGTTTAACTGCCTGGAGTGGCTGCCGATTTATTTCGGGATTCTGAAGACCGGCGCGATCGCGGTGCCCTTCAACTTCCGTTTTTCGGCTGATGAGATTAAGTACTGCGCAGATCTGGCCGAGGTTCAGGTGCTGTTCTTCGGACCGGAGTTCATCGGCCGTATTGAGAGTATTGAGAGCGAGATGAACAGGGGACGTCTTCTGATTTTCGTAGGCGACGGCTGCCCCACCTTTGCGGAGAGCTATGCTGAGCTGGTGGCTGACAGTTCCAGCCAGCCGCCTTTGGTGCGTCTGGAGGATGAGGACGACGCGGCGATCTATTTCTCGTCCGGCACTACCGGATTTCCGAAGGCCATCTTACATAACCATGAAAGTCTGCTGCAGGCGGCGCAGATGGAGCAGAAGCATCATCTGACCGGAAGAGACGACGTATTTCTGTGTATTCCGCCGCTGTACCATACGGGAGCCAAGTTCCACTGGATGGGCAGCCTGTGTGCGGGAAGCCGGGCGGTGCTACTGAAGGGGACGACGCCGGAGATTATTCTGGATGCCGTGTCCAGCGAGCAGTGTACCATCGTGTGGCTTCTGGTACCCTGGGCTCAGGATATTGTGGACAGTCTTGACCGGGGCGATATCAAGCTGGAGGACTATCAGCTGGATCAATGGAGACTGATGCACATCGGCGCGCAGCCGGTGCCCCCGTCTCTGATTAAGCGCTGGAAGGAATATTTCCCCCATCATCTGTATGATACCAACTACGGCCTGTCGGAATCCACCGGCCCCGGATGCGTTCACCTGGGAGTGGAGAATATTCATAAGGTGGGCGCGATCGGTATTCCCGGTTACCGCTGGTCCTGCAAGATTGTGGACGAGAACGATCAGGAAGTGGAGCAGGGCAGCGTAGGCGAGCTCTGCGTCAAGGGCCCCGGCGTCATGACCTGCTACTATAACGACCCGGAGGCCACGGCCGAGACGCTGAAGGACGGCTGGCTGTATACTGGGGATATGGCCATGCAGGATGAGGACGGTTTTATCTTCCTGGTAGACCGGAAGAAGGATGTGATCGTCAGCGGCGGTGAGAATATCTATCCGGTGCAGATTGAGAATTTCCTGGCGGCGTATGACAAGGTGAAGGACGTGGCCGTCATCGGCCTTCCCGACAAGCGGCTGGGAGAGATTACCGGCGCCATCATTTCCATTAAGGAAGGCATGGAATGTACGGAGGAAGAGATTAACGAGTTCTGCAAAGGACTTCCGCGATACAAAAGGCCCAGAAAGATCATCTTTGCCGATGTTCCAAGAAATGCGACCGGCAAAATTGAGAAGCCGGCGCTCCGCAAAAAGTACGGCGCGGAGTACCTGGTCGCCCAGCAGAACAGAAGCTGACAAAGAGCAGAGGGTGTCCCGAAATGGGATGCCCTTTTTCATGTCTGACAGTTACAAAAAATATTTGAAAAGATTAATAAATTTCCTTGTAAATCTTACGTATTCATGTTATGGTAAAGAAAATTCCATAATAATGTCCGCCTGATTTTTGAACGAAAGTTCTATTGATATACAGAGGTGTATGATACAGGGATTATGGGAGATTTTGCAGCCAATAGTATGGGAAATTATGATTGTCTATTGCAAAAAGAAAGGAGAGACAGCAATGAGAAAATTACGGAAACGAATGGCATTAGGGCTCTGTATGTTGCTTCTGCTTTCCATGGTATGCGGCAGCGCGTCAGCGGCTGTGCCGGGCATGACAGGATCACAGATGGACTCTTTGGAGGAAGATGAAGGGGAGCCGCTTGGTACGTCATACGCGCCGTATGAGTTGGATGTGCCGACGGCATCCTCTCCGAATGCGACGAAACCGGGGCCGACAAAACCGGAACCGACGGAATCGGAGATAAAAGATCCGGAGGATGATTCGGAGGTAAAAGAGCAGGAAGAGTTTGAAGATTTGGAAGATCCGGAAAAAACGGAAGATTTGGAAAAAACAGAAGATTTGGAAAACCTGGATGAAGAAGTAAACCTCATGTCAGTAGCGGAGCCGAAGCCGGTTTCTGAGGATTCGAGAACGGTTACTCTGCATTGGCCGGACGGCGATGAAGAAGTAGAGCTCAAGGAAGGACTTTTGCCTTCTGTAGAGAAACATGTCCGCGACGGCTGGAAATTTGCCGGATTTTGGACTGAGCCGATTAAGGAAGTATACCTGGACGGCGGAGATGTTCCGGGGCTGTCCGGGGATACTTATGACGGCGACGAAATCACGAGGCTTCCTGACAGACAGGAGATAGTAGATGCATTGAGAAGTCAGCTTGCAGGTACTTCAAAAGAGAAAGAGCCGGATGAGGCTATTCTGAAAATGCATCATTCGTGGTTCATCGAGTCTTATGAGGAGGGCGAAGCAGGCAAACAAGTGGCCGTGGGAGCAGCGGTTCCCGAGGAAGTCGTGGATCTCTATGCGATGTATAAGCCCAAAGAAGTAAAAATCAATTACAACCTGAACGGCTGGTTAGGCAAGTGGACCACGCTGCATGCCACAGGGTATATGGATTCACCCTGTCTCGTCTGGTCGCTGTCAGACGGCGACGGCCCGAAGGTTGAATACAGGCGCGAGTGGGAAGGCCGCACTTTTGTCGGATGGAGCACAGATAAAAACTGGACATCAGAGGAAGAAACGGAAGTTCTTCAAAGCAATCACGTTTACAAGATCGGCGGAGACTATATTAACGACAGTATGATTAAAAATGGCGTGATCAACCTCTACCTGGTCTGGTCCGGTGCTCCGAGAAAGAATCTTTCCAGTATTACATTCTCCCAGGATACTCTCGGGAGGCTGCTTCACACAGCTTACTGCTGGACTCTTGTTCTGACCTATAAGACGTCTCCGAGTGAGGTTCGTGTCGATCGGGATGAGATTGTGTGGAGCACGAATCTTCCGGCGAATGAGCAGGGCATGGTCTCATTTGTGAAACAGGGTTCGGATGACAAGATGCAGGTGATCATTGACAAGAATGTAAAAAGGGATTCCATTGTCATCACAGCGTCCGTCGGAGGAGTGACAGGAACGTATACCGTTCCGCTGAAGCATGAAGCGAGTTCCATAGGAAAGGTGGAATCTACCTGCCAGACGGCCGGGTACAGCAAGTACAGATGCAGTATCTGCGGCGTCCAGTGGCAGGACGACTTCCCCAAAGCCGAGCATGTCTATAACCGTGTCCAGCATCCCGCGACCTGCACGGAGCAGGGTTATACGGAGGAAAAATGTACTTATGGCTGCGGAACGGTAAACAGGACAAATATAAAGCCTGCGCTGGGCCATAACTGGAAAACCGAAACAATAGAAGGCTGCGGAGGCACGGTTACGGTCAGAACCTGCAGAACCTGCGGATATTCGGAATCAGATGTGGATATCAACAGTGCAGTCCACAAGTGGGAGTCAAGTCCCAGAATAGATATGCAGCCCAACTGTCATGAGGCCGGAAGCCGGTCAATTCACTGCTCGGTCTGCGGCCTGACAAAGAACAGCGAGATTATTCCCGCGAATCCGGAGCTTCATAATTGGACCGGCTGGACGACAACAAAGCAGCCAACCACAGACAGTATCGGTGAGAAATCCCGAAGATGCTTTACCTGCGGCGCGGTAGAGTCGGTTCAGCTGCCAAAACGGACGCCTGTCTCCGATAATGGAAGACCTGCAGGCGGAAGCTCAGGTGGTTCAAGCGGCGGAAACTCAGGTGGTTCAAGCAGCGGAAGCTCAGGTGGTTCAAGCGGCGGAAGCTCAGGCGGTTCAAGCGGCGGAAGTTCAGGCGGCAGCAGCTCTTCCGCGGCCACATCAGCGCAGGGCCCGGCCGCAGGCTCAACCTCCACAGTAGTTCCCGGCAGCGGCAGCGCGATTACCCAGGTAGTCAATGTGACGGCTGACGCGGCGGCAGCGTCAGGTATTGCCAATGCTCAGGTGACATCCGGCGCATGGCAGAAGGATGAGGAGGGCAAATGGAGACTTCAGTACAGTGACGGCTCCGTGGCGTCCAACAGCTGGATCTGTGTGGCGGAAAAAGACGGCGCCCACTGGTATCATTTCAATAACCAGGGCATCATGGATACGGGCTGGCTGAATCTGGACGGAAAGTATTATTATCTGGAAGCGAATGCAGTCGGAGAAGGGCGTATGCTTACAGGCTGGCAGATGCTGAACGAAAAATGGTACTATTTCAGTAAGGAGAACGACGCGACGGTAGGTTCACTGCTGACCAACACCACCACGCCGGACGGCTACAGGGTTGACGCCCAGGGCGAATGGATTCAGTAACAGATAATCAGAACAGATGAGATAAATATAAGCGGCACAGCATTTCAGATTTGAATGCTGTGCCGCTTTGCTGAAGCGTAATCTTACTTTCCGAGAGCCGTCTTCTGAGTTACCGTGGTGGGTTTCTCATAGCAGGCAAACGCGTCGTCCACAAGCTTCTGATCCGGCTTGGGCGTGATCCAGCTGACTACAGGTACGATGACAAGCCCGGCCAGCATGGCAATGGCGCCGCAGTTGATGGGAGAACGCATGATGGCCGGAAGAACGCTGGGCACCAGCATGTCTACGATCATCAGAATGGAGCCGAACAGGAAGCAGACCCAGCAGGAAGCCTTGGTGGTCTTTTTCCAGTACAGGGAGTACATAAAGGGAGCCAGGAAGGATCCTGCAAGAGCGCCCCAGGAGATGCCCATCAGCTGAGCGATGAAGGTCACGGAGCTCTTGTACTGGATCAGGGCGATGATGGCGGAGATCGCGATGAATACCACGATCAGGACCCGGATATACAGCAGCTGTTTTTTGTCGTCCATATTCTTTACAAAATGTCCCTTCAGGAAATCGATGGTCAGTGTGGAGCTGGACGCGATAACCAGGGAGGACAGCGTGGACATGGAAGCGGAAAGCACCAGGATTACCACCAGAGCGATGAGCATGGGGCTCAGATTCTGCAGCATGGTAGGAATGACAGAATCGTAACCGTTGGCCGCGATGTCGATCTGGTCGGAGAACAGGCGCCCGAAGCCGCCCAGGAAATAGCACCCGCCGGCCACGACCAGCGCGAAGAGGGTAGAAATAATAGTACCCTTCTGGATGGCGGCCTCATCCTTGATGGCGTAGAACTTCTGTACCATCTGGGGAAGGCCCCAGGTTCCCAGGGATGTAAGGATCACAACGAACATCAGGCTTACCGGGTCCGGTCCGAAGAAGGAGTTGAAGATACCCGGAGTGGAGGATACGGACGGGTCGCTGATTTGACCTAAACCGTCCAGAGCCGCCAGAAATCCGCCCTGACTGTTAAGTACCGCCACAATGATGGTGGAGATGCCGACCAGCATGATAACGCCCTGAATGAAATCGTTGATGGCGGTGGCCATGTAGCCTCCGGCGATAACGTAGACGGCAGTCAGAACAGCCATCAGGATGATGCAGATTGAATAGTCGATATCGAAAGCCATACCGAACAGTCTGGACAGGCCGTTATACAGGGACGCGGTGTAGGGGATCAGGAAAATGAAGATGATAACCGAGGATACGATCTTCAGCGCCTGACTGCTGAACCGCTGGCCGAAAAACTGGGGCATGGTGGCGGAATCCAGATGCTGGGTCATGATTCTGGTGCGCCGGCCTAGGATGACCCACGCCAGCAGCGAACCGATGATCGCGTTGCCGATGCCGGCCCAGGTGGCGGCGATTCTGAACCGCCAGCCGAACTGTCCCGCGTAGCC
>CANQSK010000012.1 GCA_947626475.1 uncultured Lachnospiraceae bacterium
TGTGGATAACATAAATTTTATTTTCAGCATCTTGCACAATAAAATTTAGAGCCTTAATGGGATGTGTGAACAGTAACGTCGTGAAGTAAAGGTGAATTGAAAAATCACAAAATCCTTGACAGGGATTTTTGCCTGCCATATAATGTGAGTAGAGTAGTGATACTCAAAAAGCGGTGTACCCTACCATGAGTGGGAGCGAAAAAAGCGGTGTACCCTACCAGTAAGTGGGAGCGAAAAAAGCGGTGTACCCTACCATGAGTGGGGGCGAAAAAAGCTGGGGGTTGGGCTTCATGGCCCAACCCTTTTTACTATCAGGGAGTGATAAAACCATGGCAATTGTAAGACCATTTATCTGCGTAAGGCCTGCGGCGGAGGTTGTAGACAAGGTGGCGGCTCTGCCTTACGACGTGTATAACCGGAAGGAGGCCTGCCAGGCAGTGGCGGGGAATCCGCTGTCATTTCTGAATATCGACCGGGCGGAGACTCAGTTTTCGGATGATGTGGATACCTATGACCCGAGGGTCTACGCCAAGGCAAAGGAGCTTTTGGAGGCAGAGATTGCCGACGGAACCTTTGTGACCGACGAGGAGGAGAATTATTATCTGTACCGGCTGACCATGGACGGCAGAAGTCAGACCGGCATAGTGGCTTGCTGTTCGATTGATGATTATCAGAACGGGATTATCAAGAAGCATGAGAATACCCGAGAGGAAAAGGAGCAGGACAGGATCCGCCACGTGGATATCACCGGCGCCCATACAGGCCCTATTTTTCTGGCTTACCGGAGGGATGAGCTGCTCTCTAAGGTGATGATTTATGTCAAGGAAGAGGCGCCTCTTTACCGGTTTGTGTCTGAGGACGGGATCATCCACAGTATCTGGAAGATCGGCGACCGGAAGCTGGTAAAGGCGATTCAGGATACTTTTGAGAAGATTCCCTTTACGTATATTGCCGATGGTCATCACCGCGCTGCGTCGGCAGTGAAGGTGGGGCTGAAGCGCCGGGCGGAACATCCGGATTATACCGGGGAAGAGCCCTTCAACTATTTCCTGGCGGTGCTGTTTCCGGAAGACCAGTTGATGATCATGCCTTACAACCGGGTAGTGAAAGATCTGAACGGTCTGGATAAGGACGGATTTTTCTCAGAGATAGAGAAGAATTTTGAGATAAAAGAGATTGGCGGTCAGGCCTATGCGCCGACGGAGAAGGGGACTTTCGGTATGTATTTGGGCGGAATCTGGTATGAGCTTGCGGCTAAGCCGGAGGTGAAGGCGGCGGTGGCAGGCGACCCGGTGAAGGGACTGGATGTGTCCGTACTGCAGGATTATCTGCTGGGGCCGGTGCTTGGAATCGGGGACCCGAGAACAGACAGGAGAATTGATTTTATCGGCGGAATCCGCGGACTGGGAGAGTTGGAGCGGAGAGTCGCGGAAGATATGACGGTAGCTTTTTCCATGTATCCTACGTCTATCCAGGAGTTGTTTGCCGTGGCGGACGCCGGACTTCTCATGCCTCCCAAGTCCACCTGGTTTGAGCCTAAGCTGCGGAGCGGGATTTTCATTCACAGAATCTGAAAATGTGTCTGGAGGAAATGCTATGGACAGAGAACGGTTTGAAAAGCAGATTCAATTTATACTGGAGGCGGATAAGGAGAAGAACATCCTTCGCCAGACTCATCTGAGCGGTCATGGACGGCGGGAAAATGACGCGGAGCATGCCTGGCATATGGCGCTTATGATTTATCTGCTGCGGGAGTATGCCAATGAGAAAATCGACCTGGCAAGGGCCATGATGATGGCGCTGATCCATGATATTGTGGAGATTGACGCTGGTGATACTTACGCCTATGACGAGCAGGGGCTGGCGACGCAGAAGGAGCGGGAGGAGCGGGCGGCGGAACGCATTTTCGGCCTGCTTCCTGACGACCAGAGGGAAGAACTGAGGACCTTGTTTGAGGAATTTGAATCCTATGCCACTCCGGAAGCCCGTTTTGCGCGGTCCATGGATAATTTTCAGCCCCTGTTGCTGAATAATTCCAATGAAGGTTCAGATTGGAAAGAACATGGTATCAGAAGGTCTCAGGTAGAAAAGCGTCATGAGAATACGGCGCTCGGCTCCAGAGAGATCGCCGGGTATTCCATGGCTCTGATCGATGAGAATGTGAAAAAGGGCAATCTCATTAAATAAACAACGCAGGGACCTGCAATTTTGCCGCAGGGAGGAAAAGTATGACGCTCCAGCAATTGAAATACCTGATCGAGGTTGCTGAAAAAGGTTCCATTACAGAGGCGGCGAAGGATTTGTATATTTCTCAGCCCAGTCTGTCCGGCGCGATTAAGGAAGTGGAGAAAGAAGCGAAGCTCACGATCTTTAACCGATGCCGCGCAGGCGTCGCGCTGACAGCTGAGGGCATGGAGTTTCTGGGATATGCCCGCCAGGTCGTACAGCAGATGGAACTTCTCGAATCCAGATATATCGACAATCAGCCGGAAAAAACACGTTTTTGTGTTTCCACCCAGCACTATACGTTTGCAGCCAATGCCTTTGTGGAACTGGTGAAGCGCTTTGGGCAGGAGCGATATGAGTTCATTCTGAATGAAACGAAGACCCATCAGGTCATCGAGGACGTCAGGAACCGTTTCTGTGATCTGGGGATTCTCTATCTCTGCCGGAGCAATGAGAATGTCCTGAAAAAATGCTTTGAGGAATACGCGCTGGATTTCCATGAATTGTTTGCCGCGGCTCCCCATGTCTTCTTGCGAAAAGAGCATCCCGTGGCAAAACGGGAGAAAATCACATTGGAGGATCTGAGACCCTATCCCCGGCTGAGCTTTGTGCAGGGGGTTTACGAATCCTCCAGTTTTGCGGAAGAATTGTTCAGCAATGAAGTCGCCGAAAAAAGTATAAAGATCAGCGACCGGGCCGCTATCGTTAATTTCATGATCGGGCTGGACGGCTATACTATCTCAAGCGGTATATTTCCCAGATATCTGCAGGGAGATTCTATCGTCTCTGTTCCCCTCGCTGCGGATGAAAAGATGCGGATCGGATATCTTTTGAACAGAGACCGCGACCTGTCTGAACTGGGCAAAATTTATATCGAGGCCCTGATGCAGTATCGTCCATAGGCTGTTCCTATGGATTGACCTCAAAAATCAATATTACCTATTTTACAGCGTTTGATGGTATCATTACAGTCGGAAGGGGGCAGTGTGATGCCGGGCTATGTGATAGGTAATTTTTTCATTTATTCATTAATCAATGCGTTCACTCCGGGACCTGGAAATATTCTGGCTTTGAACACGGTAACAAACTATGGGTGGAAGAAGGGAAAGCCCTTGTTCTTTGGCATTTTTGCCGGTTATTATGTGGTCCAGCTGCTTTGCGCGCTGTTTGTATTTGGGGTCAGCAATCTGCTGCCCGGTGTGCTGAGTGTAATGAGATATGTCGGCGCCGCGTATATTCTTTGGCTTTCCGTCCATATCGCCTTCAGCCGTCCGGACGGAAACAGCAGTGAAAAAGCGGCATCTTTCTGGAAAGGGTTTGTGCTGCAGTTTGTCAATGTAAAGATTTATCTGTTCGGCATCACTGCTCTGACAGGGTATGTAACGAATTACAGCACGGAGCTGTGGGTGCTGGTTCTTTTTGAGCTGGTGATCGCTACCATAGGAACGATTGCGACCTCAACATGGATTGGAGCAGGAATGGCAATACAGAGAATTTATTTTCGATACTACCGTCCGATTAACTTCATTCTGGCTTTGACCCTGCTGGAATGTGTATACAGCATCCTGAAATAACATTGGTGCTTCAAAATACAAGACATCTGTTATCAGGTTTCCGATAACAATAATTTGCGATTCAAGGTTTGAAAGGAAGGACAGTATGGAAATAAAAAAATTGCCCTACCATCTGACGGTATGCAAGCTTGCAGGTCCGGAGACGATTGATTTGAATAAAGAATTTTATTTTATCGGAAGGACAGATGAAGAATTGTCTCTTGTCTGCCGGACGGAGGATACCCCCGATAATGTGACCGATTGTGACGATGGCTGGAGGGGATTTCGGATTCAGGGGGTGCTTGATTTTTCACTGATCGGTATCTTGTCGGAACTGACCGGGATTCTCGCGGAGAACAAGATCGGTGTTTTTGCCGTATCCACATTCAACACAGATTATATCCTTGTGAGGGCCGAAAACCTTGACCGGGCGCTGGAAGTACTGGGAAAAGCGGGGTATACAGTGATATAACATTTTATTTCGGCGCGCTGAACAAATTCAGTTAGATGCGGCTAACCACGAAGAGCCGCAAATATTTTGAATTATGGTTAACATACACTAACCATAAACAAAAAGAGGATATATCATGAAATCGAATCGCATAAAACCGTTCAGAGGCTTTTTTACAACTCATGATAATAGGGGCAGATATCCTCATAATGCCCATCCTTCATCCGGAAACCGCCGGGAATAGTACCCAGCTGTATAAAGCCCAGGCGCTCGTAGAGATGGCGGGCGTGGGTGTTGGAGGCAACAACGGCGTTGAACTGGAGGACGCGGAAACCGTGGGCTTTGCCCTGGACCAGGCAGTCTGACACCAGCTTTTCGCCGATATGGAGACCGCGGCTGTCCCGGCTTACTGCGTAGCTGGCGTTGCAGATATGTCCGCACCGTCCCACGTTGTTGGGGTGGAGGATGTACAGGCCGCGGACCTTTTGGGCAGAGGAATCTATGGCCACGGCGGAATAGGTCTGAGCGCCGAAAAATTCCGCGCCGGTCTCTCGGGTCAGAAGGTCCTCCTGGGGAAATGCGATGCCGTCCTCCACCACCTCATTCCAGATGCGTATCATATCATCCAAATCGGAGTCTGTATATTCACGTACAATAATATCTCTTTCTGTGTTCATAAGAAAATCTCCTCGTAAGGTTATAGTGCGGTTCCTTTCTTTGGAACGAAAAATCCAGCAGTATCGATGCCTTCCAGCTCCAGCAGAAGCTTCTTGACGGCGATTCCGCCGGCGTAGCCGGTCAGGTTGCCGCCTGCTCCCATGACACGGTGGCAGGGGATGATGATAGAAATAGGATTGTGGCCGACCGCGCCGCCTACAGCCTGCGCGGATACGGTTCTGGGTGCGGCTGCTTGCTCTGCGGCCATCTGCCTTGCGATCTCGCCGTAGGTAATCGTTTGTCCGTAAGGAATCCGGCAGAGGATATCCCACACCCGCCGGCGGAACTCGCTGCCCTCGGGAGCCAGCGGAAGTTCCGCGGGAGAAGGCTGCCCGCCTGCGAAATACCGGTCCAGCCAGCTGCACGCCCGGGAAAGGATCGGGACGTCAGAGGGTTCGGCCTGTATCATGGGTTCCTTCACATTTCCTGCAAAATATTTCTGCCCTTCTATCCACAGGCCGATGACGCGGCCGTTTCGTTCGGCAATAGTCAGAAGACCTGCGCAAGAAGCATATTTCACGGAATAAATCATAAGAATACTCCCCCGGGCCGCTTCGGCCCTGTTTCCGGTCAATGCGGTAAGTTCCTGATTATTATATATCAAGTCCGCCCAAAAAGGAAGAAAAACGCGGCTCATATTTTGCTTTTTTCCGGCATATTTTTTATCCAGTAAAAGTCGGAGGTTTTTCATGGATTTCAGCAAACGTCCTGATTTTGTACGTCTGGTTATCGCTCTTGAGTCAGTGGTTCTGCTGGCGTTTTTGATTCTTTTGACTCCCTGGGGGAGCAGGCTGGCGGTCAGCAAAAAGGCGGATTACATCCGCTGGGTTGATTTTCAGGTTACGTCGGAGGCGCTGAACAGGGCTTTCCGATATGATGTAGATACCTGTCAGTCGGAGATCCATCTGAACTGGATAGAGCTTCTGGCTTATCTTGGGGCCCGGTACGGAGGAGATTTCTCCGGGTACAAAGAACAGGATATGGATGAAATAGCCGGCAGGCTTCTGAATGGGGAGAAAATGGAGGATATTGCCGGTGATATGAAATATTACCCCTATTATCTGGAAGCGTACACAGCCGTTCTGGGCGGCATGGTGGGGGAATATCAGATTCAGATTCCCGGCAGCCAGGCGCCGGATTTTGTGCTGCCGAAGGACACGGCAGGAAATCCAGTCCGGACCGAAGAGCCGGTCTGGGTCACCAAGTACGGCCTGAAGGTTTTTTCTCCCATCGCCAAAAACTATCCCTATCAGGATTACGATGATTTCGGCGCGTCCAGAAGCTATGGATTCAAGCGGCAGCATCTGGGACATGACATGATGGGGCAGGTGGGTACGCCAGTGATCGCCGTGGAGTCCGGCCGTGTGGAAGCAATGGGATGGAACCGGTACGGGGGATGGAGGCTGGGCATCCGCAGCCTTGACGGAAAAAGGTACTATTATTACGCCCATCTGCGGAAGGATTATCCGTATCACAAGTCTCTGAAGGAGGGAAGCATTGTCCAGGCCGGGGACGTGATCGGTTATCTGGGCCGTACCGGCTACAGCGGCACAGAGAACACCAACAATATCGAAGAACCTCATCTGCACTTTGGGATTCAGCTGATTTTTGACGAATCTCAGAAGGAGGGGGACAATGAGATATGGATCGACTGCTATGAGCTGGTAAAATTTCTGTATAATAACCGCTCTGAGACTGTCCGGGATCCGGCGACTAAGGAACATTACCGGGCCTATCAGATGCGGGATCCGTCCATCCCCGGCGGGGCGAAGGAGCAGAAGATGCCGGAGTCCGGGCCGGAACAGTCATAACCGGCTGTTAAGTATACAATTCCCATATCTTTTCATTTTTCTGATTCTGTGCTATACTATCCACATTAGCAGTATGAGAAGGGGGGACCATCATGAGGGATTTAGCCTATTTAAAACTGTTGGCCCGGGATTATCCCACTGTGCGCGCGGCGTCCAGCGAGATCATCAATCTGACCGCGATCGGCGGCCTGCCCAAGGGCACCGAATATTTTTTCAGCGACCTGCATGGAGAGCATGAGGCGTTCATTCATCTGATGCGTTCTTCCTCCGGCATCATCCGGGAGAAGATCAAGGAAACCTTCGGGTATGTGATCCCGGAAGAGGAGCAGGAAGAGCTGGCGAACCTGATCTATTATCCCAAGAGGGAGCTGGCCCGGATGGAGCGGGCCGGGAGAGACAGCGATGACTGGAAGAAGATCACTATTTACCGGCTGGTTCAGATCAGCAAGGTGGTGTCGTCCAAGTACACCCGCTCCAAGGTCCGCAAGAAGATGCCGGCGGATTTCGCCTACATTATTGATGAACTGCTGCATGTAGATTATAACGACGAGAATAAGAAGGTATATTACAGCGAGATCGTCCGGACGATTATCGACATCAATATCGCGGATAAATTTATCTGCGCCCTGTGCGAGCTGATCCAGGGGCTGACCATCGACAGCCTTCACATTATCGGCGATATTTTTGACAGGGGCCCCAGGGCGGACCTGATCATGGAAGAGCTGATGCGGTTTCATGATGTGGATATCCAGTGGGGCAATCATGACATTGACTGGATGGGAGCGGCCACCGGGAACCTGGCCTGCATCTGCAATGTGCTGAGGATCGCCATCAGCTACAACGGCTTTGACGTGCTGGAGGACGGCTACGGCATCAATCTGCGGCCCCTTTCCATGTTCGCCGCGGCAACCTACAAGGACGACCCCTGCGAGCGGTTCAAGCCTCATATTCTGGATCAGAATATTTATGACGCGGTGGACCCGGGACTGGCGGCCAAGATGCACAAGGCCATCGCCATCATCCAGTTTAAGGTAGAGGGCCATATTATCAAGCGCCACCCGGAATATGAAATGGACGAGCGGTGCCTGCTGGAGAAGATAGATTTCGCGAATGGGACTGTGACGGTGGAGGGAAAGACCTACCCCATGCTGGATATGAACTTCCCCACCATAGACCCCACAAATCCGCTGGTCCTGACGCCGGAGGAGGAGGAGCTGCTCCATACGCTGCAGCTGTCCTTCCGCCACAGTGCCCTGCTCCACAAGCACGTGAAGTTCCTCTATTCCCATGGTGCCATGTATACCAGGATCAACAACAATCTGCTGTACCACGGCTGTATCCCCATGAAGGAAGACGGAAGCTTCGATGAGATTACATTTTACGATATTCCCTATTCCGGCAAGGCCCTGATGGATTTTGTGGATCAGATGGTTCAGAGCGCGTATTTCTTTGCGGACAGCAATCCGGACAAGGAATTTGCCAGGGATTTTATGTGGTATCTCTGGTGCGGAGCCAAGTCTCCGGTGTTCGGCAAGGATAAGATGACTACCTTTGAGAATTATTTTGTGGCGGACAAGGCCACCCACAAGGAGACTTTCAATCCCTACTACAGGCTGAGCGTGAATGAGGAATACTGTGATAAGATCCTGAAGGAATTCGGGCTGCCCACAGAGGGAGGACATATTATCAACGGCCATGTGCCGGTGAAGATCAAGGACGGGGAGACTCCGGTCAAGGCAGGCGGCAAATTGTACATCATTGACGGAGGATTGTCCAAGGCCTACCAGAGCAAGACGGGAATCGCGGGCTACACGCTGATCTACAATTCCCGGCATCTGGCCCTGGCGGAGCACAAGCCCTTTGTCCCCGGCAGCAAGAACACGCCGAAGGTGACTATCGTGGAGAAGATGAAGAGCCGGGTGATGGTGAGCGACACGGATTTGGGTGTGGAGCTGGCGGCCAAGATCAAGGATCTGAAGGAGCTGGTGGCGGCTTACCGGGAAGGCGTTATCAAAGAACATATTGAATAAGGAGAGTATATGAATAAAGAAGAATTTCTCCAGGCGCTGCGGCGGGATCTGTCGGGCGACGTTCCGCCCGGTGTCGTCGAGGAGAATATACGGTACTATCGGGAATACATTACCGATGAGGTCCGCAAGGGCCGCACCGAGGAAGAGGTCATCGAGGAGATAGGAGACCCCAGACTGATCGCCAAGAACATTGAAGATACGACGGATCTGCCGGAAGAGGACGCCGGTCAGGGCTTCGGCGGATACTATGAGAGCAGCGGGGAGACAGGAGACGCCTACGGAGAGGACGGCTATTCCCAGCAGCGGCAGAACACCAGAGGTTCCTTCCATGTCTTTGACCTGAGCAAATGGTATGTGAAGCTGGGACTTATTCTGATCGTGTTTCTGGTGCTGTACGCAGTGGTTGCCATTGTGGGCGGAATCTTTACTCTGCTGGCGCCGTTCCTTGGTCCTATCCTGATCATCTGGCTGTTGATCTGTCTGTTCCGTGGGCCCCGACAGCGATGGTGAAGTAAATATTAAGAAAATATTAAAAGAAACCGAAACTGATTGTAACAGTTTCGGTTTCTTTTTGCTTGACATAGTAACAGAAATGAAATATAATACACAATGTAGTTAACATATTTGTAACAAATACATAAAGATAACTCGCTGAAAGGCGAATCAGATATAATTTTCGGAAAAATGCGCCGCAGGCGCAGGGTTTTGATGAAAGGAAGGATGGAAGATTGAAGATAAACAGACAATATCATAGAATCCATAAAATTACGGTGACGGCTTTGTGCGCCGTCCTGATGGCGGCGGTTCCTGAGACGGCCTGGGCCGGCAGCAGCCAGCTGAAAGACATGGACCTGTCTGCCGGACGTTACATAGCCGTGGCGGAGAAGAATGCCGACATCTATGTGTCCATGGATTCCTATGACATATTGAAAACGGCCGCTCAGGGAGAAGAGTTTCAGATTCTTGACGACGCAGGCGGCGGATGGATGGAAGTTAAGGTAGAGGACGGAGTCGGTTATCTGTCCGCGGAGGACGCGGATATTCAGAAGGCGGAATCCGGGGACGATCAGAAGACGGAGGAAGCTCAGGGGCAGCAGGCAGGCGGGGACGTCTCCGGCAGCCTTCGCCGGTACATTGTGGATTTTGCCCGGCAGTTTCTGGGCTGCGCGTACCGCTATGGCGGCAACGACCCTCACTCCGGCGTGGACTGCTCCGGATTTGTCCGGTACGTTCTCCAGAACGCGGCGGGAGTGGTCCTGCAGAGAAGCTCCAGGGCCCAGGCGGCTCAGGGAAGAGCGGTTAGCGCCGATCAGATGCGTCCGGGAGATCTGATATTCTACGCCAAAGGGTCCGGCATCAACCACGTGGGGATTTACGCGGGAGACGGACAGGTGATACATGCGTCCACCTATAAGACCGGGGTCAAGATGTCCCCCTGGAATTACCGGACGCCTGTCAGGATCGTCAATGTGCTGGGAGACTGAAAAATTCAGATTGCCTGTATAAAGAATGGAAAATCAGCCATACTACTCCTGTAACTTAACAACAACAAATCAGGAGGTGCCTACTATGGCAAGAAACGGTTACGACAACAACAGTCAGAACAACAATCAGAGCGGCAGCCAGGGCAATGGTCAGAGCGGCAGCCAGAACAGCAGCAAGAATAACAATCAGAATAACAGCCAGAACAGCAGCAAGAACTGCGACAACAACCGCTGATCAGAAAAGAACTGGCAAGAGGGCCGTCCCACAGTCTGTGGGGCGGCTTTCTGCCGTGTGTCACCGGGATTCAGTCTGTCCCATATACTATTATAAAAAGGACAGGAAGAAGCCTATGTGTTATCCGATCATTACGGTGGGAGAGCTGGATTACTGGATCTATGGAGGACGGCAGATGTTTCTGGTGGACCTTCGGGGGCCGGAAGCATTTTCCCGCAGTCATCTGAAAGGCGCCGTAAATATTCCCTTTGAGGAGCTGGAGGACCGGCTGGAGGAGCTGCCGGTGGGAACGCCCATTGTATTTTACTGTACCAGGGGCAGCCAGAGCATGCTGGCCTGCAATCATCTGGTGGACCGGGGGTATCAGGTAGTAAATGTGGCCGGCGGGCTGACGGCATATCGGGGAAAGTATCTGATACAGGAATAGAATCTGTTGACAGAAAGCCGTCTGAGGCTATAAAATAGAACACGAAAAGAGGTGAAGGCTATGAAGTACATGTTTGCGTCAGATATCCACGGCTCCGCCTATTACTGCAGAAAAATGCTGGACGCTTTTGAACAGTCCGGCGCGGAGCGCCTGATCCTTCTGGGCGACCTTCTGTATCACGGGCCCAGAAATGAACTGCCGAGAGAGTATGAGCCGAAGCGGGTGCTGGCTATGCTGAACGCTTATAAAGATAAAATCTACGCGGTCAGAGGCAACTGTGATTCTGAGGTGGACCAGATGGTGCTGGAATTTCCTATTATGGCGGATTACGCGCTTCTGGCGCTGAACGGCAGGACGATCTACGCGACCCATGGCCATGTATTCAATGAGGAGAAGCTTCCGCCCATGCAGCCGGGCGACGCCCTGATCTACGGCCACATCCATATTCCCGTGGCCAGGGCCGGGGGAGATAAGTTCTTTTTGAATCCCGGCTCCGTCTCTTTGCCCAAGGGAGGCAATCCGCCCAGCTATGCCCTGCTGGACGGTTCCGTGTTTACGATCCTCGATTTTGAGGGCGGAAGGATAAATGAGATTCAGCTTTGAGAGGTGACTGGTGAAGAAACTGTATGAGATTATCGCGCCCTGCCATTTCGGACTGGAATCGGTGCTGAAGCGTGAAATATTTGATTTGGGATACGACATTTCCCAGGTGGAGGACGGACGCGTCACGTTTCTGGGCGATGAGGAGGCCATCTGCCGGGCGAACGTATTTCTCAGGACCGCGGAGCGGATCCTGGTGAAAGCGGGAAGCTTCCATGCGGAGACATTTGAGGAGCTGTTTCAGGGGACCAGGCAGATTCCCTGGGAGGAATTGCTCCCCAAAGACGGCAGGTTCTGGGTGGCGAAGGCTTCCTCCATCAAGAGCAAGCTGTTCAGCCCCTCCGATATTCAGAGGATCATGAAGAAAGCCATGGTGGAGCGGATGAAGGAGGCCTGCGGGCTGTCGGTCATCCCGGAAACAGGGAGCAGTTATCCTCTTCGTGTGTTCCTCCATAAGGATCAGGTGACGATCGGCATAGATACGACCGGAGAATCTCTTCACAAGAGAGGATACCGGACCATGGCCGGCCGGGCGCCTATCTCCGAAACCCTGGCAGCGGCATTGATCCTGCTGACGCCCTGGAAGGGAGACCGGATCCTGGTGGACCCGTTCTGCGGCAGCGGCACATTTCCCATTGAGGCGGCCATGATGGCAGCCAATATAGCGCCTGGCATGAACCGTTCCTTTCTGGCTCAGGGCTGGGAGAATCTGATACCGGGCCGGTACTGGCGGGAGGCCGTGGAGGAAGCCTGGGATTTGGTGGACAAAACAGTCGAAACGGATATTCAGGGATATGATATCGACGGCGACGTGGTGAAAACAGCCCGTGCCAACGCGGAACGTGCCGGTGTGGAAAAGCTGATTCATTTTCAGCAGAGACCGTTGAGCGCCTTAAGCCATCCGAAAAAATACGGATTTCTTATTACAAATCCTCCTTACGGGGAGCGGATTGAGGATAAGGCGAATCTGCCGGAACTGTACCGGGAACTGGGAGAGCGATTCCGGGCCCTGGACAGCTGGTCAGCCTACATTATCACGGCCTATGAGGAGGCGGAGCGGTATCTGGGCGGGAAAGCCGACCGGAACCGGAAGATTTACAACGGAATGATAAAGACCTATTTCTATCAATATATAGGACCCAAGCCGCCGGCCAGGAAACCTAGAGATACTGTATGAGAGGAAATGAATTTATGAAGCACAGGATTATTGTAGCGACCGGAAACGCCGGGAAGATGCGGGAGTTTCGCATGATACTGGAGGATCTGGGTCTGGAGATCATATCCATGAAGGAAGCGGGAGTGTCCCTGGATATTGTGGAGGACGGAAGCACCTTCGCAGAAAACGCTGAGATCAAGGCCAGAGCGGTCTGGGCCCTGACCGGGGATATTGTGCTGGCGGACGACTCCGGCCTTGTGGTGGATTATCTGAACGGCGAGCCGGGCATCTATTCCGCCAGATATATGGGGGAGGAGACCTCCTATGAAATCAAGAATCAGGTGATCATCGACCGGGTGGCTTCCGCGCCGGAGGAGGAGCGGACGGCCAGGTTCGTCTGCGCCATCGCGGCGGTGCTGCCGGACGGAACTGTGCTCCACACGGAAGGCTCGGTGGAGGGGATGATCGCCCATCATCCGGCAGGAAGCAACGGCTTCGGTTACGATCCGATCTTCTATCTGCCGGAGTACGGCATGACGTCGGCTGAGATCCCTCTTGACCGGAAGAACGAGATCAGTCACAGGGGGAAAGCCCTTGAGGCCATGAAGCTTTGTCTGCGGGATGCTGTCGGGAGGGAAGAGCAATGAAGATTCTGATTGTCAGCGATACCCACCGGAAGGACGAAAACCTGAAAACCGTCATCGCTCAGGAGAAGCCCATGGATATGCTGATCCACCTGGGAGACGCGGAGGGCAGCGAGCATTTTATCCCCGACTGGGTCAATCCGGAGTGCCGGATGGAGATGGTCCTTGGGAACAACGACTTTTTTTCCATGCTGGACCGGGAGAGGGAGATCGAGCTGGGGGTTCACCGGGTACTGCTGACTCACGGCCATTATTATGGAGTCTCCATGGGGCCGGAGGGTCTGGCGGACGAGGCAAAAAGCCGCGGCTGCGATGTGGCCATGTTCGGGCACACCCACAAACCGTTTCTGGCGAAGGTGGGAGGCGTGACAGTCCTAAACCCCGGAAGCCTGTCCTATCCCAGGCAGGAGGGGCGGAGGCCTTCCTATATGATAGCGACAGTGGACGAGGCGGGAGACCTGTCCTTCCAGCAGAGATTTCTGTGAGATTAGGCAGCGGCCGGGCCGAATAATCTGTGTGTGAATCTGTGCAATCTGACATTGAAAAAATGGTTGACAAGGAACAGTCTTTCGTTTATAATAACACTTGCGTCTGGTGGCGCAGGTGTTTGCCGGGGTGTGGCTCAGTTTGGCTAGAGCGCCTGGTTTGGGACCAGGAAGTCGCAGGTTCGAATCCTGTCACCCCGATGCCATTCAGATGAATGATGATATGCAGGCGTGGTTCAATGGTAGAACACTAGCCTTCCAAGCTGGATACGTGGGTTCGATTCCCATCGCCTGCTCTTTTGTTTTTCTATGATTGTGAGTCTGTAGCTCAGCTGGATAGAGCAACGGCCTTCTAAGCCGTGGGTCGGGGGTTCGAATCCCTTCAGGCTCGTTTATGGTGGGTATAGCGCAGTTGGTTAGCGCGCCAGATTGTGGCTCTGGAGGCCCAGGGTTCGAGTCCCTGTATCCACCCGATTATGATAAAGACGCTTAGGCCCTGACTTCAGGAAGCTTAAGCGTTTTTGTATTGTATGGATTATGCAGAAAAATTTCACAGAGGCTTTCTTTTTATGTGGGACTGGAGTATGATAAGATGGAGGAGGATGAGTCTGAATGAAGTACTTAAAACAATTTACGATCATACTGACGGTAACCTGTATAGGTGAGATTCTGAAATATTTGATCGATCTGCCGGTTCCGGGAGGCATCTATGGCCTGGTTTTACTGCTTTTTCTTTTGATCTTCCGGGTGATTAAGCTGGAGCAGGTGAAGGAGGCCGGGGAATTTCTGATCGAGATCATGCCGGTTATGTTTATACCGGCGGCGGTAGGCCTGGTGGTCTCCTGGGAGAAGATCAGAGGAATTCTGATACCCCTTTGCGTTATTATTTCCGTATCTACATTTCTTGTTATGGGAGTGACGGGGAAGACAACGGATTTTATGATGGACAGGAAAGGGAGAAAGGAGAAAAAAACGCGATGAATTCCTTTTTCATCGGCTCGGCCACAGTCGGTGTGGTAATCAGTCTGATCAGTTATTTTATTGGAGTTTCTGTAAAAAAGAGATGGAAGCTGGCGATTCTGAATCCGCTTTTGATCTCCGTTGTATTGGTAATCATTTTTTTGCTGGCGCTGGACATTGATTACGACGCTTATCAAAACAGCGCCGGATATCTGAGCTACCTGCTGACGCCGGCCACAGTCAGCCTGGCGGTTCCCCTGTACCGGCAGCTGGAAATTCTGAAGAAAAATGCGGCGGCTGTCCTGATCGGGATCGTTTCCGGTGTTCTGACCAGTCTGGTGGTGATACTCCTGTTGTCGGTACTGTTTGGCCTGTCCCATGAGGAGTACGTGACGCTGCTTCCCAAATCCATTACTACGGCCATCGGGATGGGCGTGTCGGAGGAGCTGGGCGGCAATACTACCATCACAGCCGCGGTTATCATTGTCACAGGCGTTCTGGGAAATATGACGGCGGAATTTGTGTGCCGGGTATTCCGGATCAAATATGCGGTGTCCAGGGGATTGGCAATCGGAACGGCTTCCCATGCCATCGGAACGGCGAGAGCCATGGAGATGGGTGAGGTGGAAGGAGCCATGAGCAGCCTGGCCATTGTGGTAAGCGGACTGTGTACTGTGGCTGCGGCCGCGGTATTTTCGGGACTGCACTGATTCGGGAAATCTTTTATGACGGCTCCCTCATCATAACGCTTAAAGGCTTCCAGCGCAAGATCAGTCAATTCACGGAGCTTTTAAGAAATTCCAGCACATAGGTGTCAAGGATACTGCTTCTCAAAAGGTAATTAGTCCAGCTTATTTGTGTCACCAGTGGTGTCACAAATATCCGATTATATTTGTCTAGTGCGGCTAACAGGACTTGAACCTGCACGGTCTCCCACCAGAACCTAAATCTGGCGCGTCTGCCAATTCCGCCATAGCCGCGGAGCAGGGCTAGCTGGATTCGAACCAGCGAAATGCAGGAGTCAAAGTCCTGTGCCTTACCGCTTGGCGATAGCCCTAAACTGCATAAAATTGATATAGAGTTACAATGAACATACTTATCTTAGCACAAAAATGATAGGGAGGCAAGATAATTATGAATACAGCGATGAATTTGCAGGCCGCGCGGCTTGAAGCTTATGCTTCATGCATTCGCTGGCCAAGTCAAGTCATGATGCATCAAGAATCACGTACAGATTCGTTCCGGCAGTTGATTTTTCTGTGGAATGGACGGACAAGATGCTTTATGCGAAATTCGGGCTGAATCAAGATGAGATTGATCTTATCGAGAACAGCATAAAACCCATGACATAAAACAATGGAAAATCTGTGAAAAGAGATTGCCAAAATTTTAGGGCTATGAGATAATACAACCAGACATAAATCTTGTGGTCAAGGAGGAAACGTTATGGTAACCAATGACGCAACCGTTCTGCGCATCAAACATGATGTAATGAGGGAAGTGGCGAAACTGGCGTGGGAAGGCAGGCTGGAGGAAGAGAGGGAACAGATTCCCTACAAGCTTATTCCGGGACCTCAGGCGCAGTTCCGCTGCTGCATCTATAAAGAGAGGGAGATCATCCGGCAGAGAGTGCGTCTGGCGGAAGGGCTGTGTCCGTCCGGAAAGGATTCTGTCAATATTGTGCAGGTCATCAACGCGGCCTGTGAGGAATGTCCCATCGCTTCTTACCTGGTTACGGATAACTGCAGGAAATGTATGGGAAAGGCCTGTCAGGGCGCCTGCCATTTCGGGGCCATCACCATGGGGGATACCAAGGCTTACATTGACCCGAATAAGTGCAAGGAGTGCGGCAAGTGCGCCCAGTCCTGTCCTTACAGCGCCATTGCCCATCTGGAGAGGCCCTGCAAAAAGGTATGTCCCGTAGACGCCATTACCTATGATGAGTACGGAGTCTGCGTTATCGATGAGAAGAAATGTATCCAGTGCGGCGCCTGCATTTACAGCTGCCCATTCGGAGCCGTAGGTTCCAAGTCCTACATAGTGGATGTGATTGAGCATATTAAGGCCGGAAAGAAAGTGGTGGCTATGGTGGCGCCTGCCACGGAAGGGCAGTTTGGACCGGAGATCACCATGGCCAGCTGGAAGACCGCTCTTAAGAAGACCGGATTTGCCGATATGGTGGAAGTGGGTCTTGGCGGAGACCTGACGGCGGCCGCGGAGGCGGCCGAGTGGGCGGAGGCCTACCGTGAGGGCAAGAAGATGACCACATCCTGCTGTCCGGCCTTCTATAACATGGTGCGCCTGCATTTTCCGGTGCTGATGGAAAATGTTTCCACTACCGTTTCACCCATGTGCGGAGTTTCCCGTCTGCTGAAGGAGCGCGATCCGGAGACCATCACGGTGTTCATCGGGCCCTGCACTGCCAAGAAGAGCGAGGCGGCTCTGGGCGGAGTTGAGGGCAATGCGGACTATGTGCTGACCTACGGAGAGATCCGCTCCATCATGTACGGCAAGGGCATTGAGCTGGAGCCGGAGGAGAACAGCTATCAGGAAAGCTCCGTGTTCGGCAAACGGTTCGGCAACTCCGGAGGAGTGACGGCCGCAGTGCTGCAGTGCTTTAAGGAGATGGGCGAGGAGGCCACGCCTACGGTCATGAGATGCAACGGCGCTGCTGAGTGCAAGAAGG
This sequence comes from uncultured Lachnospiraceae bacterium, assembly GCA_947626475.1. Taxonomy (GTDB): domain Bacteria; phylum Bacillota; class Clostridia; order Lachnospirales; family Lachnospiraceae; genus UBA3402. Next base: position 17,466 of record CANQSK010000012.1, read on the forward strand.
CGCTGCTTCTGATGAAGGTAGGCCGGCTGCCCGCAGATTTCATAGAGGGAATGGCCTGCGTCGGCGGCTGTGTCGGCGGCCCCGGACAGAACATGACTGAGACGGAAGCCAAAAAGTTCAGAGACGCGCTCATAGGGCAGGCGGACGGCCGTGAGGTGCATGAGAATCTGATCATGACCGGAGCCGACAAGGTGCATATGCACAGGGAGGCTTAAGAGACGCGGAGAAAAAAGAGGACCGAAGCGAATCAATCGCTCCGGCCCTTTTTGTTTGGTTTAGTTGCCGTTCACTTTCCTCTTGATGTAGGAGGTGTGCAGCAGGTGATGCGCCTTCTCGCTGCCAGGCTTGCCAAGGTAGGTAGCGTACAGCTCCTTGATGGCAGGATTCTCGTGGGACTTGCGGATAGGCATATCTGCGTCCGCGTCGTACAGAACCTTGGCGCGGAGGCCGCGGATGTCCACGGTGTTGCGGACATAACCGGGCTGCTGAGGCTGGCCGCCGCCGTTTACGCAGCCGCCGGGACAGCCCATGATCTCGATGAAGTGATAGTTGGCTTCACCGGATTTCACCTTGTTCAGAAGCTCTCTGGCGTTGCCGAGGCCGGAAGCTACGGCAACCTTCACTTCCATGCCGGCTACATTGTAGGAGGCTTCCTTGATGCCCTGTATGCCGCGGACATCGGTGAAGTCGAGATGCTTAAGCTCCTCGCCGGTCAGTGTTTCCACTGCGGTACGAAGGGCTGCCTCCATAACGCCGCCGGTCGCGCCGAAGATAACGCCTGCGCCGGTGGAGATGCCCAGAGGCTCGTCGAACTTCTCATCCGGAAGGGTGTTGAACTTGATGCCCACCTTCTTGATCATGCGGGCCAGCTCTCTGGTGGTCAGGGTGTAGTCCATATCCGGTACGCCGTTGGCGTCCTCGTCGGGACGGCCGATCTCAAACTTCTTGGCGGTACAGGGCATGATGGATACGGATACGATATCCTTCGGATCCAGTCCTTCCTTCTCCGCGTAGTAGGATTTGGCGATGGCGCCGAACATCTGCTGCGGAGATTTGCAGCTGGACAGATTTTCGGTCATATCCGGGAAATAGTGCTCGCAGTACTTGACCCAGCCGGGAGAGCAGGAGGTGATCATGGGCAGCACGCCGCCGTTCTGAACTCTCTCGATGAACTCGTTGGCCTCTTCCATAATGGTTAGGTCAGCGCCGAAGTCGGTGTCAAATACTTTGTCAAAACCGATCCTGCGGAGAGCGGCAGCCATCTTGCCTTCCACGTTGGTGCCGATGGGATAGCCGAACTCTTCGCCCAGTCCTGCGCGGACAGCGGGAGCGGTCTGTACGATAACATGCTTCTTCGGGTCCGCGATCGCTGCCAGAACTTCGTCGATCTGGGATTTCTCCTGAAGAGCGCCGGTGGGGCAGACAGCGATACACTGACCGCAGGATACGCAGCTGGTCTCGCCCAGGCCCATATCAAAGGCGGAGCCGATGAAGGTGGCGAAGCCGCGCTCGTTGGCGCCGATGACGCCGATGCCCTGGGTCTTTTCGCAGACGGCCACGCAGCGGCGGCACAGGATACATTTGCTGTTGTCGCGGATCATGTGGGCGGCGCTGTCGTCGATCTCGGACGGTGTTTTCTCGCCGGCGTAGAAATTGGCGTCGTCGATGCCCATCTCTTTGGCCAGAACCTGAAGTTCACAGTTGCCGCTGCGGACGCAGGACAGGCAGCTGCAGTTGTGGTTGGACAGAAGCAGCTGCAGAGTCTTCTTGCGGGCTGCTAATACCTTGGGGCTGTTGGTCCAAACTTCCATACCCTCGTTGATGGGGTAGACGCAGGATGCCACCAGGCTTTTGGCGCCTTTCACCTCAACTACGCAGATACGGCAGGCGCCGATCTCGTTGATTTCTTTTAAGAAGCAGAGGGTAGGAATCTCAATGTTGGCAAGTCTGGCTGCCTCCAGGATCGTGGAACCGGCGGGGGCGCTGACTTCCATGCCGTTGATTTTAATATTTATATTTGCCATTCCGATTCTCCTCCATTACTTTTTGTAGATAGCGTTGAACTTACACTTCTCCATACAGGCTCCGCACTTCACGCACTTAGTCGTGTCGATCGCCATTGCGGGCAGCTTCTTGCCGGGGGCGGTGTAGTCGGTCTTGGAGATAGCGTTCGCCGGACACTGACGCGCACATGCGCCGCAGCCGATGCATTTCTCTTTATCAATATTGTAGGTAAGCAGGTTCTTACATACGCCGGCCGGACATCTCTTCTCTTTGATATGTGCTTCGTACTCGTCGCGGAAGTAACGAAGGGTGGACAGAACCGGGTTGGGAGCCGTCTGGCCCAGGCCGCACAGAGAGTTGTCCTTGATGTAGTAGCACAGCTCCTCCAGCTTATCCAGGTCTTCCATGGTGGCGTTGCCCTCGGTGATCTTGGTGAGGATCTCCAGCATTCTCTTGGTGCCTACGCGGCAGGGAGTACATTTGCCGCAGGATTCCTCTACGGTGAACTCCAGGAAGAACTTGGCGATGTCTACCATACAGTCGGTTTCGTCCATAACGATCAGACCGCCGGAACCCATCATGGAGCCGATGGAGATCAGGTTGTCATAGTCGATGGGGATGTCAAAATGCTCTGCCGGGATACATCCGCCGGAAGGACCGCCGGTCTGGGCAGCCTTGAACTTCTTGCCACCGGGGATGCCGCCGCCGATCTCCTCGATAACTTCCCGCAGGGTGGTTCCCATGGGGATCTCTACCAGGCCGGTGTTGTTGATCTTGCCGCCCAGAGCGAATACCTTGGTTCCCTTGGATTTCTCGGTACCCATGGAGGCGAACCATTCCGGACCGTTTAAGATGATCTGAGGAATGTTGGCGTAAGTCTCTACGTTGTTTAAGATGGTGGGTTTCGCAAACAGGCCCTTCACTGCCGGGAACGGAGGTCTGGGTCTGGGCTCGCCGCGGTTGCCCTCGATGGAGGTCATCAGAGCGGTCTCCTCGCCGCAGACGAAAGCGCCCGCGCCAAGTCTTAAGTCGATGTCGAAATTAAATCCGGTTCCGAAGATATCCTTGCCCAGCAGCTCCATTTCTCTGGCCTGCTTAATGGCGATGCGGAGACGCTGTACAGCGATGGGGTACTCGGCACGGACGTAAATGTAGCCCTGGCTGGCGCCGATGGCGTAGCCGGCAATGGCCATGGCCTCAAGAACCGCGTGGGGATCGCCTTCCAGAACGGAACGGTCCATGAACGCGCCGGGGTCGCCCTCGTCGGCGTTACAGCAGACATACTTCTGATCCGCGTCGTTCTGCTTGGCAAATTTCCATTTTAATCCGGTGGGGAAGCCGGCGCCGCCTCTGCCGCGGAGGCCGGAATCCAGAAGCACCTGAATCACTTCGTCGGGAGTCATCTCGGTAAGGACTTTGCCGAGGGCCTGGTAGCCGCCGGTTCCTATGTACTCCTCAATGACCTCAGGATTGATAACGCCGCAGTTTCTCAGGGCGATACGATGCTGCTTTTTGTAGAAATCAGTATCGATAAGGGCCTTAACGCCTGTATCGGTAACGGTCTCCTGGTACAGAAGACGCGTTACGACTCTTCCTTTCAGTAAATGCTCGGAGACGATCTCCGGAATGTCTTCTACTTTAACCATGGAGTAGAAGGTAGCGTCAGGATAGATGATCATGATCGGTCCCAGCGCGCAGAGACCGTGACAGCCGGTCTGCACAACGGCTACTTCCTGGGAAAGGCCCTTCTTCTCAATCTCGTCCTTCAGGGCTTCCATGATCTGCTGGCTTCCGGAAGAAGTACATCCTGTTCCGCCGCAAACTAGTACATGTGAACGATACATCTGGGTTCCTCCTTATTTGATGTTTGCTGAACTTAAGGTGTAGTTCTCCACCACGTGACCGCCGATCAGATGTCTCTCCATAACTTCCTCAGCCTTCTCAGGGGTCATCTTGATGTAAGTTACTTTGTCTTTGCCGGGCTCAATCACTTCTACGATAGGTTCATACTGGCACAGGCCGATGCAGCCGGTCTGAGTCACGGCAATCTTGTCTGTCAGGTTCTTCTCCTGCACCAGGTTGGACAGGGTGGTCAGAACGGGACGGGCTCCGCTGGCGATACCGCAGGTAGCCATGCCCACCACTACGCGGATGTGGTTGTGATCCTCGCCGCGAAGGCTTACCTGGCTCTGCATTCTTTCACGGATTGCTTTTAATTCTTCAAGAGATTTCATGTTTACCTCCAAATCTGACGCCTAATAGACGGCGCCTCCATCAGTTTCCAGTTTATTCTCGTTCAGAAAATCCATTATGTAAGCGGATATCTCTGGTGTATCAAACGGAATATCTCCCAATATCTCCTTAAATTCCCTTGTATCCATAGTGAAGGACTTGTCGTTGTACCGGTAGTGATAGATGAAATCGGTCTCCGGGTGATAGACCACCAGCGTATGGATGGTGGTGTTGATGTCTCCCAGGGGCATACGGTCAATGTGCGACAGGATGAAAGTGGCCGTAACCGTGGTGCCTACGTCTTTCTTGGATTCGATGGAAAAGCTTCCGCCTGTGCTTTCCGCCGCATATTTGAAAAACGGAACGCCCAGGCCTACTTTCCGGGTGGTACGGCTGGTGAAAAACGGATCCGTGACCCGTTCCACCTCGTCCGGCGTCATGCCGCAGCCGTTGTCTTTGATGACGACGGTCAGCAGGTCGGCGGGAAAATCCGCTTCCACGGAGATGGTCACCAGGGAAGCTTTCGCCTTGGTGGAGTTCTCCGCCACATCCAGGATATTAAGGGAAATCTCAGTCATCATAATTGATATACCTACACCTTAACCTACATTATTCGTACTTCGCCAGGATACCGGGAATGTCATCAGGTTTCAGACGGCCGTATACCTCGTCATTGATCATCATGACGGGCGCAAGGCCGCAGGCGCCTACACAGCGGCAGGAATCCAGTGAGAATTTGCCGTCGGGAGTGCATTCGCCTCCGCTGATGCCCAATTCCTTCTGCAGTCTCTCATACACCGCGCCGGACCCTTTTACGTAGCACGCGGTTCCGAGACATACGGAAATCTGATATTTGCCCTTGGGCTGGAGAGCAAACTGAGCGTAGAATGTGGCAACACCGTAGATCTTCTCCAGCGGGATGCCGGTTTCATCGGAAATCATGGTCTGGACCTCGATGGGCAGATAGCCATAAATATCCTGTGCCTGCTGCATGATAGGCATCAGAGCACCTTTGGTATCTTTCAAGTCGGAAATGACCTTCTTGAGCCTGGCTTCCTGCTCAGGGGTCCCGTTGAAAGGTACGCCTACTTTTTTGCAAGCCATGTTATATCCTCCTCTATTTTAGATGATACATTTTGCGTCGAGTATATTCTATCATGTAATTGACAAAAAATCTACAAAAATCTATTTCCAGAAGAGAAATGTTTTTGAAAAAATAATCCGCTGTCGAAAAAAGCGGTCCCGGCGGCGGGCCATCGGTTAAAAATTCTTGAATGTTTCTTCATTTAATGGTATTCTTTATTTATAAGAAGTGTCGTGAGACTGCCCGTAAAGGGTGTGAAGGAGGAACATATGACTGTAAGAGATGCAATGGAAATATTGAACGCGAAGGTTCTGGTGGGAGAGGATAACCTGGACCAGGAGGTCAAAAGCGCCTGCGGTTCCGATCTGATGAGCGATGTGCTGGCATTTTCCAAGGATCATTCCATTCTGCTGACGGGACTATGCAATCCGCAGGTGATCCGGACGGCGGAGATGCTGGATATCGTGTGCCTGATCTTTGTCCGGGGCAAGATGCCGGACGATACGATCCTTGAGATGGCGAAGGAACGGGGGCTGGTCGTGCTCTGGACAGAGCACAGAATGTTCTCATCCTGCGGACGGCTGTACCAGGCAGGTTTGGGAGCAGGAGCGTTTGGAGGTGCATTTTAATGGCTGAAGCGATTCGTTTGACCTATGAGATTTCACCTGATGACTTCACCAGGGCCGGCGAAGCGAGCAGCGATGTGAAAAAGAAACTGAAGAGCCTCGGCGTGCCGCCGGAAGCGGTCCGCAAGGTGTCCATCGCCATGTATGAGGGGGAGATCAACATGGTGATTCACGCGAAGGGAGGCCTCATCACTGTGGAGATATCGCCGGACCAGATTCTCATGATCCTGGCGGACAAGGGGCCGGGTATTCCGGATATCGACCAGGCCATGCAGGCAGGGTGGTCCACGGCGCCCAACGAGATACGATCTCTGGGGTTCGGGGCAGGCATGGGACTGCCCAACATGAAGAAGTACACGGATGAGATGACCATTGACACGGTCATCGGGAAGGGGACAACCATCACGATGATTGTGAAGATCTGACATGAGACAGAGGGGTGATAGTATTGGATAAGTTTTATCATTCGGTGAAATTGGAGCCGGAATTGTGCAAGGGGTGCATCAACTGCATCAAACGCTGTCCGACACAGGCGATTCGGGTACGGAACGGCAAGGCCCAGATCAACAGCAAGTTCTGTATCGACTGCGGCGAGTGTATCCGTATCTGCCCCCACCATGCCAAGACAGCGTCCTATGACAAGCTGGATGTGATGCGGCAGTATGAGTATACGGTGGCGCTTCCGCCTCCGTCTCTGTACAGCCAGTTCAATAATCTGGACGACGTGAACATTGTGCTGAACGCCCTGAAGCTGATGGGCTTTGACGATGTGTTTGAGGTGAGTTCCGCCGCGGAGATCGTGTCGGAGGCCACCAGAGAATACATCCGGAGTCACGAGGACAGTCTTCCCTATATCAGTACGGCCTGTCCGTCTGTGGTCCGTCTGATAAGGGTTCGGTTCCCCAATCTGATTCCGCAGCTTCTGCCGATCAATCCTCCGGTGGAGGTGGCGGCGTGTATGGCGGCGGCGAGGGCCATGGAAGCTACGGGGCTTCCCAGGGAGAAGATAGGCGTGTTCTTCCTCTCCCCTTGCCCGTCCAAGGTAGCCTACGTGAAAGCGCCTCTGGGAACGGAGAAGAGCCAGGTGGACCATGTTCTTGCCATCAAGGAAGTCTATCCTCAGCTTCTGGCCTATATGAAAGCGGTGGAGAACGACGCGGAGGAGATCAGCGAGTCCGGCAAGATCGGCATCAGCTGGGGCCGCAGCGGCGGCGAGGCCAGCGGCCTGTTCACGGACCGGTATCTGGCTGCGGACGGGATTGAGAACGTGATCCGGGTGCTGGAGGATCTGGAGGACCAGAAATTCGCCAACCTGGAGTTTGTGGAGCTGAATGCCTGCAACGGCGGCTGCATCGGCGGCGTGCTGACGGTAGAGAATCCTTATGTGGCGGAGGTCAAATTAAAGCGTCTCCGCAAGTACATGCCTGTGGCCAGAAGCCATATGGGCAGCGAGGCGGAGGAGTATGTGCCCTGGACGACCGGCGTCCAGTTTGAGCCGGTGTTCCGTCTGGGCGACAATATGATGGAGAGCTTCGCCAGGCTGGAGCAGGTGGAGCGTCTGTGCAAGCGTTTGCCCGGTCTGGACTGCGGCTCCTGCGGAGCGCCGACCTGCAAGGCCCTGGCGGAGGACATTGTCCGCGGCGAGGCCAGCGAACGCGACTGCATCTACTATCTCCGCGAGAATCTGCATAAGCTGTCGCGGGAGGTATCCATGCTGTCCGATGACATCGACGGCGGGATCAAGGGCGGCAGGGAGGCCTTCCCCATTCTGATGGATTATATCCGGCGGATTTCCAATGAGATGGCGTCTCTGGACAGCCGGATGAACGAACAGGACAGCGACGAGTAAAAAGAGAGGCCGGCGGATGCGCGCGTCTGCCGGCAGTTTAAAAGTTTGGAGGAGTTTGATTTGAAAGTACAGGATTTGATTGATAAGCAGATTTTTCATGTAGTCAACAGCGGCGATGACACCGGCCGCGAGATTACGGGAGTGTTCTGCTGTGACCTGTTAAGTATTGCCATGGGAAAAGCGCCGGCGGACAGTGCATGGGTGACGGTGATGGGCAATATCAACACCATTGCGGTGGCGACTCTGGCGGATGTGTCCTGCGTGATCATGGCGGAGGGAGCGGCCCTTGATGAGGTCGCCCGGGCGAAGGCCAAGCAGCAGGGCGTTGCCGTCCTGGCCACGGAGGAGCCGGTGTTTGACGCGGCTCTGAAGATCTATCAGGAACTTCATGGCTGAGCTTTACTATGACCTTCACATCCATTCCTGTCTCTCCCCATGCGGAGACGACGACATGACCCCGGCCAATATTGTGGGCATGGCCATGTTAAAGGGACTGGATTTGATCGCCGTGACCGACCACAATTCCTGCAAGAACTGTCCCGCCGTCCTGGCGGCGGCGGAGGAGTACGGGATCCTTGCGGTGCCCGGCATGGAGATCAACACCTCTGAGGAGGTTCACGCCGTCTGCCTGTTTCCGGACCTGGAATCGGCTCTGAAATTTGACGAATATGTGTATGACAGGCTGGTTCCCTTTCCCAATAACGAAGCCATCTTCGGGAAACAGCAGATCTACGATGAGAACGATCAGGTGGTGGGAACGGTGCCCAACCTTCTGATCAACGCCACCACCATCTCCTTCGACCAGCTCTGGACCCTGGTCCGAAGCTACGGCGGCGTCATGTTCCCGGCCCATGTGGACAAGTCTGCCAACAGCCTGATCGCCAACCTGGGTTTTGTCCCGCCGGACAGCCAGTTTACCACGGCGGAGGTTAAGGATCTGAGAAAGCTTCACGAGCTTCAGAAAGCGAATCCTTATCTGCAGGGCTGTAAGATCGTCAGCAATTCCGACGCCCATTACCTGGAACACATCAACGAGCCCCAGCTTACCCTTCACGTGGAGGAAAAAAGCGCCGCGGGCGTGGTGCGGGCGCTGCTGGGGGAAGGATGAGAAGGAAACGGTCCCAGACGCCAAGACCGAGATAAGAGGGGCCGCAGAATTGGTGCAGTGAATAACTGCAATATTTCTGCGGCCCCCATAATTTATCAAGTGGGTTTCCTGACTGTTAGAATTCTCTTCCGTTTCTCATAAAATCCACAAGATTTATGTGGGCGATACCGTTTCTTCGTTGAAGAAGAGTATCCATCGTGGCAACATATTTAGGGTAATTATCCTTTATCGCCTCCAAAGGACAATATTCCCGGTCTTCAGTTTCTTTTGACAACGCTATCGTGTAGGAAACCTGAACATAGGAATATTGCATTTCATTATTTCTGAGAATGAAATCGCATTCAAGTTTTCCAATCCTGCCTACACTGACAGAATAATCATGCGATCTCGCATATACATATGTGATGTTTTCTAGAACCGGACCATAGTTGATTCGATTATCCGTATTCTGAACAAAATAAAAACTTAGGTCCGCAAGGTAATACTTCTTTTCCCCGCTTAATGATTTCTTGGATTTCATGTCAAACCGCGGACATTCGTAAAGAATTTTCGCGTCGAGCAAAGCTTTGATATACCTTGCGACCGTGGCTTCGCTGACCGTTCACCCGCCAATCAGTTTTATTATTTATACTAACAGATACAGCAGTTGATTGCAAGGTTAACGTTGGCGTTTTTGACATTTTATCAAAAACGCCAACGTTAAATTGCACTTCCAAAAGTTTCCGGGTTACTGACTTTTCGATTCATTCAGATATCGATAGATGCTGGCAGAAGAACATTGGAGCTTTTTGGCGGCATAGTGAACAGCGCCTTTCAGCTTGAAGAATCCCTGGCTTTGAAGCTGACCTACGATTTTGATGCGTTCCTCCTGTGTCATGCGGTCAACAGGGATATTAATGGAGGAGATTGCGGAAGTGTACAGAGAATCCATAAGCCTTCCGATATCGGGGGAAAGATTCTCTGTGATGGCATCCCCGGTGTCGGAGGAACCCTGAAAATCCAGGGTCTGCAGGGTATGGGTGCTGTACTTGTTCAGAAAGCTGAGGGGATGGGCTATGGACAGTACCATATCATGCAGTTCAATAAAACGGTAGTCGCTGAAGTTTATGCACAGCATCCCAAGCAGATCTCCATTCGCGTTCTTAATAAACATAGTGGAAGAACGTATTACATAGTTATCTTTTGTAAGTCCTTTGTAATTTACCAGATAGTCATGGTTTTCGTAACTCTGGGCGATCAGCATGTTGAAAGATTCGTCATTGATGGAATCGCCTACCTCCCGGCCGCTGATCTGTCCGTTGGCGATGGCGATGATCCGGTTGGAATCATTCCTCAGATCATGAAGCACAATCTCGTAGTCAGGTCCCAGCGCTTTCCCAAGGTAATCTACCAATATCTTATACTGATTTAATAACATATCATCCATAAAATTATCCCTCCATTTTTATCACATTATAATTTTACATCATAATAAGAAAAAATACAAGTAAAAATATTTTATTATTATAATAAAAATTTAGTATTGACAAACCACAGAAAACAGTGTATAAAGATAATATAATAAATTTTTATCATGATTAAAATATTTTTACAGAAAGGAGGCAAGGGGACTGCGGTACGCAGGGATTGGGTATAGTTCAGAAACTGTTTTCGTTAAAGAAAGGAGGAAATGGCAGCAAAAGAATAGGGAAGCTGTCATCAGGATGTATGAGTAACGCAAAACGCTATATAAACTTGATTGCCATTAGTATTGGCGCAGGAAGTATTTTCAAACTGGCATATTTAAGAGACGTATTTTATACGCCATTGCAGGAGGCGCTGGGTGTCTCCAACACACAGATGGGGTTATTGATCACATTCTTTGCTATTACGCAGGCTTTGGCTTATCTTCCCGGCGGTTGGCTGGTAGACCTGGTACCGGTGAAATATCTGATGCCGATTGGATTGATTGCAACCGGGCTTCTCGGTTTCTGGGAGGCGACATATCCGCCTTTTGCGGTTATCCTGCTGATCCAGATGGGATATGGAATTACCATTACCCTGTTCTTCTGGGATGCGATGATCAAGGCAACGCGAATGCTGGCTGAGGCGGACGGAACCCACGGCAAGATGTTTGGATTGATGGAAGGTCTTCGTGGTTTGGCAGGGACATTGGTATCCTTCGGAGCTCTTTATTTCTTCAATGGCTTTGGCGAAGGACCGGAAGGTCTTCAGAAGACCATCATCTTCTACAGCGCGGCTCTTCTGGTATGCGGTGTGATTTCCTTCCTGCTCCTGGACAAGAACGAGGTAGAAGGCAAGGTTAACGCTAAGGAAGCTCTTCAAGGTTTGGTTCGTGTTATGAAGATGCCTAACGTCTGGCTGGCTGCTGCCATCGTATTCTTTGGATATTCCTTCTATAACGGGCTTTCCTACATGTCTCCGATGCTGGAGGAACTCTTCGGTATGGGTTCCACTGCGGCTTCTGCTGTCAGCATTATCCGGCAGTACGGAATTGCATTGTTCGCGGCGCCCCTGGGCGGTATTATTGCCGACAAGATGGGAAGCCGTGTCAGTTTCCTGAGAATCTGTATGCTTGCCGGCGGCATCGCGACAGCAATTTTTATCTTTATTCCTTACTCCAACAGCACGCTAGTCATTGGAATCGCTCTTATGCTTCTCATCGCTGTTTTGATGTTCATGATGCGCGGCACCTATTATGCTACGTCTTCTGAGCTTGGCATTTCCATCGTAGCGGCAGGTTCCGCGGCAGGCGTTATGTCTCTGCTGGGCAATGTTCCGGATTTCTATATCTTTACATTGTATGGCTGGTGCCTGGATGCCTTCGAGGGCGCGGCCGGATACAGAGCGGTATTTGGCATCATGGTGGCTTTCGCAGTGCTTGGTGCTCTCTGCGCGGTGATTCTGTATAAGCGGATCAAAACGGTTAAATCATAAACATATAACTTAGAGAGGAGAAAAGAACTATGGGAAACAAGATTCACAACTTTGACGAGCCGATCAACCGTATCGGTACAGATTCTTTCAAATGGGATTATGAGGGAGAAAACGGCAAGTATCTTCCGCTTGGAGTGGCAGATACGGACTTTAAGGCGCCGGAGGAGGCTATTGCGGCTGTCAGAAAGCGTACGGAGTTTGGTGTGTATGCTTACGGCTATCTTCCGCAGGAGAGATTTGCGGCTTCTGTGTGCGGATGGTATAAGAAGAGATACGGCCTTACAGTAGAACCGGAGGCAATCCGTCATTCCCAGGGGCTTATGACAGGCGCGCTCTGGATGATCCTCAACGCTTATACCAGACCCGGTGATACGGTGTTGATTCAATCGCCTGTATACAATACCTTCAGTGTTGTCATTAAGGGAGCCGGCCGTTTTGTAGAGAGCAGCGACCTGGTGCTGAAGGACGGGCATTATGAGATTGACTTTGACGATCTGGACAAGAAAACCCAGGATCCGCATGTAAGAATTCTGCTGGTCTGCAATCCTCACAATCCGGTGGGGCGCGTGTGGAAAAAGGACGAGCTGCTTCGTATTGCCGAAATCTGCAAGAAAAACGATACACTGATTGTCAGTGATGAGATTCACGGGGATATCGTGTATGGAAATAACAAGCATATTCCGTTTTTCTCTCTGTCGGATGAGATTGCAAACAATGTGGTGGTCATGGGTTCTCCCAGTAAGACCTTTAACCTGGCCTGCTTCTACTCCGCTTACGTGGTGATTAAGAACAAGGCTTTGCGTGATCAGTACAATGTGGTGTATGACAATTTCCACTTTGATTATAACTATCTGGGCATTGAAGCTCTGATGGCCTGCTATAATGAGTGCGAATATTATGTGGAGCAGCAGAACGCTTATTTTGAGAAGAATATCAATATTGTGCGTAACTTCCTGAAAGAAAATATGCCGGAGGTCAAGATGATCGAGCCGGAAGCTACTTATCTGCTGTGGATCGACTTCAGCGCCTGGGGGCTGGAGCAGGATGCCCTGATGAAGCAGTTCGCGGATGCCGGCGTTCGTCTCAACAGCGGCACGAACTACGGAGCCTGCGGCAAAGGATTTATCCGTCTGAATGTGGCCACGCAGACAGCCGTTCTGGAAAAAGGACTTTCTTTAATAAAAGCAGCTCGTGAAAATCTGAAGAAATGATTGGGAGGGAAAAAGATGGCAAAAAACAGAATTCAGACAGATAAAGCCCCGGCAGCGATCGGCCCTTATTCACAGGGTTGGTACACAGATGATACGGTGTATGTCTCCGGACAGCTGGGAATTGATATGGCAACAGGAAAACTGGCGGAAGGAATTGAAGCCCAGGCCCATGCTTCCATGAAGAATCTGGGCGCGGTTCTGGCAGCGGCGGACAGCGATTATTCCCAGGTATTTAAGACGACGGTTTTTGTACAGGACCTGAATGACTTTGCGGTGGTAAACAAAGTGTACGGAAGCTATTTCGAGGGAGATTACCCGGCGCGCAGCTGTGTTCAGATCGCAGAGCTTCCGCTGGGCGGACTGGTAGAGATCGAGTGCATAGCCGCGAGACACTCATAAAATGACAGAAAAAGTGCTCCCTGTGCGTAAGTATAAGGAGCACTTTTTTGCCGCCATACCATACATTGTGTCGGATTGAGGGAAGGCCTGTTGGCGTCAGGCCTTCCTCAGACGGCGCAGGAAAAAGGAGAAAATGCAGATGAAAGTGATCGATATGCACTGCGATACCATTGCAGAAATCTTTTATAAGCAGGACGATGGGGAGAATGCTTCTCTGCGGAAGAATGAATTTCATCTGGATCTGGAGAGCATGAAAAAGGGAGATTATCTGGTTCAGAATTTTGCCCTGTTTACGCCTTTGGGGCGGCAGAGAACAGGGGATCCCTTTACCTACGGGATGAAACTGCTGGATGTGTTTTATAATGAGATTGAGAAAAACTCCGATATGATCTCTCAGGTGAGATGCTATGAGGATATCGTGAAAAATCAGCAGGCGGGGAAGATGTCCGCCATGCTTACATTAGAAGAGGGAGGCGTGTGTAAGGGAGACGTGCGCCTGCTCCGCGATTTTTACCGGCTGGGTGTCCGCATGATGACCCTTACATGGAACTTTCCCAATGAACTGGGATATCCCACAAAAGTTACGGAGGGTCCTTTAAAAGGTACTCGGTATGATGGAGATCAGTACGGTCTGACGGAGACCGGAGTCCAGTTTGTGGAGGAGATGGAACGGCTGGGAATCATTATTGATGTGTCCCACTTAAATGACGCGGGAATCCGGGATGTGCTTGTTTATACGAAAAAGCCTTTTGTGGCAAGCCATTCCAATGCCAGAGCCGTATGTTCCCATCCGCGGAATCTTCCGGACGATCTGATTCGGGCTATTGCCGACAGAGGGGGAGTGATAGGCTTGAATTACAGCGCTTCTTTCCTGCGGGACTGGAAAGAGGGGGAGCAGGAAGCCAGCCGGATTGAAGATATGGTGGCTCACGCGAAATATATCCGTAATCTTGGAGGAATCGGCTGCCTGGGCCTTGGATCGGATTTTGACGGAATTGACGGTGAACTAGAGCTTGGTTCCCCGGCTGACATGGGGCTTTTGGAGAGGGCCTTTCTAAAAGCTGGCTTTACGGAAAGAGAGATTGAGGCTGTCTTTTATAAGAATGTACTTAACTTGTATAAAGAGGTGCTGCCGGGATAACTTTTGCCATGAAGTGGGGTGAAATACATGAAAAACGATTCAAAATTTGAACGGGTACTGGAGGGAAAAGATATTGTCGCTATTGCTTTCGGAGCTATGATTGGCTGGGGGTGGGTGATCAATTCCGGGGACTGGCTTACGAATGCGGGATTTGCGGGCACAGTGATTGCTTTTCTGATCGGCGGAGGCATGGTGATGTTTGTAGGGCTGGTATATGCGGAACTGACGGCGGCCATGCCCAAATGCGGCGGTGAACATATATTCAGCTATCGTGCGTTTGGAACTACAGGATCTTATATCTGTACCTGGGCGATTATTCTGGGATACGTGGCCTGCTCTGCCTATGAAGCGGCGGCCTTTCCCACAGTGCTCCGGTATATCGTGGGTGACCGCTTTGATATGGGTTTGATGTACCACGTGGCCGGTGTTCCTATCTATGCTTCCTATGTAATCACGGGCGTTCTGCTTGCGGCTGTGATTACATTTGTGAATATAAGAGGAGTGAAGATGGCGGCCGTAGTTCAGAGAATCCTTACAGTGTGCATAATGCTTGTCGGCCTGTTATTGATCGGAGCCTCGGCCGTGAACGGAAATACCGGCAATCTCACCTCTAATTTGTTTGGTGATATTCATAATAACGGGAATCAGACCGTACTGGGAGGGATTTTGACCGTCTCCTGTATGACACCTTTTCTTTTCATTGGTTTCGATGTGATTCCCCAGGCGGCGGAGGAAATCCGGATTCCTTTTAAGAAGATAGGTAAGATCATGCTTTTTTCCATCGGGCTGGCGCTGGCCTTTTATCTGGGGGTGGTTTTTGCAATTTCGTATATTATGCCACTTGGAGAAATCCGCCATTCCATGGCCGACGGCCTGGTGGCGGCAGACGCCATGCGGCTGGCTTTCCGCATAGAGGCCATGGGAGATGTGCTGATCATCGGCGGTATGTGTGGGATTGTTACCAGCTGGAACGCTTTTCTTCTGGGCGGAAGCAGGGCACTGTATTCCATGGCGGAGGCTTCCATGCTGCCTAAGGCGTTTTCCATGCTTCATCAGAAATATAAGACGCCGGTTTATGCCATTGCCCTTTGCGGAATCATATGCATGATCGCTCCGTTTTTCGGGAAGGCGGTGCTGATCTGGCTTGTGGACGCGGCCAGTTTTGGCTGCAGCGTCGCCTATTTTCTGGTATCCATTTCCTTTCTTGTACTCAGAAAAAAAGAGCCGGAGATGAAACGGCCTTACAAAGTAAAAAAAGGAAGGCTTGTGGGGACGATTGCGGTTGCATTGTCCGGCTTCCTGATGATATTATATATTATACCGATTCCTTTCTCCAGCTGTACTCTGATCTGGCAGGAGTGGATCGTGGTAGGAGCATGGATACTTATTGGAATCCTGTTTTACCTGTATTCGAAGAAAACGTATGAAGATTTCAGTACTCATGTCAATGAGGACTGACAGCCTTTGGTAGAAAGAGAGATCCGCTATGAACTGGACGCTGCTTGGGATTTTTGACCTGGCCGGGACCATCGCCTTCGCAATCTCCGGCTCTTTTGTGGGGATACACAAACGGATGGATGTATTCGGGGTGAATGTGCTGGCTGTGACGACCGCCTGCGGCGGGGGCATGATGCGGGATCTGATTATCGGAAAGATACCGCCCCGGATGTTTTTGAATCCCTTCTATGTGGGTATAGCGGCTCTCGTGGCCAATATCGTGTTCTGGCTGGTGTACCGTCATCAGCATATGCCCAGGAAGATGGCTCATCTCTACGACTGGATGCTGTTCTGGTTCGATACCATCGGCCTGGCCTCCTTCACGGTGGACGGAGTGATGACCGGTGTGGAGGCCGGATATGGGGATAATGGATTTTTGATCGTTTTTCTGGGATTTATGACTGGAGTGGGCGGAGGCGCCCTGCGGGACGTGCTGGCGGATCAGATGCCGGATATTTTTCTGAAGCATATCTACGCCCTGGCTGCCATCGCCGGAGGTCTGTCCATGCTTTTGTGGTTCCGGCTGTCGGCTTCCTGGAGAATTTCCATGCTGGGCGGTTTTGTGACAGTGATCGTCCTTCGGTATCTGGCGGCTCATTTCCGGTGGAATCTGCCGAAAGTGTCGTGACGGCTGCGGCTTTCACCCGGGCTGCCGCGGATACTTTGCGGAAACAGCCTGCGGTTTAATCATACTCAAATATCCCCTGTACGGCGTCTGAGATATTCATGACGCTGTTATAGGGGATTTTGTCTATCCTTACCATCAAAACTCCCTTGAAAAAGTTTGAGAAATGATCCAAAACTCCCTTGAAAAAGTTGAAAAATCCGGTTATGATAAAAGTGAAATCGGACAGGAACCAACCGGACAGGGAGGCGCAAACCATTATGTTAAAAAGAAAGATGGAACAGATTCTGGCTGAATGGAAGAAAACGCCGAATCATAAGCCGCTGATTATAAAAGGATGCCGGCAGTGCGGAAAGACTTTTTCGGTTCTTGATTTTGCGAAGAAAAACTATAAGCATGTGGTGTATCTGAATTTCTTTGAAAATCCGGATTATGCCTCGGTTTTTTCCGGCTCTTTGGAGACAGATCATATTATTATGATGCTGTCCGCGCTGCTGGGGAGCGAGGCCGTATTTGAAGAAGGAGAAACTGTCCTTGTGCTGGATGAGATTCAGGACTGCCCGGAGGCACGGACCGCTCTGAAATTCTTTCGGCTTGACGGAAGGTATGATGTAATTGGAACCGGTTCTCTGTTGGGAGTAAAAGGATATGGCAGAGAGCCGAAATCCATTCCGGTCGGTTCGGAAACAGTGGTTGATATGGTTCCTCTGGACTTTGAGGAGTTTTTATGGGCATGCGGAATTGCAGAGCCGATCATTGCGAGTCTGAAGAAGTGCATGGAGGAAGAACTCCCGGTGCCGGAGGTGCTTCATAACCGTATGAGGCAGCTCCTTTTACAGTATGCGGTGGTTGGCGGGATGCCGGAAGCCGTACAGACGTTTGTGAACACGAAGCGGATGGATGAGGTGCTGCGTATCCAGCGGGATATTGTCCGTTCCTATGAGGATGATATGGTGAAATATGCCGAAAAGAAGGATAAATCCCGTATTAGGGAGTGTTTTCAGTCGATTCCCAGGCAGCTAAGCAAAGAAAACAAGAAATTTCAGTATTCCGTTATCAAAAAAGGTTCCACGGCAGGAAAGTATGCCGGAAGCCTGCAGTGGATTGAGGATGCCGGCATCATTTCCAGGTGTTATAATCTTTCCGTTCCGGAACTTCCGCTGGATGGGAATGCGGAGAAAGATGTCTATAAAGTTTATATGCGGGACCAGGGCCTGTTTGTCAGTATGCTGGAAGACGGTACCCAATACGATATTCTGCAGGGAAAACTTTACGGGTATAAGGGAGCGATTTTTGAAAATCTGATTGCCGATATTTTTGCAAAAATGGGACGGAAGCTGTATTATTATCATAAGGACAGCGGATTGGAAGTGGATTTTGTAATCCGATATAGGGGAGAATGTACGCTGGTGGAAGTAAAAGCGGCTACCGGGAATGTCAAAAGCACGAAGACGATTCTGCAGCACCCGGAAAAATACCATGTAAATGCCGCAATGAAACTGGGCGATTACAATGTAGGCCGTTCCGGGAAGATTTTGACGCTCCCGCTTTATATGGCGTTTCTGATTCGTGAGTTTTGATTTTTTTATATAAAGATAAAGATTTAAGGAGGCTTTTTCATGAAATACGACTTTACATCTATCATGGACCGTCACGGCAGGGACGCTATCGCCGTGGACAACCTGGGACTGGGCGGCAACGCGCCGGGCAGGCCGAAAGAGGGCTTTGACGCCATTCCCATGTGGGTGGCGGATATGAATTTTCCTACCTGCCCAACGATCACAGAGGCGATCATTGAGAGAGCGAAGCATCCGGCTTTCGGATATTTCAGCCCTACGGATGAATATTTTGATTCCATTATCCGGTGGCACGAGATCAGAAACGGCGTCACAGGGCTTACAAAAGAGTGTATCGGCTATGAGAACGGAGTGCTGGGAGGCGTGGTGTCGGCCCTGACAGCCTTTGCCGCTCCGGGGGACGCGGTGCTGCTTCACAGTCCGACTTATATCGGATTTACGGGAAGTATTCTGAACAACGGATATAAGATTGTTCATTCGCCGCTGAAGCAGGATGAAAACGGTGTGTGGCGCATGGATTTTGAAGATATGGACGCGAAGATCAAGGCGGAGAATATCCATGTGGCCGTGTTCTGCAGCCCATACAATCCCTGCGGAAGAGTCTGGGAGCGGTGGGAGATCGAGAAGGCCATGGAGATCTATAAGACCAACGACTGCCTGGTTATTTCTGATGAGATCTGGTCGGATATCATCCTGGCCGGACACAAACATATTCCCACCCAGTCGGTGAGCGAGGACGCCAGAAACAGGACAGTGGCGGTGTACGCCCCCAGCAAGACCTTCAATCTGGCCGGATTGGTGGGCAGCTATCACATTATTTACAATAAATATCTTCGCGACCGGATAACCGCCAAAAGCTCCAAGTCCCACTACAATTCCATGAACGTGCTGTCCATGCACGCTCTGATCGGCGCGTACAAGCCGGAGGGCTATGAGTGGGTGGACGAGCTGTGCCAGGTTCTCACAGGCAATGTGGAGTTTGCCTGTGATTACATAGAGAAACATTTTGAGGGAGTGAAGACGGCGAAGCCGGAGGGCACGTACATGCTGTTCCTGGACTGCGCAGAGTGGTGCAAGAAGCACGGAAAAACCATCGGAGAGCTTTTGCAGGCCGGATGGGACGTGGGCGTGGCCTGGCAGGACGGAAGGCCGTTCCATGGTCCCTGCCATATCCGCATGAATCTGGCCCTGCCCCTGAGCAGGGTGCAGGAGGCTTTTGACCGGCTGGATAAGTATGTGTTCAATGGAAAATGAATTTGTAAGAAAATAGAAAGTTTACTTTGTTGCCCTACAGGACTATAATGATGATGGCAGGAAGCTGTCAGATTTTGGATGGAGGATTTGAGTATGAAAAGGGCAAAAAGATGGCTGGCGGCAGCAGGGCTCAGCTGCCTGATGGGAATTATGACGGCGCAGACCGCGCTGGCGGACGAGCCGGTTCAGCCGGAGCAGACTGCGGCAGGGGAAACAGCGGCTGAGGAGACGAAGACCGGCGGTTACTGGATTGATATGGAGAAAGGCCCCGGAGTAGCCAGATGGGTGGATGAGAACGGCAATATATCGGCTCCGGGCGGAGGCCAGGAATCTGAGCCGGAAACGGCGCAGTCGGAGGAAGGCGGCCAGCAGCCGGAAGAAGCGGCTCAGCTTGCGGAGGGCAGCCAGCAGCCGGAAGGAGAGACTCCGGCAGAGCCGGGCCCCGGTGCGGAGGAAACAGCGGCGGAAGAGACTCAGCCTGTAGGACGAGTTATTGACCCAACAAGGCCGATGGTGGCGCTGACCTTTGACGACGGTCCGGAGACGTCGGTAGGCAATCAGATCATGGACTGCCTGGCGGCTTACGGCGGCAAGGCTACCTTCTTTGTGGTGGGCAACCGGTGCCCGTCCAGAGCGGCGGAGCTGCAGAGAATGGTGGCGGAAGGTCACGAGGTGGCGAACCACAGCTATGAGCATAAATATTTTAACAAATTAAACGGCGCCCAGATACAGTATCAGGTAGAGGCAGCCAACGACGCGATTCAGGCCGCCTGCGGCGTGCGCCCGACTTTGGTACGGTTGCCCGGAGGCAATATCAACGCTACGGTGCGGGCCAATGTGAATTATCCCATGATCATGTGGAGTATCGATACCCTGGACTGGAAGACAAGGAATACTCAGAATACGGTCAATGTGGTGCTCAGCCAGGTGAAGGACGGAGACATTGTTCTGATGCATGAGCTGTACAGCGCTACGGGCGCCGCCGCGCTGCAGATCATTCCGGAGCTGACAGCCATAGGCTATCAGCTGGTAACGGTCAGCGAGATGGCTCAGGCCCGTGGAGTGGCGCTGCAGCCCGGTCAAACATACTCCAGCTTCCGTCCGTGACGGAAGCCTGAGGAGCATCCAGCAGTTGTCTGGGGGACGGAAGCCTGAAAATGATCCGTCAGCTGTCTG
>CANQSK010000013.1 GCA_947626475.1 uncultured Lachnospiraceae bacterium
GTTATGGAAATTGGAGGCGATTTTTAGTCCATGTTGTTCAAACTGCACAAAGAGTACGAGCCCACCGGCGACCAGCCGCAGGCCATCGAGGCGCTGGTAAAAGGCTTTCAGGAGGGCAACCAGTTCCAGACTTTACTTGGGGTTACGGGTTCCGGAAAGACCTTCACGATGGCGAACGTGATCGAGCGGCTGCAGAAGCCCACTTTGGTACTTGCGCACAATAAGACCCTTGCTGCACAGCTTTACGGCGAGTTCAAGGAATATTTCCCTGAGAACGCGGTGGAGTATTTTGTGTCCTACTATGATTATTACCAGCCGGAGGCCTACGTTCCCTCCACTGATACTTATATTGAGAAGGATTCCGACATCAACGACGAGATTGACAAGCTGCGCCATTCGGCGACGGCCGCGCTCTCAGAGAGGAAAGACGTGATCATCGTGGCGTCGGTGTCCTGCATTTACGGTTTGGGCAGCCCTATCGACTATCAGAACATGGTAATCTCTCTGCGGCCGGGAATGGAGAAGGATAGGGACGAGGTGATCCGCAAGCTGATTGATATTCAGTACGAGAGAAATGACATGGATTTTCACCGTGGGACTTTTCGGGTGCGGGGTGACGTTTTGGAGGTGTTCCCGGCTTATTCGGACAGCGAGGCTTATCGGATTGAGTTTTTCGGGGACGAGGTGGACCGGATTTCGGAGATCGACACCCTGACCGGAGAGGTGAAGCTGCAGCTGGGACATGTCGCTATTTTTCCCGCTTCCCATTACGTGGTGGCCCCGGAGAAGATGGAACAGGCCATTGGGACCATATTGGAGGAGCTGAAGGAAAGGGTCGCTTATTTCAAGAGCGAGGATAAGCTTCTGGAGGCCCAGCGCATCGCGGAGCGGACGAACTTTGATGTGGAGATGATGAGGGAAACCGGCTTCTGCTCCGGCATTGAGAACTATTCCCGGCATCTGACGGGGACGGCTCCGGGGGAACCGCCTTATACTCTCATAGACTATTTCCCTGACGAGTTTTTGATGATCGTGGATGAGTCTCATATGACCCTGCCTCAGGTGCGGGGGATGTACAATGGGGACCGTTCCAGAAAACAGACATTGGTAGATTATGGGTTTCGGCTTCCGTCCGCATTGGACAACCGGCCGCTGAATTTCGGCGAGTTTGAGAGCAAGATTGACCAGATGATGTTTGTGTCGGCCACGCCCGGTGATTATGAGGCGGAGCATGAGATGCTGCGGACAGAGCAGATCATCCGTCCCACGGGCCTTTTGGACCCGGAGGTATCCGTGCGGCCGGTAGAAGGCCAGATTGACGATCTGATCGCGGAGATTAACCGGGAGACCGGACGGGGCAATAAAGTGCTGGTCACCACTCTGACCAAACGGATGGCGGAGGATCTGACCGATTATATGCGGGAAGTGGGAATCCGGGTGAAATATCTGCACTCAGACATTGATACATTGGAGAGAGCGGAGATTATCCGGGACATGCGCATGAATGTGTTTGACGTTCTGGTAGGAATCAACCTGCTTCGGGAAGGCCTGGATATCCCGGAGATTTCTCTGGTGGCGATTCTGGACGCGGACAAGGAGGGATTTCTGCGGTCCGAGACTTCACTGGTTCAGACCATCGGCCGCGCGGCCAGGAATGTGGATGGGCATGTGATCATGTACGCGGATGTGATTACGGACTCCATGGGAAGGGCCATTGATGAGACGAACCGCCGCCGCAAGATTCAGCAGAAATACAATGATGACCACAACATAACGCCCACCAGCATCCGGAAAGCGGTCCGGGATCTGATAGCGATCTCCAAAGCGGCGGATGAGGATACGAAGGCAAAGGGCAATGAGAAGGATCTGGAGTCTATGGACGCGGCTGAGCTGAATAAGCTGATGAAGGAGCTACAGAAGAAGATGCACAAGGCTGCCGCGGAGCTGAACTTTGAGGAGGCGGCAATCCTGCGCGACCGGATGCTGGAAGTGAAGAAAATGCTCCTGGAGACGGAGTAGTCGGAACAATCGGCATATATATGAAAAATGGTGTTAAAATGGCTGTTAATCGCAGCCATTTTATTATTGACAATAATTCTCAATAAGAGTATGCTCATGATGATAAAATAACTTAGTATGATACAGGAAGATATGACAGGAGATTCAGGCATGAAACTGATTCAGGGAGAGATAGGGAAAACGTATCTGGTTACGGCCGTTCATGTAGAAGAGAGGATTACGCGGCGCATGGAGGCGCTGGGAGTCAACGAACAGACGCCGGTGCTGGTATTGAATAAGAAAGGAAGCGGGAGTTTGATTATCAAAGTGCGGGGCACCAGGCTGGCCCTGGGCAGGAAGATAGCGGAAGGGATTGACGTGGCGGAGATGGAGACCGGGAAGGCGGTGCGGTCATGAGCGAAAATCAGCCGATTACAGTCGGGTTTGTAGGCAATCCCAACTGCGGAAAGACGACGCTGTTCAACGCGTTTACCGGCGCGAAGCTGAAGGTGGCCAACTGGCCCGGCGTTACGGTGGAGCGGGTGGAAGGAGAGACCAGCTATAAGGGACGCCCCATCCGGATGATCGATACGCCGGGAATTTACAGTCTGACCTCTTATACCATAGAAGAGATCGTTACCAGAAACTGCATAGAAGACGATGATGTGGATGTTATTATCAATGTGGCCGACGCCTCTTCTCTGGAGCGCAATCTGTATCTGACCATGCAGCTGCTGGAGCTGAAGAAGCCGGTGATCCTGGCTCTGAATATGATGGATATTGTGGAAGAGCGGGGTATGGAGATCGATCTGCACCGTCTTCCGGAAATGTTGGGAGGAATACCCGTGGTCCCTGTCTCCGCGAGAAAGAGGACCGGTCTGGATGTGCTTCTTCACGCGGTGGTCCATCACTATGAGGAAGGCCCCCATGGAATTGTGGTCCATTATACGGACGAGCTGGAGCGGAAGATTTCTCAGGTGGAGAATGCTCTGCGCCGGAAATACGGAGAGATGGGAAATCTGCGCTGGCATGCGGTGAAGCTGCTGGAACAGGACGAGGAGGTGGCGAAAGACCATCCTGTCGACCTGACCGGGATTGTAACCCAGTCCTACGAGAAACAGATCACCAATGAGAAATACGACTACATAGAAGAGGTAGTCAGGGAGTGCCTGTTTAACAAAGAAAAAAAGGCCGCTTTCACAGATAAGATCGATCATTATCTGGTTCATCCCTTCTGGGGCATTCCTATTTTTCTGGGGATTATGGCCCTGGTGTTCTTTCTGACCTTTACGGTGGGAGATTTCCTGAAGGGCTATTTTGAGGTGGCCCTTGAATATGTATCCGCGGCAGTCTACGAGGGACTGATCATGGCGGGAGCTTCCCAGTGGCTGATCTCTCTTCTGGTGGACGGAGTAGTGGCCGGCGTTGGCGGCATACTAACCTTTCTGCCCAATATTTTCATACTGTTTCTGGCCCTGGCGTTTCTGGAAGACAGCGGATATATGGCGCGGGTGGCCTATGTAATGAACGAAACCATGAGTAAGGTGGGATTGTCGGGCAAGGCGTTTCTGCCCATGCTCCTGGGCTTCGGCTGTACGGTGCCGGCGGTTATGGCGACGAGAGCGCTGGCCACTCAGAGGGACCGGCTTCGGACGATCCTGATCACGCCGTTTATGTCCTGCTCCGCGAGGCTTCCGATTTATGTTCTGTTTTCCAGCATGTTTTTTGGCGATCATGCGCTTCTGGTGGCCTACTCTCTGTATCTGCTCGGACTGGCCGTGGCGATACTGGTGGCATTCGTCGTACATAAAACATCCAGGTCCACGGAAGAGGATACCCTTCTGATCGAACTGCCGGAGTACAAGACGCCCAACGCCCGAACCGTGGCAATCTACGTCTGGGATAAGGTGAAGGATTATCTGAGCAAGGCCGGAACTACGATCTTTGTAGCGTCCATCGTCCTGTGGTTCGTGTTAAATGCAGGCCCGGGAGGCTTTGTGGAGGATGTGTCCGTCAGCTTTGCCGCCATGTTCGGCAGGCTTCTGGTGCCGGTCCTCCGTCCTGCAGGGCTTGGGAGCTGGCAGGTGGCAGTGGCTCTTCTGTCGGGACTGTCAGCCAAGGAAGTGGTAGTTTCCAGCTTCTCTGTACTTTACGGTATTGGCAACATCAATTCCGCGGATGGAATGCGTCAGCTGTCCGGACAGCTGGCTTCCACCGGATTCGGCGCGGTAAACGCCTATGCGCTGATGGTATTCTGTCTGCTGTATTCTCCCTGCATTGCCGCTTTGGGCGTAGTAAAGCGGGAAACCAGATCTTTGAGATGGACGCTGGGAATGGTCTGCTTCCAGCTGCTGGTCGCGTGGGGGATGTCGGTGCTGGTATTTCAGATAGGGACGCTTCTGGTGGGTTAACTGCAGGTTACAAAATGAGACAGGTTAACAATAGGTTATGAAACGTGGGAGGAAGAGCAGCCGGGGACGGCAGTGACTTTGTTCAATAGCCTCGAATAGAAATAGACATGGTTGGAAAGCCGGTCCTCCAGGGGAACATGTTCCCGGTTGATGTTTATCACCATATCGGACAGCTCCCGGAAATCCAGGCTGTCCTCATAGGGGATCAGCAGCACTTCGTGAATGCTGGAGGGGAGAATGACCAGGTCTTTCTGGAAGGAATCGGCGGCGCCCTTTAGGGCGCAGGGATACAGCATGGCCGCGGCGCCGTGAAGTCCGACAGAATTGGTGAGAACGAACATGGGAGCGTCCTCGTGCCGGGGAAGAATCTTCTCCATCAGGTCTTCCTGATAATCCTTGCCCAGGTGTTCTTTGGCCATATCTTTAATGACCTGTGCCATGGTTTTCAGTTCCGCCGGCATCAGGCGCTGCGTGTTGGCGCAGGCCAGCGCGTACAGTTCTTCGGGAGAAGTGTTCCACATCCGCATGTGCCGGTTGTGAATGAGGGCCGTCATCTGTCTGAGCGGTCCCTGCTTCAGGTACAGATAAAAGACAATGGAAAGGTCCAGGTAAGGGACGGAGGGAACGTCCTCCAGCAGCTTCTGGTTGGACAGGGTGTGAACCAGGCGGTAGACGACCTTGTCCCGAAGTCCGGAGAAGTCCTCCAGCATGGAGAAATCCGTATGCGTCACGGCGGAGTTCGCCCGGTAAACGGATACGATCTCATCTGCCAGCGCGTCCAGAGGCCGGCCGTTCTGAAACTGCTCGTAATATTGGTTCAGATAGACGGTCGGAGCTACGGCCTGGTCTCTGGGGCTGATGGACAGGCCGTTCAGCGTCAGGCCGTTATTCTTGGGAATCTTCTGCAGAAGCAGCCGGTACTCGTCTCCCAGCCGTTCCCGCAGCTTGGTTGTGATGGTTTCCTGAAACGTCTCGTATACCATAAATGTATACCTCCTTTGAAAATATTTATGTAAACTGTAAGAACAGTTTGACATATCGAATTAAGTCTTTACGCACGGAATCTTCGGCCGGGTCCGGCCATTGAATTCAAATGACAAAAACGGATAAATGATGATGACTTCCTTTGAGTAAGTCCTATTATATCCCATGGAGAGGGAAGATACAAATAAAATCTTGTTTATATCTATAAAATTTTTAAAAACCCCGGAAGCGGCTTCCAACAGCCTGTTCCGGGGTTTTTATCTCGCAGAATGCTTCAAAAAAATGTCGCAGATTTACTTAATCCGCGATAACGACATTATAATATAATCTTTTTTGAAAATCAAGAGAAGTTTCATATTTTTTTACCCGGTGCGCCTGGATTCTTATGGTATCATTGCTGTTTAAGGAGGCTCTTGCGGATAAAAAAACAGGGATTGGCTGGTTTATCGCAGTCAAACCGGCAGTCAGAAGCATGGCGGATAAGTTATGGGTCATAGTCAAATTCAACGTGGCAGTACAGGAGGAATTTGAGATGCCGAAAAGAGGAGAGAACATTTTCAAAAGGAAAGATGGACGATGGGAGGCCCGATATGTCAAAGGTTATGAGCTGTCCGGAAAGATTCGCTATGGGTTCTGTTACGGAAGAACCTACAGGGAGGCGAAGGAAAAGGTTATGCAGACCAGGGCCGCGCTTATGAGCGGCACGCCTGTCCCGGCGGCCCACAATCGCCGCTGCTTCGCTTTTTTCTGCGGGGAATGGCTGCAGTTTCAGCGCTTTAGGGTCAAAGAATCTACTTATGTGAAATACGAGACCATGCTTCAGCGCCATATTCTGCCGAAGCTTGGCGGCTGTTTTCCTGCCGGAATCACGACGCAGACGGTGGAAGCGTTCAAATCGGAGCTTCTGGATGAAGGGCTTTCTCCTCAGTCGGTGAAGAGTATTCTGATGGAGCTTCGGGCTGTTCTGAAATATACGGCCGCTCAGTATCCCGGTATGTTCCCGGCCGTACAGGTAGCGTACCCAAAGGAACATAAAAAGGAAATGCGGGTGCTGATGCCGGAGGAACAGCAGAGGCTGATGGCGTATCTGCAGAATAATATGGATGCCTGCAGGTTCGGTATTCTGCTGGCGCTTATGACGGGCCTGCGCCTTGGAGAGACATGCGCTCTCAAATGGGAGAATATTTCTCTGAAAAACGGCACGATTCATATCAGTTCCACGATGCAGAGGTTAAAGAATATTGACGGCGGGGAAGGGGCCAGAACAAAAATCTCCATCAGCGGGCCGAAGAGCGAGACTTCAGTCCGGACGATCCCCCTGACGGAGGATGTGATCTGGCTTTGCAAAAAGAATGACCCGCACTGTCCCGCGGCCTATGTGCTGACGGGAACGCAGGAATTTATGGAGCCGCGCAAGCTTCAGCGGCGGCTTGAAAAGTACACAAAGGAGTGCGGTCTGGAAAATGTTCACTTTCACACGCTCCGACACACCTTTGCCACCCGGTGCGTTGAGGTGGGGTTTGAACTGAAAAGTCTCAGTGAGATTCTGGGCCATGCCAATACTTCCACAACGCTGGACCGCTATGTGCATTCCTCCATTGACCTGAAACGAAGCAATATGGAGAAGCTTAAAAAGTTCGTCCCGTAAGGGATTCGCAGTCAGACTTTTCAGTCATCAGCGGCTGCTTCATGGAAACAAAACTCCGAACATAAACGAAAATCCTTATAAAATCTATGAAATCATGACCATTGAACCGGCTTGCGGCGCAGATTAAGTAATTCTGCGACATAGTCTTTTATCATTATATATTTTTCTGCTTCAGCATTTGCACGATTTATCAGAAAAATTATGGAAAAAGTATCAGGTGATGAGGAGAAAAGAGATGCGTAAGCCGAACAATGGAGAAAATGTTTTGTATGGCCGGGAATTTATTCGTATGTTTGCCGCCCGCGCAGGCATGGATTATGAGGAGGCAAGAAATGTGACAGCCGTCTTCCTTCAGATGCTGACGGAGATGATGAGCAGCAATATTTCTGTCTGTTTCCGCAATTTCGGCGTCTTCCGGATCCGCGCTACATCCGGGCGCCCCGCGAGAAATCCCAAGACAATGGAGGATTACATGATCCCGGAGGGGTATAAACCGGAGTTTAAGGCCAGCCGTTTTCTCAGAAAAACCGTTGACGGTCAGATTAAGGCGGCTGAAGCAGAGAGCGGGGAATAAGCAGTCAGGAAAAAAAGCTTGACAAAGCTGTCTAATGCCATTAGACTATATAATGTCTAACGGTATTAGACAGCTTTTTTGACGCGTATTGCCGTGATATCAGGATAGTGCCCAAAAGAAGGGAGATCGGGAGAGATGGAAATCTATAAGTTGGGAGAGATGGAGGAGCGGTTCGCGGAGCTGATCTGGGAACACGCGCCGGTGCGGTCGGGGGAGCTGGTCAGGCTCTGTGAGAAAGCATTTTCCTGGAAACGGACGACTACCTACACGATGCTGAAGCGGCTCTGCGACCGGGGACTGTTCGCCAATGAAAACGGCACGGTGACGGCCCTTATGAGCCGGGAGGATTTTAGGAGCGCCCGGGGAGAGCAGTTTATCAGGGAAAATTTTGAGGATTCCCTGCCCTTATTCGTGGCGGCCTTCGCGCGAAAGAGGAGGCTTCGGGAGGAGGAAGTCCGGATGCTGAAAGAGCTGATTGACGCTTATGAGGAGGAAAAACCGTGATGCAGACTCATCTGTTTATCCGGATATTGAATATGAGCCTGACGTCTGTATTGATGATCCTGGCCGTTCTGGCGCTGCGGCTGCTGCTGAGGAGGGCTCCCCGGATCTTTGTCTATGCCTTATGGGCCGTAGTGCTGTTCCGTCTGCTCTGTCCCGTATCTTTTGAGAGCAGTTTTTCTCTGTTGAGCGTGCTGCGCGCGCCGACAACAGAGGGCGGTTCCGTGGAATATATTTCGCAGGAGTTTGAAAATATGATGTCCTGGATGGAGAGCATTCCCGAGGACGTGACGGGACAGGATATGATGGATTCCGGCCGGGGTGCGAAAGGCGCCGGAAGTGAAGGGGCAGCCGGGGGAGTCCCCGGAAACGGATTCTTGGCCCGGAAAACCTGGCAGGCGTTTTTGCATGTGGGAGGCCGTGTCTGGATGCTGGGAGTCCTTGCCATGCTGTTTTGCGGTGCAGTTTCCTATGGACGGCTTTGCCGCAGGCTGCGCGGGGCCGGAGAAGCCGGTTTGGGAGAGCGCGGGAGGATACGTATCCGCTGCAGCGGCACGGTGTCCACGCCCTTTGTGCTGGGATTTCTGCGGCCCTGCATTTATCTGCCGAAGGATCTGCCTGAAAAGGATCTGGAGTATATCCTGCTCCATGAGCGCATCCATATCCGCAGGGGAGATCCCCTGACCAGGGCGGCGGCCTATCTGGCCCTCTGCCTGCACTGGTTTAATCCGTTTGTGTGGCTGGCCTTTTTCTTAAGCGGGCGGGACATGGAGATGTCCTGTGACGAAGCTGTGATTGACCGGATCGGAAACGAGGGAAAAAAGGATTATTCCGCATCCCTGCTGTCGCTGGCCACGGGGAAGCAGATTACGGCGGGGATTCCACTGGCCTTTGGGGAGGGAGAGCCAGGCGTCAGGATCAAAAACGTACTGCGCTACAAAAGGCCCGCCTTTGCTCTGGCTGCTGCGGCCCTCGCGGTCTGTGTGCTGGCTGCCGTCTTTTTGCTGGGAAATCCCGGAAAGCAGGAAAAGAAAGAGATGGAGACTCCGGAGGCCGAAACAGTGGAGCCTTATATAGAAATGGATTTTACAAGTATGGAGGAAGGTGCGGCCGGTCAGGTGCCGGACGGAACTTACTGGGTATATCCCCGTTCCATCAGCCGCAGCGCGCGCTGCTTCGACCGTTATGTGACAGATGTATCCTCTGATGATCAGGACAAGACCGTGCTGGTTCCCGCATTCTCCGATGACTGCGCATTCCTGGTGAACCGTGAGATGGACAGTGTCCGCTTTGAGGAGATTAGCTTTGAGGAATTTGCCGATCTGATCACGGACGCCTGCGAACGAACGGATGTGTCCGTACTCTGTACCTTTCAGGACAATCTGATTGTGGAGGCGCGGCTTATGAGCGCCTGTATCAGCGAAGGGATTTCCTATATTGCCCTGACAGCGGAGACTTCGTGGTTTGAAGATATATGTGAAAATGAGGGCAGGACAATGGACGAAATGCTGGAAGAGTATTATGAGCTTGCGCGGACGGAGGAGGCGGATGTCTCTGACGCGCCGGGCCCGGAGCGGATTGAGATTTATCTGGGCAATATCGGAGACGGAGACAGCGGCATGATACTCATTTATGATGCGGACGGAAATCTGCTGCATACAGAGTCCGCCCATAGCGCCAGAGCCGGCTGGGTCAATTTCTATGAGGGAGAATTGGACGGAACGCCCTTCCTGCTGAGTGTGCATATCGAAGACCGGGACAATTTCGGGGAATACTGGTATCAGGTGTACCGCCTGGGGGAGACCGGAACGCCCCGGCAGATTGCAGGCTCGGATTTCCAGTGGAGAAGCAGTATCCTCTACGATGACGGCCTGTTCCGTGAATGGGCGGACAAGCTGGAACATTATCTGGCGAACAGCCATCTTCTCCTCAGCTCTCAGGAGGGCGAGCTGCGCACGGAGGCCGTGTCCGAGGCGGACAAGTACAATTACGGGACACTGCACAGGTGATATGTTTTAAGGATGCGTTTTATGGGATGTGCTTCGGCAGGGATTAGTTTCTTCAGCCGTCGCGGGCAGGCGGCTCTTCAGGGCTTTTCTCGGATTCGCTGCTGCCAGCTTTTTGGGCATAAAAAAACGTGTCTGAGAGGAATCGAACCTCCGCACGTGGCTCCGGAGGCCACTGCTCTATCCACTGAGCTACAGACACATCATTTAGTATAATACTACATTCTTGGAAATGGTGCAAGCAAAATTTTGATAAGAGTCAAAATTTTCTTTCGGAAATGGAGACTCTTTTTTCATTGCTTTTTAGGTGGGATTTTGCTAGAATAGAGCAAGGCTTGTTTTGAAGAGACGGAGGCTGCCGGGAAGGCAGTCTCGGGAGGGTGTTATGTTTAAGAAGAAAAAAACGGGAAAATCTTTTCTCGACAGCGATATCATGCATTATCT
The DNA here is from genome assembly GCA_947626475.1 of uncultured Lachnospiraceae bacterium. Taxonomy (GTDB): domain Bacteria; phylum Bacillota; class Clostridia; order Lachnospirales; family Lachnospiraceae; genus UBA3402. Next base: position 10,567 of record CANQSK010000013.1, read on the forward strand.
GCGGTTTGCGGCGATCCCTGTGATCGCGGTGATCCTGATTGCCGTAATCATCCGGTCGGATTCCGGAAAAGGCCGGGAAGAGTCCCAGGCGCAGACTGAGGGGCAGCAGGCGGAAGCGGTGACAGAATCAGCGGGCGGAACTGTATCGGAAGAAATGGAAATACAGGATGAGAGCGGAACAGAGGAGGGCGAAAGCCTGCCGCTGGATGATGCGGAACCGGATGATGCGGTGCAGGAGGAGACGGAGTCAGAGACCGTCGCCTCAGAGCCGGAGACGGTTAGTTATGAGGATATAGACATTTCTCAGCTGACTCTTAAGCAGGATGAGGTGCCGGAGCTGTCGGCGCTGGTGCGGACCTATTGTCAGGCCAGAGAAGAGCAGGACGTGGAGCTGCTGGCCAGGCTGTACGGAATCAGCGGGCTGTCGGAGGATGAGATAGCGGAGGAGCGTGAGAAACTGGAACTGGTTCACGCCAGCATCCGCAGTTATGAGAATATTACCTGCTATTCCATCGAGGGCCCGGAACCGGATTCCTATGTGATATTCCCTTATTTTGAACTGAATTACCGGGAAGCGGAGGTAAACATGCCTCAGCTGACGTGGGCCTATGTTACGAAAATAGAGGACGGCAGCTACATTATGACTCAGGAGATCAGCCAGCCGGTGGCGGAGTATATCGCGAGGATCGGCGAGCTGGAAGAGGTAAAGGCGCTGAGAAATCAGGTGGAGGAGGCCAGAGCCGCGGCAATCGAGGCTGACGGGAAACTGAAAAGTATTTACGGCGGAGAAGAGTCGGAGGTTGTGATTTCATGAATGTGTCGGATTTTTATTTTGACCTGCCGAAGGAACTGATTGCCCAGGACCCGCTGGAGGACCGCTCTTCCTCCAGGCTGCTGGTGCTGGATAAGACGACCGGCGCCATAGAACACAGAGGGTTTCGGGACGTGGTTTCCTATCTTCGCGCGGGAGATTGTCTGGTGATCAATGACACCAAGGTGATTCCTGCCCGGCTGCTGGGTGTAAAGGAAGATACCCGGGCCAAAATTGAGGTGCTTCTTCTGAAGCGGAAACAGGACGATGTGTGGGAAACGCTGGTAAAACCGGGCAAAAAGGCAAGGCCAGGCACCGTGATTTCCTTCGGTGACGGTCTTTTGACCGGCCGGGTACTGGATGTGGTGGAGGAAGGAAACCGGCTGATCCAGTTTTCCTATGACGGCATTTTTGAGGAAATTCTGGACCGCCTGGGGCAGATGCCCCTGCCTCCTTATATCACGCACCAGCTGAAGGACAAAAACCGCTATCAGACCGTTTACGCGAAGCATGAGGGTTCGGCGGCGGCGCCTACGGCGGGACTCCATTTTACGGAGGAACTTCTGGCTCAGATTGAGCAGATGGGTGTGAAGATCGCCAGAGTGACCCTGCATGTGGGTCTGGGAACCTTCCGTCCGGTGAAGGTGGAAAATGTTCTGGAACACCACATGCACTCTGAGTTTTACAGAATAGACGGGGAAGAGGCCCGGAAAATCAACGAGACGAAGGAGGACGGCGGAAGAGTGATCTGCGTGGGAACCACCAGCTGCCGCACTATCGAGTCGGCGGCGGACGAGGACGGCCGCGTTCAGCCGGGCAGCGGATGGACGGAGATTTTTATTTATCCGGGATACCGTTTCAAGGTGCTGGACGGCCTGATCACCAATTTTCATCTTCCTGAATCTACCCTGGTCATGCTGGTGTCGGCGCTGGCCGGCAGGGAGCATGTGCTGAACGCTTATCAGGAGGCGATCAGGGAACGATACCGCTTTTTTTCATTTGGAGACGCCATGCTGATCCTGGACGGGACCGGCGGCAATGGCTGACAGAGGAGAGACTGATTGGAAGAGATTCGGCTGAACAAATATTTAAGTGAAATGGGAGTTTGTTCCCGCAGGGAGGCGGACCGGCTGATCGAGGCAGGCAAGGTGCTGATAGACGGTCGGACGGCCGGATTAGGCGACAAAGTGACCGAGGGGCAGCAGGTACTCTGCGACGGGAAACCGGTGGGGAAGGCGGCGGCAAAGCCGAAGCCGGTGCTTCTGGCGGTGAACAAGCCCAGAGGCGTGGTCTGCACCACATCCGCCAAGGACCGGGCGCCCAACATTGTGGAGCTGGTCCGCTATCCGGAACGGATCTATCCGGTCGGAAGGCTGGACAAGGATTCAGAGGGATTGATCTTCATGACCAATCAGGGAGATCTGGTCAACCGCCTGATGCGCGGCAGCGCAGGTCATGAGAAAGAGTACCTGGTAACGGTAGATAAGCCTGTGACTGCCGGTTTCCTGAAAAGCATGGAGGGAGGCCTGTGGCTGGAGGAGCTGCAGGTGCGGACAAAACCCTGCAGGGCCTGGGCCACGGGAAAGAGGGAGTTTCATATTGTGCTGACCCAGGGCCTGAACCGTCAGATCCGCAGAATGTGCGAGGCGCTGGGGTTTCATGTCCGGTCCCTGCGCCGTGTGCGTATTATGAACATCTGTCTGGGCAATTTAAAAGAGGGAACCTTTCGGAAAGTAACCCGGGAAGAGTATGAGGAGCTGACTGCTCAGCTGGATAAGGACGGAAAGGACTCATAGAAGGATTTTGCGGGAGAGGTCATATCATGCAGGACAGAATTTCGAGAATGAGGGAACTGATCGCCCAGCTTTCCCAAGCTTCCAGAGCCTATTATCAGGAAAGCCGGGAGATTATGAGCAATTATGAATATGATAGGCTTTACGATGAACTGACGGCCCTGGAGGCGGAGACCGGCACGGTGCTGGCCGGAAGCCCTACCCAGAAGGTAGGATACGAGGTGCTGAGCGAGCTCCCGAAGGAGGCGCACCCGTCTCCCATGCTGTCTTTGGACAAAACGAAAGAAGTGCCGGCGCTCTGCCAGTGGCTGGGGCAGCAGGAGGGCCTTCTCTCCTGGAAACTGGACGGTTTGACCGTAGTGCTGACTTACGAGGACGGACGGCTGGCAAAGGCGGTGACCCGCGGCAACGGCGAGGTAGGCGAAGTGATCACGCCCAACGCCAGGACCTTTGTGAACATTCCTCTGCAGATTGCCTTCAGGGGCAGGCTGGTGCTGCGGGGAGAGGCGGTTATCCGTTATTCGGATTTTGAGAAGATTAATGATGAGATAGAGGATGTGGACGCCAAATATAAAAATCCCCGTAACCTGTGTTCCGGCTCCGTCCGGCAGCTGGATAGCCAGGTTACAGCGGAACGCCGCGTAAATTGCCTGATTTTTGCCCTGGTTTCCGCGGAAAACATGGATTTTCACAATTCCCGGACAGAGCAGTTTGCATGGCTGAAGGAGCAGGGGTTCGAGGTGGTGGAACATAGACAGGTTACAGCGGAGAGCCTGCCGGAGGCGGTGGAATATTTTGCGGAGCATATTCAGACCTATGACATTCCGTCAGACGGCCTGGTGCTTACGTTTGAAGACGTTGCCTACGGGGAGTCTCTGGGGCGCACTGCCAAATTCCCCCGCAATTCCATTGCCTTCAAATGGAAGGACGAGATTGCCCGGACGACGCTGTCCTATATTGAGTGGAGTCCGTCCCGGACCGGTCTTATCAATCCGGTGGCGGTTTTTGAGCCGGTAGAGCTGGAGGGGACCACGGTCAGCCGGGCCAGCGTCCACAATATCAGTATTATGGAGGGGCTGGAGCTGGGGGCCGGCGATACCATTACAGTTTATAAGGCCAACATGATAATTCCTCAGATCGCGGACAATCTGACCAGAAGCGGCGTCAGGGACATTCCGAAAATCTGTCCGGTCTGCGGAGGAGACACGGCGATTCAGCAGATCAATGACGTGAAGGCCCTGTACTGTACCAATCCGGACTGCCAGGCAAAGAAGATCAAAAGCTTTACCCTGCTGGTCAGCCGGGACGCGCTGAACATTGACGGCTTTTCCGAGGCTACGCTGGAGAAGTTTATCGGAGCGGGCTTTATTCATGAGTACGCGGATATTTTCCGGCTGGAACGTCACAGGGATGCTATTGTGGAGATGGAAGGATTCGGGCAGAAATCCTACGACAACCTGATCCAGGCGGTGGAAGCTGCCAGGCACACGACGCTGGTGCGGGTGATTTATGGACTTGGAGTGGCGGGAATCGGACTTGCCAATGCCAAGGTTCTGTGCCGGCAGTTTGGATATGATTTTGAGAAAATGCGCCGGGCCTCCGCGGAGGAGCTGATGGAGGCGGACGGTATCGGCGGAGTGCTGGCGGACGCCTGGTGCAGTTACTTTGCGTCTGAGAAGAACAATGCGGCGGTGGATCACCTGATGGAGCAGCTGGAGCTGGAGGAAACGCCGGAAAGCGGAGGGGAGGGGGCGGTTCAGCCCCTTGCCGGGATGACATTTGTGATCACAGGTTCCGTAAATCACTTTTCCAACCGGAAGGAACTGCAGGAGCTGATTGAATCCAAAGGCGGCAAGGCCACCGGTTCGGTCACGGCCAGGACCACATATCTGATCAATAATGATGTAAATTCCGCGTCATCCAAAAACAGAAAGGCGCGGGAGCTGGGAATCCCGATCCTGTCAGAGGAAGATTTTTTGAAGCTGCTGAACGGCGGCCAATAAACGGCAGCAAGGAGGAATAAGACAATGCCTGTCAAGATACAAAAGGATCTGCCTGCCAGGGCGATTCTGGAATCGGAAAATATTTTTGTTATGGATGAGGAACGGGCGATGAGTCAGGACATCCGTCCGCTGGAAATTCTGATCCTGAACCTGATGCCGGTGAAGGAAGAGACGGAGCTGCAGCTTCTGCGCTCTTTTTCCAACACACCTCTTCAGATCAACTGTACCTTCATGATGCTGGCTTCCCACGTGTCCAAGAACACATCCGCCAGCCATATGGAACAGTTTTACCGGACTTTTCGGGAGATACGCAGAAAACGGTACGACGGCATGATCATCACCGGAGCGCCGGTGGAGATGCTAGAGTACGAGGAGGTCAATTACTGGCAGGAGCTGACAGAGATCATGGAATGGAGCCGGAGTCATGTGACCTCCACCCTTCATCTCTGCTGGGGTGCTCAGGCAGGGCTTTATTACCACTACGGCATACCGAAATACAGGCGCGAGGAAAAACTCAGCGGTATTTACCGGCATAAGGTTCTTCATCATAAGATACCGCTTATGAGAAATATGGACGATTACATTATGGCTCCCCATTCCCGCTATACGGAAATCCGGAAGGAGGATGTGGAGAAGCATCCGGAGCTGCAGATTCTGGCGGAGTCGAAGGAGGCCGGTATCTTCCTGGTCATGCGTCAGGACGGCAGCCAGATTTTCATCCAGGGGCACCCGGAGTATGACCGCATGACGCTGAACAATGAGTATCAGCGTGACATGAGCCGCGGACTGAATCCAAGGATTCCCTGTAATTATTACGAGAATGACGATCCCCTGTCCAAGCCGGTGCTCAGCTGGCGGAACATGGCCAACACTCTTTACAGCAACTGGCTGAACTACTACGTGTACCAGGTGACGCCGTATACCCTGGTGGAGGATCCGGAGAATTCCTAGCTTTTTGTATGGCTCTGACTGTCTCTGAAAAAGTGAAAAATATGACAAGGAAGCGCCGCATCCGGCGCCGGCGCTGTGTTATAATCGCTTTGTAAGGATTCGTGATCGGGAGAGACAGAAAGGATGAGAAGTATGTTAGAACAAAAAGACTTGGAAATGATTGCACGGATTGTAACAGACGCAGTGGCACCCCTGAGGCAGGATATAGCAGTTCTGCAGAAGGAAGTGGCAGATCTGCGGAACGACATGACAGCGCTGCAGAAAGAAGTGGCGGATCTGCAGAGGAAAGTGGCAGATCTGCAGGAGAGAGTGACGGTTCTTGAGAGAGGTATGACGGAACTGAGTTTTATTGTGGAAACAGATATCAATAAGCAGATTGCCGTTGTTGCGGAAGGTCACCTGGATTTGGGCCGGAAACTGGACCAGGCGTTGAAGGACAGGACGGAAAGAGAAGGTCAGGAGCTGAGGATAATAAAACTGGAGAGAGATGTCCGGCAGCTGAAAAAGAAAGTGGAAGCCATGGCATGATGGAATGGGAATCCCTGTGGGTTAGTTAAGGATCATGAAAAAAGTAAAGATTACGGTCATGAAAATGGCCTGTTACACAGATCTGATGGAAAAATATGAAAATCCTCTTGAGCATCCCTGCGATATGCAGATGGGGCAGGTTTTTGTCGCTAACGGCTGGCAAAAACCTGACGGATTCTGCGACAGCGCCTGGGACAGCGTTTCGCCTTTTGTCATGGCCCTTGCCCACGGCGGCGAGGATTTTTATAACGGCTGGATGAAGAACAAGAGGTCTGCGATGATCTCCTGCAACGACGGCTTCCGGCCGGTCAGCTTCCTTCTGGAAACCATGGAGGAGGACGTCAGATAAAAATAAAAAATGCCCATTCCCTCCGGCTGATACCATCAGCGCTGCGGGGACGGGCATTTTTGTTCCTCTTGCTTTACCTTTTATCCGTTGGACGGATATTCCGGCTTAAACCTCCAGACCGAGCTTCGCGGCAACTTCCTCAGCGGACATTCCGGCTTCTTTTGCTTTTGCCATAACCGCCCGCATAGAGATGGGATGGAGCAGCTTCTGCTTCTGCGCTTCCAGCGCAGCGATCTCAGCCTGTTTTTTCGCAATCTTCTCGTCAATGACGGCGATGCGTTCTTCTACGTTTTTTGCTGCCATGTGATAAACCAGCCTTTCTTCAGAAAAGTTTTAAATTTACCAATTTATTATATAATTTTGTGCTCGTTTCTGTCAAGTAACTAGGGAGAATAAACCGCACAATTTTCAGTAATCTCTCAAAAACACGCATATTTTATATGAGTGTATCCCCAAAGAATAAACAATTTCTTAAGCATAAGTCAGACGGAGTTAATGAATACGTAAGAATCCCCTTATTGACAATGGAAATCCTGTATGCTATAACTGTATTAAGCATACTAATACAGTTAACAATCAGGAAAGGAGACCAGGCATGATCATACTGGATTACAGAGACCGCCGGCCAATCTATGAGCAGATTGTGGAGCGGTTTCAGGAGCTGATGGCGACCGGCGTTCTGCCTCAGGACAGCCAGCTGCCGTCTGTCAGAAGCCTGGCCATGGAATTGTCCATTAACCCCAATACCATCCAGAGGGCCTACGCGGAGCTGGAACGGCAGAGATATATTTATTCCGTGAAAGGAAAGGGCAGTTTCGTGGCGGACAACAGCCGCATCCGTGACAACAGGCGGATGGAACTTCTGAACGAATGGCAGGAGCTTGCCAGGAGAGCGAAGGGATTGGGCATAGAAAAGCAGCAGGTTTTTGACATCATTGACAAGGTCTATGGCGAAGGAGGGGATGAACATGATTGAGGCCAGCAATCTGACTAAGCGGTTTGACGATGTTCTGGCGGTGGATCATATTAACGCCGTCATAAAAGAAGGCAGTGTGTTCGGGCTGATCGGGACCAACGGCTCCGGCAAGAGCACGTTTTTGAGGATGGTCAGCGGGATTTTGAAGCCGGATGAGGGAACTATCACGATCGACGGCAGGGACGTGTATGAGAACCCGGAAGTGAAGAGCCGGTTCTTCTACATTTCCGATGACCAGTATTTCTTCAGCAATTCCACACCGGAAGAGATGATGAATTTCTATCGGATGGTGTATCCGAAATTTGACCGGAACCGGTTCGTTCACCTGATGGACAGCTTTGAGCTGGACAGAAGGAGGAAGATCAACACATTTTCCAAGGGCATGAAAAAGCAGGTGTCAGTAATCTGCGGAATCTGCGCCGGGACTGATTATCTGTTCTGCGATGAGACTTTCGACGGTCTGGATCCGGTTATGCGGCAGACAGTGAAGAGCATTTTTGTGGGGGATATGGAGGAGAGGAATCTGACGCCGGTCATCGCTTCCCACAATCTGCGGGAGCTGGAGGACATCTGCGACCATGTGGGCCTGCTCCACAAGGGAGGGATCCTTCTCAGCAAAGAGCTGGACGACATGAAGCTGAACATTCACAAGATCCAGTGCGTGCTGGCGCCGGGAACCGCGGCGGAGGAGCTGACAGACCTTAACATTGTGAAAAAAGAGGAGAGAGGCAGCCTTCTGACGCTGACGGTCAGGGGCAGCAGAGAGGAAGTGGAGACGGCCATCCGCGGTCATCAGCCGGTTTTTGCGGAGATCATTCCGCTCTCCCTGGAAGAGATATTTATCAGTGAAACGGAGGTGGTAGGTTATGACATCAGGAAACTTGTATTTTAAGCTGATGAAGGAAGATTTGAAACGGCGTGTCTGGACTATCGCCTGGAGCGTTCTGAGTACATTTTTCGGCCTGGTCGTACCGGTAGCCCTGAAATGCGGCGATTATAAGGAAAGGCTTGCGGGCGGTCTTGATGAGCCATCGCGCCTGAGAGCCGTGACGAATCTTGTGGAAATGCTGTACAACAGTTATTTTTACCTGTTTTTGCTGGTTGGAGTATCGGCGGTTCTGTGGGCTGTGTCCGGTTACCATTATCTGCATAACAGCAGAAAGACGGACTTCTACCACAGCCTTCCGCTGAAACGGCATCAGCTGTTTCTGGCCTCCTGGCTGAACGGCATCCTGGTTCCCCTGCTCTGTTATCTGGCGGGCGAAGCAGTGTCTGTGGTCCTGGCGGCCCAGGTGGGAGTGGGGCCTGCCGTTTACGGAAATCAGCCCTGGCTCAGCACCTTCCTGAATATGGCCTATTACAGTCTTGCCTACTCTACGGTGACGGTGGCCATGATGATGACCGGAAATGTGGTAGTAGCCCTTCTGGGCGCCGCCGTCTTCTACGGATACGGACCGGCTGCTGCCCTTCTGATTCAGGGATACTGTGAAAGCTGGTTTCATACGTTCTGCCAGCAGTCCACAGAATTTTTGGTCATGAGGATCGTGAGGTATACATCGCCTGTCGCCAACTATATTTTCGCTTTAAATGATTTTAGCAGGCAGCAGTGGAGTCCGTTCCGGGGAGTTCTGGTACTTGTGGCAGCGGCGGCTCTGGCATTTCTGTCCTACGGACTGTACCGGGTCCGGCCCTCGGAGGCGGCGGGCAAAGCCATGGCGTTCGCAAAGACCAAAGCGCCGATACGGATTCTTCTCACGGTTCCGGTATCTGTGGCGTCGGGGATTTTCTTCTATGCGCTGCGGAACACCGGCGGCCGCATGGCCAGCCTGGGATGGCTGATTTTCGGAACAGTCTGCGGAGCGGTGCTGATGCACTGCCTGATGGAGATCATCTACCACTTTGATTTCCGGAAGCTGTTCTCTTGCAGGATTCAGCTGGCCTGCTGTACCATTTTCTGCCTGGTGCTGTCTCTGGCCGGATATTTTGACTGGTACGGCTATGACAGATGGCTTCCCGACGCGGAGAAGGTGGAGAGCGCCGCGATTGAGGACTATTATGATAATTGGGTCAGCCAGGGGCATGTGGAGCTGAATAATGACGTATCCAATTCTTTTTACTACTGGGACTATGAAACTGGATACGAATTGGGCCATATGGAGCTGACGGATCTGTATCCGGTAATGGAGATTGCCGGAAAGGGTATTGAGATGGTGGAGAACGGCCGGAATCAGGCAGCGGCAGACGGCGCCTTCCGGGAATGGACTACCTGTACGGTGAAATATCGGATGAAGAACGGCCGGGAGGTTTACCGCAGATACAATGTGCCTCTGGACAGCCATATGCAGGAAATGTACGCTTCAATCCATGAAAGCGCGGAATATAAGATGGGCAAGTATCCCATCATGAGTCAGACGGCGGAGGATACGTCGGAGGTTTATTTCCAGCAGTATAACCAGGTACAGAGAGCGGATCTGGACGCGCAGGAGACTGCCGGCCTTCTGGAAGCATTCCAGCGGGACATGGCGGAGCTGACCACGGAGACCAGAAAGCAGGAGATGCCCATCGCTACCATTCAGTTCCGGACGAAGGAAATGACGGAGGCCATCGAATACAACCGGCGCGTGGAAACCAACTGGTATGACCGCATCTCGGACCGCTGCTATTATCCCGTATTCCCGTCCTTTGAGCGGACCCTTGGGATTTTGGCAGAGAAGGGAATCGAGCCGGAAGAGCTGGGGGCCGGGCTGCTTGAGAAGCTGCAGATCCGGTATGACGGTTTCTATTACGACCGGGCCGCTTCCGGTGAGAGCGAGCTCATTGAGATCTCAGAGCCGGAAAATATTGAGGAACTGGCCCCGGGCCTGCTCTACCAGCATTATCTCAGCATGAACAATGATTATCAGAGAGAAACGGTTTCCGGTCTTGATGTTACCGCGCTGCGGAAGGGTCAGGGCACGGGAAACGGCACCGAATATGAAGACAGCGCTTACCTGGCGTTCCAGATCGACCTGAACCGGCTTTCGGCCGGGACCATAGAAAAATACGGATTTCTGGATTCAGCGGAAGCGGAAGCCACGGAAACAACGGAAGCAGGAAATGCGGAAACAGCGGAAACGGATGTGATCGCGGCCCTCCCTTGATATTGACAATCTGCCGGAAACACGGTAGAATGTAAGAAAATGAACAGTCCCGGATGCCGTCCGGAACGCTCCGAAGGTTTCAGAGCGGGGGCGGTGTACGGAGGCTGGAAAAAGGATGAGGGGGTACTTATCATGGCGTTATTTGATGACATCAGCAAGACACTTGCGGACAAGGGGAAGGAAGCGGCCCAGAAGGCCAAGGATGTGGCGGAGATCGTGCAGCTGAAAGCCCAGGCGACTTCTGAGAAAAGCAAGATAAAGTCTCTTTACGGGGCGATCGGCCAGCTGTATTACAAGAATCATAAAGACGACAGCGACGGCGAGTATCAGTCCATTGTGGATGAGATTTCGGCGTCCCTGGCTAAAGTGGCGGACCTGCAGGAGCAGATCCGCAAGCTGGACGGAAGCGCTGTCTGCCCGTCCTGCGGAGCGGCCGTGAAGAAGGGCAACAAGTTCTGCGGCAAATGCGGCGCGGCGATTCCGGAGCCTGCGGAGGAGCCGGAAGACGAACCGGCGGAGGAACCTGCAGACGAAGAGGAGGCCGTCGAGGACGATATTGAGGACGTGCTTGATGATGTGAAGGAAGCGGCGGAAGAGGCAGAAGCCGCGGCTGAGGAAGTCCCTGAGGAGGAGAAGGCAGAATAATCTTATAATGGTATTGCAAAACCGGCACAGATGGCGCGGATAACGCCTGCTGTGCCGGTTTTTTGCAGTCTTACAGATTCATTTTCAGGAACACCTGATCCCGGTCGTCCTGATCTATGGACAGATAACGTTTGGTAATCTCCAGAGAGGAATGATTGTAGATCGACATGATCAGCGCCGGCGGAACGCCGTTTTTCCACGCGTGATAGCCAAAGGTCTTCCGCAGGGAATGGCAGCTGATGATGCCCTCCAGGTGGAGGTCCGTCACCGCGTTCCGGATGATGCGGAACGCCCATGTCCGGTCAATGGGCCGGTTGGTGCCCTCGCGGCTTTGGAATATGTAATCGCCGGGCACGGGGTCAGAGAAATTCCGAAGCAGCTTCAGCGACGAGAGCGCTTCCTTGTTCAGGGCGATCAGATTGCGCTTTCCGGTCTTCTGTTCAATCAATTCAATGTGGCTGTGATAATGTCTGGTTTCAAAATCGTAGACATCGTTCCATTTCAGGAGAAGCAGGTCGCCGATTCGCAGAGACGTATTGACGGCCAGCGTGACCATGGTATAGTTCCGGATCTGGTGGCGGTCCAAATAGTACTGCTTGAGTCTCTGGATATCCCGCCTGTTCTTGATTGGCTGAGTTTTTCCCATTTTTCCTACCTCCATTGCTGATATTTGGCGACAAATCGCCGTGTATTTATAATATCAACAATGCTACCGTTTTTTGACGGATTATAGGGCGAGATATTGGTACATTAAATGGGAATGGCCGCCGGATTCAGCGTTCTCCCAGCATATAGGTTATTGCGGCTCCGGCTGCGGCCGCCGCCAGGCCCGGAATGACCTGCAAAGCTGAAAGGGAAGACAGCTGAGACAGCAGGCCGGTGTTGTAAAAAATGGCGAATGGCGAGGCGATAATCAGTCCCAGGATAGCGCAGTACGTATTGACGCCGTATTTTTCAAAAAGAAAAGTGATCAGCCTGGCGATCAGGAAGATTCCCAGGAGGACGCCGATGCCGAAGGGGGCCAGAAGGATGGTGCCGTGTATCAGGCCGTTTAAGTCGAAGGCCCGCAGGGCATCCAGGAAAGAACGGATGGTATTGATGATTCCGTAATAATAGCCCAGGATCATCATGACCAGAGAGCCGCTGACGCCGGGGATGACCATGGTGGCCGCGGCGATAACGCCCACCAGGAACAGGCACAGCAGAGTGCCTGGAGTGGCGGAAAAGGTCTTCAGGACCTCATCGTCCGCTCCCATCATGGGCAGGAACACGGCCACGCAGAACAGAATGAGAAAAGCCAGAATGCCGGCAATTCCGATGGAAGAGGAAGACCGCCGCATTTCTTTGCGCAGGGCCTGCACCAGAGCGGGCAGTCCGCCCAGGATCAGTCCCACAAAGGCCATGCAGGTGACGAAGGTGTGCTGGCTGAGAAGATATTCGATTGCGTAGGTGAAGCCTACGATTCCCAGGCCGCAGCCTACGATCAGGGGAAACAGTGTCTTTATGCTGGCCTTCCAGTCCTTCAGAAAGTTAGAGACAGCGGAGATCAGCTTGTCGTAAACGCCCAGGGACACGGCCATGGTGCCGCCGCTGACGCCGGGGATAATATTTGCGATTCCGATAAAAATTCCTATTATGATATCCATAATCAGTTTCATGATAAAATCCTCTCTGAACCAGTTCGTTTTATAGTATATGCTGGCTGCCGCTGGCTATTATACCACAGAATCGGCGTCTTGAACAGAGGCCGATTTTGGGGATGAAAAACGATGTTACAAAACGGCGTTTTCTGCGTTTTATATTATGTAGGCTCCGGAGTCTGCAAAACTGGGTCGAAAGGAGGAATGCCATGGAACCTTTATTTTTACAGGATAACTGATTGAAACTTCCAGGGAGGGAGGTCTGAACGGCAGCGTTCGGGCCTCTTTCTCTGTGTCTGCGGCAGTATGCGGGGAAATTTGTCGGCGCAAGGGGGCAGTTGGAGGCGGGAAGGGGGAAGGCTGTCCGATTTTGGGTATGGGGGATTCGGGCGGGAGGAATAGAGGAAGAAAAGGAGAGAAGAGTCAGGAGAGGGATTGTCACAAAAGAATTGACGGCTTAAATGGCACTACGTATAATATACAAGGAGAGCGCCGATTGCGATTGTATCAGGCAGTGTTTGACGGGTATCTCCAGTGAGACGGTAGTTGAAATGGCAGTGCAGAAGGCGGATTTGGATTTCTTTTTTGTAGACAATAAATGAATTATAAGAAAATAATTTATGTGGCAGCAGCAGTAATCACCCACGAAAACGCCATCTTCGCCACCCAGCGGGGTTACGGTGATTTTAAGGGCGGCTGGGAGTTCCCGGGCGGTAAGGTGGAACCCGGGGAGACGCCTGAGCAGGCCCTGAAGAGGGAAATTATGGAGGAGCTTGGAGCGGAAATTGAGGTGGGGGAGTGGATTGATAAAATCGAGTATGACTACCCGGCTTTTCATCTTTCCATGGACTGTTTCTGGTGTACGGTGAAATCAGGCAGGCTGGTTCTGAAGGAACATGAGGCTGCCAGATGGCTGACGAAAGATACGCTGGACAGTGTGGACTGGCTGCCGGCAGACCGGAGTCTGCTTGAGAAAGTGAAGGCATCGTTATAATCGATTGGGAAAGAGGTTAAAAGTATGAACATCCGAACAGCGGCAATAACCGATCTGGATGCTGTGACAGCGGTGGAGGCAGTTTGTTTTCCGGCTGCGGAGGCAGCTCCAAGAGAGACCATGAAGGACCGGCTGATTCATTATCCGAATCATTTCTGGCTACTGGAGGACGGCAATGTGGTGGTGAGCTTTGTGAACGGTCTGGTGACGAACCAGGAGCATCTGGAGGATATTATGTTTGCGGATGCGTCTATGCATGACGAGCATGGCGCGTGGCAGATGATCTTCGGAGTAGATACCATACCCGCGTACCGGCGGCAGGGCTGCGCGGCCCGCCTGCTCCGCCATGTGATCGAGACGGCCAGGGAACAGGGGCGGAAAGGGCTGGTCCTCACCTGCAAGGAGCATATGATTCACTACTATGCGAAATTTGATTTCACGGACGAAGGACTCTCCCAGTCCAGCCACGGCGGAGCGGTCTGGCACGAGATGCGGATTACATTCTAATATCGAAAAATCAAATATAAAAATGAATAAAATGTGAATATTTCACAAAAATATTGACATAATAATTGAATCGGCATATTATATTTACGTAGGAGGGATAAATATATGTTGGTTCAATTTTCATTGAAGAATGTATTGTCTTTCAGAGATGAAACGGTTTTGGATATGACCGCGGTCAATGCATATAAAGAGCATGCTGACAATGTGATTGATTTGGGGCTGAAGGACAAGGAGAGTTTTTTGCGCGTAGCGGCAATTTACGGGGCCAATGCCAGCGGAAAGTCTAATTTGAATATAGCCATGTCTTATTTCAACGGCATTGTGCGGGAATCCTTTGACAATGTAGGGGACGGAGAAAGCACTGTGCTGGAAAAGTATTATGTGCCTTTCTTGTTTGATGATGGGGAATATGAGAATTCTGAGTTTCAGATTGTGGAAATTCTGGGAGATTTTGAGTATCGCTATGGGTTTGCGTATAATGATCAGGCGATTGAAGAAGAATGGCTCTACAGAAAGAGTTTAAAATCAAACCGAACGGTGATTATTTTTGAGAGAAAAGAAGAGACGGTAGAGTTTGGCGCTGCTGTCAGGCGGGAATGCAGTCTGTATCAAAAGCAGATTCCCAGGGAGACACTGGTCTTGTCTTTTTTCAATAAACTGAAATTAAAGACGGCTGAATTCAGGAATGTATACAACGGTATTATGAATACATTGGTTGTCTCGTCTGATTTTTGCGAAGATACTCGTTTTCTGGAAGCCTTTCTTCCTCGGATTATCGATAAAGAAAAAGAAAAGCTGCTCTCATTTTTGAATGCTATCGATGTAGGCATCAAGGATATTGAGTATGACGACAGTGAAAAAGGTATCCGCTTCTGGACTTATCATCTGGGAAAAGACGGAGAGCGGCATGAACTCGGTCTGTATAGTGAATCTGAAGGAACGATTAAGAGTATTAATCTGTTCATTTATGCGCAGATGGCATTGATGAGAGATGCGTCTTTGTTTGTTGATGAGTTAAATGTAAAGCTTCATCCGCTGCTGTTAAAATTTATTATTGACCTTTTCTATGACGCCAGATCCAGGGCGCAGCTGATCTACACAACCCATGATACCACGCTGATGGATAAGAAATTTTTCCGAAGGGATCAGATCTGGTTTGTGGATAAGGATGAATATGGATATTCCAGATTGGCGGCGCTTTCGGATTATAAGGTTCGGTCGGATGCCTCTTTCGAGAAGGATTATCTGGCCGGAGTGTATGGGGGGATTCCGTTTTTGAAGGAGTTTGACATGAGAGAAGGTGAATAAGTGGGGACAGACGAATTATTTAAGAAAAGACGGAAAGAACGGAAGCAGAGAAGATATGAATATCGGATGCCGCGTGCGAATTCCTATCTGATCGCTACGGAAGGGACTCGAACCGAACCATTGTATTTTGAAGGTATAAAGAAAGAGATTTTGAAGAAAATCGGAGGCCGGGTTGACGTTGTCAGTGTACCGCTGATACAAATCGAGGGAGAGGGCTCCTCTACGGGAAGATTGATTGAAACAGCAGATGAAATCGTAAAGAAAGCGAATATCTGGTATCAGAATGTTTGGATTGTGTTCGACAGAGATGACTTTCGGGATTTTGACTGGGCGATAGCGGAGGGAAAAAGGAGAGGATATCATATTGCATGGAGTAATCCGTCTTTTGAGTATTGGCTGTACCTGCATTTTGCCTATAGTGATTCGGCGCTGCACAGAGATGACTGGAATCAAAAACTTGATGTACTATTTAAAGAGTACAGTTTAGGAGAAGGAAAATACAAAAAGAATTATACAGATATTTATGATTTAGTTGATACATATGGCGGTGTGGATACGGCGGTCAAAAATGCAAAGAGACGTATGGCGGATTTTGATGAGGGAAATTGCAAACCGTCAGCATTTGATCCTGGAACTACGGTATTTGAATTAGTGGAAGAGTTGAAAAAGATGCTGGAGTATTAATTCAGAATCCAGCCACGGCGGAGCGGTCTGGCACGAGATGCGGCTGGTGTTTCAGCCGAAATAAAACCGCCTTGTGGATTTTTCTGATATCTGATAGAATTAAGAGAGTAAAAAATATTCAGCTGTGAGAGTTCGCTGCACCGTGGGACAGCATCGGTTCAGCGATAATAATACGAAGGGAGTTATGGATTATGTTAGAGGTTGGGACCAAAGCACCGGCGTTTACCCTGCCGGATCAGAACGGAGAGATGCATTCGCTGGAGGATTATAAGGGCCAGAAGGTGATTCTGTATTTTTATCCCAAAGACAATACCTCCGGCTGCACGGCTCAGGCCTGCAGCTTTGGAGAGCTGTACCCTCAGTTCTGGGAGAAAGGGGCGGTGGTCCTGGGCGTCAGCAAGGACAGCGTAGCGTCCCACAAGAAGTTTGAGAAGAATTATGGGCTGCCGTTCACCCTTTTGTCCGACACGGAGCTGGAAACTATCCAGGCCTATGACGCATGGCAGGAGAAGAGCATGTACGGCAGAAAATTTATGGGCATTGTCCGCACGACTTATCTGATTGATGAAAATGGAGTGATTGAGAAGGCGTTTTCTAAAGTGAAGGCCAAGGAGAATGCGGCGCAGATGCTGAAGCTGCTGTAGCTGTTGTAGGGCGAGAGCGCAGGTCCGGCCGAATGCCGGTTGGCGGAATGGAAGCAGGCCGCAGCGCGGGCTTCGGATCAGCAGGCGGCAGCCAGTGAGAGCGGGAGGATATCATATGCGGATTATCATATCTCCGGCCAAGAAGATGAATGTGGACAGCGACTCTATGGCATGGGAGTCGCTGCCCTGTTTTCTGGATGACGCGGAGAGGCTTGCGGAATGGATGAAAGGGCGGACTTTGGAGGAAGCCAGAGCAGTCTGGAACTGCAATGAGAAGCTGGCGGTCATGAATTACCGGCGGTTTCAGGAGATGGACCTGCGGCGGAACCTGACGCCGGCGATTCTGGCCTACGAGGGAATCCAGTATCAATATATGGCGCCGATGGCATTTACGAGACAGGCCTGGGATTACGTGCAGCGGAACCTGCGGATTCTGTCAGGCTTTTATGGGGCGCTTAAGCCCCTGGACGGCGTGGTGCCCTACCGGCTGGAGATGCAGGCGAAGACGGGGAATCTGAAGGGCGGGGAGAATCTGTATGAATACTGGGGCGGCCGGATTTATGGGGAGATTGCGGATGACAGCCGGATCATTATCAACCTGGCTTCCAGGGAGTATTCCAGATGTGTGGAAGATTACCTGACAGAGAAGGACTGTTTTATAACCTGTGTTTTTGGAGAGGTGCAGAAAGGTAAGGTTATACAGAAGGGTACATATGCCAAGATGGCCCGCGGGGAGATGGTTCGTTTTCTGGCTGAGAATCAGGTAGAGAGCCCTGAACGGATCAAAGATTTCCGCGGACTGGGATACCGGTTTGCGGAGGGGCTGTCCGGTGAGAAGGAATATGTGTTTGTGAAGGAATCAGGTTTAAAATCAGAGAGGGGGATTTAGATATGGATGTTTTTCAGGCGATTCAGGAGCGTCATTCGGTGCGGGCCTATACGGACCGGCCGGTTGAGGAGGAGAAGAGGCTTAAGCTGCAGGCTCTGGCGGATGAGTGTAATAAGGAGAGCGGCCTGCACATTTTTATCCGGTATGACGACCCGGAAGGATTTGACTGCCGGATGGCGCATTACGGGAGTTTCCGCAATGTGAGGAATTACATTGTGCTGGCGGGACCGGAGGGAACGGATATCCAGGAAGCCTGCGGGTATTACGGTGAGAAGCTGGTGCTGGAGGCCCAGATGATGGGGCTGAATACCTGTTGGGCGGCGCTGACTTTCAATAAGAAGATGGTAAAGAAACTGATTCCGGACGGCGAGCAGCTGTGCATGGTGATTGCACTCGGATACGGGGAGAATCAGGGCGCTGCCCATAAAAGCAAGTCCCTGGATGCTCTGATGGCGACGGGAGGCAACATGCCGGACTGGTTCCGGAAGGGCGCCGAGGCGGCCATGCTGGCGCCTACGGCAGTCAACCAGCAGAAATTTAAGATGGGGATTAAGGACGGGCAGCCGGTGATCAAAAAAGACGGCAGAGGCTTTTATACGAAGACGGACCTGGGTATTGTAAAATACCATTTCGAGGCGGCGTCCGGCCGGAAGGTACAGTAGTGGAGAAGCGGGGCATTTCTATGGTGATAAGAGAACTGCGGCAATTTAACCTTCGCCAGATCGCCCTGTCCGGCCAGTGCTTCCGAATGACAGAGATTCCGGTGGAAGAGATTTCCGGTGCGGCGGAAGAGATTTCCAAGGCGGTTGCGTTCCCTAGAGGCAGCGAAGGATTCGATGCGGCGGAAGAGATTTCCAAGGCGGCTGCGTGCCCGGGAGGCAGCGAAGGGTATGGTGCGGCGGAGGCGGCCCATTCCGCTTACCGCGTCATCAGCGGTTCCCGCATTCTGACGGTTGCTCAGGCCGGAGAGACAGTAACCTTCTTCTGTGGGGAGGAGGAATTTCCCTACTGGGAGAATTATTTTGACCTGCAGACGGACTACGGGAGATTTGTGGAATCCGTGGACGGGAAGGATGCCTATCTTCAGAGGGCGGCGGCCTTTGGCAGCGGAATCCGGATTCTGCGGCAGGATGTCTGGGAGATGATCATCACCTTTGTGATCTCCCAGCAGAAGACCATACCGGCCATCCGGTCCCTGGTGGAGGGGATTTCGGAGAGGTACGGGAGCCGGATCACGTCAGGCGGAAACGATTTTTATGCCTTTCCCACGCCCTGCCAGCTGTCCCGCGCAGCCCTGGAGGAGCTGCAGCAGCTGAAATTAGGTTACAGGGCCAAGTACATATATCAGATCTGCCGGGATGTGTGCTCCGGCGCTTTGGATCTGGAGAAGCTGAAATCTTACGACTATCCCGCGGCGTTCGCCTATCTTCAGCAGTTTTATGGGATTGGAGGAAAGGTGGCCAACTGCGTCTGCCTGTTCGGGCTTCATCACATCGGCGCGTTCCCGGTAGATACCTGGATTCATAAGGTTCTGATGAAAGAATATGCCTGCCGCTGCCGCCCTTCTGTCCTGGACAGGGTGCCCCGGACCAGGCAGTGCGACTTCCTGGTGAAGAAGTTTTTCTCAGAATATAAGGGTTATGCCGGCGTCATGCAGCAGTATATCTTCTATTATGAGAGGTACGCTGTGCCGCGCTAGCGCATTAAAATATTGCTGCATTTTTATTCTGCATCCGGTATAATTTTGTGGAAAATTTTCGTTGAAAATGAAAAATAAGTGTGTTATCATAAGAACATATTTTTTATAAGCAACGGCTGAGAAGGAGACTCTTGCCAGGGAGCTTGACAGGAAGAGGGCGTCACCGACTGAGAGCGCCGTCATGAGGGAAGCGGCACAGGGAACACTCCGGAGCCGGTATGTCGAAACAGCAGTAGGCATATCCGTTGGCACACGTTACGTGCATACGAGGGGAGATGTCCGCCCGGTACTTTAGGCGGTGTCTCAATGCGGGTGGTACCGCGGGAATCGTTCATGATGATATCCCGTCCCGGAATATTTATAGTATTCCGGGGCGGGTTCTTGTGTTTGGGGAAACGGGAATGTTTCCGGCCGGGCGCCGGGCCGGCCGCCGGAATATCAATCCATTTCAGGCAAGGAGGAGTCAGCATGGAATTTATCAGTGGAGTGAGACAGAAGGATGATTTGACGATCAAGGCGGTTTTAAACGGCGGCTATGAGGGCAGCTCGGTGAAAATGCGCGGCGCCGTCCATACCATACGCGATATGGGCGAGGTTGCCTTTGTGATCCTGCGGAAAGCCGAGGGCCTGGTCCAGTGCGTTTATGAGGAAGGTGCGCTGGCATTTCCTCTGAAGGATCTGAAGGAAGAGTCGGCAGTGGAAGTGGTTGGCAGGGTAGTGACGGAGGAGCGGGCGCCCTTTGGCTTTGAGCTTCATCTGGAACAGCTGGAGGTGCTGTCGGAGCCGGCGGAGATTCTGCCCATGGCGGTCAATAAATATAAGCTGAACACCTCTCTGGAGGCCAAGCTGGCCCTGCGTCCGGTGTCTCTGAGAAATGTGACGGAGCGGGCCAAGTTCAAGATTCAGGAGGGAATCGTCCGGGGATTTCGGGATTTCCTCATGAGCCAGGGTTTTACGGAGGTACACACGCCGAAGATCGTGGCCCGGGGCGCGGAGGGCGGTTCCAACGTGTTCAAGCTGGATTATTTTAACAAGAAGGCGGAGCTGGGACAGAGTCCTCAGTTCTACAAACAGACCATGGTGGGCGTCTACGACCGGGTGTTTGAGGTGGCTCCCGTGTTCCGGGCGGAGAAGCACAACACAACCCGCCATCTGAACGAGTACGTCAGCCTGGATTTTGAGATGGGATACATTGACAGTTTCGAGGATGTGATGGCCATGGAGACCGGATTTCTGCAGTACACCATGGACCTTCTGGCCAGGGAGTATAAGAAAGAGCTGGAGATGCTGGAGGTGAAGCTGCCGGACGTGAGCCGGATCCCGTCGGTGCGGTTTGATAAGGCCAAGGAGCTGGTGGCGGAGAAATACAACCGGAAGATCCGCAATCCCTTTGATCTGGAACCGGAGGAGGAGCTGCTGATCGGGCGGTATTTCCAGGAAGAGTACGGCAGCGATTTTGTGTTTGTGACCCATTATCCGTCCAAGAAGCGCCCCTTCTACGCCATGGACGACCCGGCGGACGCCAGGTTTACTCTGAGCTTTGACCTGCTGTTCCGGGGCCTTGAGGTGACCACCGGCGGTCAGCGTATCCATGATTACCGGGAGATTTTGGGAAAAATGGAGAAGCGGGGCATGGATCCGGCGGATATTGAATCTTATCTGATGATTTTTAAATACGGCATGCCGCCTCACGGCGGTCTGGGCATTGGCCTGGAGAGACTGACCATGCGGCTTCTGGATGAGCAGAACGTCAGGGAAGCGTCTTTGTTCCCCCGTGATGTCACCCGTCTGGAGCCATAGGAACTGAGTTTTGGGAAGGAGAGAGGCAGGATGGCAAACATAATCAGTGATGAGACCATTGAGTACGTAGGGATTCTGGCAAAGCTGGATCTGTCCGAGGAAGAGAAGGAAGAGGCCAAGAAGGATATGGGCCGGATGCTGGATTACATTGATATGCTGAACGAGCTGGATACCAGCGGCGTGGAGCCCATGTCCCATGTGTTTGCGGTGAACAATGTGTTCCGGGAGGACGTGGTTACCAACGGAGACGACAGAGAGAACATTTTGAAAAACGCTCCGGAGCAGAAGGACGGCGCCTTCAAGGTTCCCAAGACCGTAGAATGACGTGGGAACCGAAGCCGTTGGGGCAAGAATGTATAAAGCGGAGATATCTGTGACGCCGGTGCCAAAGCCGGACGCATCAGAGACAACAGCATGGGAGAGGAGAACGGACGTGAGTATATTGGAGATGACTGCCGTGGAGCTCGGCAGAAGAATAAAGGCCGGAGACGTGGGCGCGGCGGAGGCCGCCCGCGCCTGCCTGGATCAGATAGAAGCCCTGGAGCCTGCCGTGGGCGCTTATGTGACGGTGGACCGGGAAGGCGCCCTGAAACGGGCGGAAGAGGTTCAGAAAAAGATTGACGCAGGCGAACTGAAGGGCCCCCTGGCCGGCGTGCCTGTGGCCATTAAGGACAATATGTGCACCGAGGGAATGCGCACCACCTGCAGTTCCTGGATCCTGTATAATTTTATACCGACCTACACGGCGGAGGCCGTGAAAAACCTGGAGAAGGCCGGGGCTGTGATTCTTGGCAAGACCAACATGGATGAGTTTGCCATGGGCAGCACCACGGAGACCTCGGCCTGCGGGGTCACCAGAAATCCCTGGAACACGGACCATGTGCCCGGCGGTTCTTCCGGCGGTTCCTGCGCGGCGGTGGCGGCCAACGAGTGTTTCTGTGCCCTCGGTTCCGACACAGGCGGCTCCATCCGGCAGCCCAGCTCCTTCTGCGGCGTTACCGGGCTTAAGCCTACCTACGGCACGGTTTCCCGGTACGGGCTTATCGCTTACGGCTCCTCTCTGGATCAGATTGGGCCGATCGCGAAGGACGTGACCGACTGCGCCGCTATTCTTGAGACCATCGCCTCTTATGACAAAAAGGACAGCACATCCATTGCCAGGGAGGACTGCGATTTTACGTCGGCCCTGACGGAGGACGTGGCGGGAATGCGGATCGGCATCCCCAGAGATTATTTTGGAGAGGGCCTGGACGAGGAAGTGAAGCAGGCGATCCTGGCGGCCGCCGGGGTCCTGAAAGAAAAGGGAGCCATTGTCGAGGAGTTTGATCTGAGCCTGGTGAAGTACGCGATCCCGGCTTACTATGTGATCGCATCGGCGGAAGCCAGCTCCAACCTGTCCCGGTTTGACGGGGTAAAATACGGCCTGCGGGCAAAGGAGTATGAGGGCCTTCACGATATGTACAAAAAAAGCCGTTCCGAGGGCTTCGGGCCGGAGGTGAAGCGCCGGATTATGCTGGGAGCCTTTGTTCTCAGCTCCGGTTATTATGACGCATACTATCTGAAAGCCCTGAGAACGAAAGCTTTGATCAAGAAGGCTTTTGACAGGGCCTTTGAGGCTTACGACGTGATTCTCGCTCCGGCTTCGCCGTCCACGGCGCCCAGGCTGGGGGAATCTTTAAGCGATCCGCTGAAAATGTATCTGGGAGACATTTATACCATCTCCGTGAATCTGGCCGGCCTGCCGGGAATGACGGTTCCCTGCGGTCTGGATTCCAAAGGGCTTCCTATCGGAATGCAGCTGATCGGAGACTGTTTCCAGGAGAAGAAGATCATCCGCGCCGGCTACGCCTATGAACAGAGCAGAAGCTATCAGGCGCCTGGGCTGGCGGTGGGAAAGGAGGTCCGGTAATCATGAGCAGACAGTATGAGACAGTCATCGGCCTGGAGGTTCATGTAGAACTGGCCACAAAAACCAAGATTTTCTGCGGCTGTTCCACCGAGTTCGGCGGAGCGCCCAACACCCATACCTGCCCGGTCTGCACCGGAATGCCCGGTTCTCTGCCGGTGCTGAACAAGCAGGTGGTAGAGTACGCCCTGGCAGTAGGCCTGGCTACCAACTGCGGGATCAATCAGTACTGCAAATTTGACCGGAAGAATTATTTCTATCCGGATAATCCCCAGAATTACCAGATTTCCCAGCTGTATCTGCCCATCTGCCATGACGGCTGGGTGGAGATCGATACGC